>JBDTQT010000094.1:0-14077 GCA_039932055.1 Thermoanaerobaculia bacterium
ACGACCATCCCCGAACCGGTCCTGCGCGACTACGACAACATCGAATGCCGCGACGCCGTCCTCACCTGGGACGGCGACCCCGAGCTCGCCCGCGACGAGCACGGCGTGCCCATCACCCGCTGGGATGGCACCACGATGAAAAAAAGCGCAGTAACCGGTGAGCCCGTACCCGACGACTCCGCGAGGATCCCCGTCTACACCTACAAAAACCCCAGACCCGCCGAATGGCCCAAAGCCGACTTCATCATCGGAAATCCGCCGTACATCGGAAAACTCCTTCTGAGAAAGTCGATGGGGGACGGCTACACCGAGGCGCTGAGGCAGGCTTACGAGGGCGCTGTGCCCGACGGGTCTGACTTTGTGATGTATTGGTGGTTCGCCGCGGCGCAGCTTGTATCGGAGCGGAGAGTGCGGAGAGCAGGGCTAATCTCAACGAACACAATCTGGCAGACGACGAATCGGCGAGTAGTAGCGCAACAGATGAGTGCTGAGTCACCCGTCTCACTTGCGTTCGCAATCCCAGATCACCCGTGGGTCGACTCCGCTGACGGCGCTGCTGTGCGGGTTGCCCTGTCAGTCGTTGCCCCTGGGCCGGCGGTGGGCATGCTTAGAAAAGTCGAGCACGAAGTCTTCGTTGGAAGCGAGGAAGTAGGTGTAGAGCTCTCGGAAAGGAGGGGTTACATCGGGCCCGACTTTCGAGTCGGAGCCGACCTAACCTCTGTCGAGACGTTGAGAGCCAACCGCGAACTATCGGGGACGGGCCTGATTCTCGGCAGTAGAGGTTTCGTTCTCGAACGCGACGAGGCGCTAGGAATCGCGGCGAGAGGAGACGCATATGCGGCGCTTCTGTTCCCGCTGCGCAACGGGAGCGACATCACAGATCGGAGTCGCGACTTCTACGTCATCGATACAGGAAGCTGCGAGGAGCAGTACCTGAGAGAAAAAGCTCCGGCGCTGTATCAGCGGCTCCTGGAGCGAGTGCGCCCAGAACGAGAACAGAACCGCGATCCTCGGCTACGCGCGCGCTGGTGGCTTCATCGAAGATCAAGCGAACAGGTTCGTGCGGCCATTGCAGGGCTTGAGCGCTATATCGCCACATCCGAGACCGCAAAACACCGAGTGTTTGTATTTCTGAAAGGCGGCGTTCGACCGGAACACAAGCTCGTGGTTGTCGGTTCTTCCGACGCGCTCCTGCTCGCGATACTCAGCAGTCGCCTTCACGCGACTTGGGCGCTTGGAACGGGTGGGCGGCTTGGAGTAGGGAACGATTCCGTGTACTCGAAGACGCGCTGCTTCGATCCATTCCCTTTCCCTGTGTGCGCTTTTGAGGTTGGGGAGCGGATCAGAGGCCTGGGCGAGCAGCTGGATGGGCATCGGAAGCGGCAGCAGGCGGCACATCCGGGGTTGACGATCACGGGGATGTACAACGTGCTCGAGAAGCTGCGCTCGGGGGAGGCGTTGTCGGCGAAGGAGCGGGTAATTCACGAGCAGGGGTTGGTATCGGTGCTGAAGCAGATCCATGACGATCTCGACGCCGCGGTGTTCGAGGCCTACGGCTGGCCGGGGTCGCTCACCGACGAGGAGATCCTCGAGCGGCTGGTGGCGTTGAACCACGAGCGCGCCGAAGAGGAGAAGCGCGGGCTCATCCGCTGGCTGCGGCCGGAGTTCCAGAATCCCCAGGGCACCCAGGATGCGACCCAGGCCGAGTTGCCGGGCACGGCGGCGAAAGCGGACAAGGTGGCGAAGGGCGCGAAAGCGGCGAAGGCCGGAAAGGCGGAGAAGCGCGCCTGGCCGAAGGATCTGCCGCAGCAGGTGGCGGAGGTACGCGACCTGCTCGGTGAGATCGGTCGCCTCGACCTCGCGTCAGCGAAGGCCGCCTTCAAGGGAGCCAAGGACGAGGCACTCGTCGCATCCCTGGACAGCCTCGCGGCGCTGGGGTTGGCGGTGGCGGTGGGAGCCGGGGAGGAGCGGAGTTGGTCGGCGGTTTCGTGACGGGCAGCGGCATGCGACAATTCGAGGCGGAGTCCGAACAATGAGCCCACGAATCGCCATCGACGAGAGGCGGATCGCCGCTTTCTGCGCCAAGTGGAAGATCTCGAAGCTCGAGCTCTTCGGGTCGGTGCTGCGAGACGATTTCCGACCCGATAGCGACGTGGATCTGCTGGTCACCTACGCGCCGGAAGTGACGCCCGATCTTCGCCAACTGACGGAGATCGAGGAGGAGCTTCGAGAAATCCTCGGCCGCGACATCGATCTTGTCGAGCGCCGAGCCGTGGAGAAGAGCGACAACTACATCCGCAGGAGAGAAATACTCGGTGCAGCCGAAGCGCTCTATGCAGCGGGATGAGTCGTACCTTCTGGACATGTTGCTGAGGTCGAGCGACGCCCTGCGATTCAGATCCGAGGCGGGCACCCGGGCTGACTGGGACCTTGAAAAGGAGTAAAGTAGGCGGAAATTCTCCCATGATCGAGCCGGATCTCTCTCGCGAAGGCGTCAGTACTGAGGCCCTGCTGGGTCCGCTGACCGATCTGGAACTGCGGAATGCACCGGCTCGCCTCTATTTCGCTGGAAGGCGGGAACTGCTCGTTCATCGACCCCGGGTGGCAGTCGTGGGTTCGAGGGAGGCGACAGACGCCGGACTGAAGCGTGCCGAGCGGGTCGCGAAGTTGCTTGCGACAGAAAGTTTGACCGTCGTCAGTGGGTTGGCGCGTGGCATCGACACTGTCGCTCACGAGACTGCGATCGCGATGGGCACCGGCACGATCGCCGTACTCGGTGGCCCGCTGGACAACGTCCAGCCAGTGCGGAATCGAGAGCTATTTCGACGCATCGCCGAATCCCAGCTCGCGATAAGCCAATTCGCTCCCGGCCATCCGGTCTTGCGCTCCAACTACCCGCAGCGCAACCGCACGATGGCCCTGATCGCCGACGCCTCGATCATTGTCGAGGCGGGCGAAGGAAGTGGGACGCTCTCGCAGGGCTGGGAGGCATTGCGCCTGGGGCGGCCGTTGTTCCTGCTCCGGTCCGTGGTCGAGAACGAGTCCCTGAGCTGGCCAAAGGAGATGATCCAGTACGGTGCGCTGGTCCTCCGCGAGCCGGAGGATCTGTTCGAGGTCCTGCCCTGCGCTGGGTTCGATGCCGCCGCCCAGCTCGCCTTCTAGCATCTCCTTCGCCTCATTCCTCAACTATTCGCCGCGCGGAAGAAGCGGACTTTCTCAGGCTTCGAAGGCCTTTGCGCTCAAGCTCAAGGCGAATCGCGTCGTCGATCCGGCGACCCGAGCCACCGCTGCGGAGTACCTCGTTCGTCGCTTGGTCGAGGAGCTGCCAGGAAGCCCTATTGAGGTGTGCTTTCAGGCAAGCGACGTGCTCGTTCCGGTGCCCACTAGCGCCGTGAGCAAACCGGGGACCGTCTGGCCAGCATTGGAGCTCGCCAAAGCGATGCTCGCCGCGGGCCTGGGATCTGAAGTCGTCCAGATGCTGCATCGAAAACAGCCAATGCGGAAGTCGGCCTATGCCGCAACCAGAGATCGGCCGACGATGGCGGAGCACATGGAAAGCCTCGCAGTCCACGGCTCTGTGAGCGGCGTCGCGCGGATCGTCCTCGTCGACGATCTGGTGACCAAGGGAACGACCCTGCTGTCTTGCGCACAGGCTCTGCACGGAATGATCGCCGAATGAGAGGTCGTCGCCTTCGCTGCGATGCGGACGTTGGGGCTTCAGTCGGAGATCGACCGTATCGTCGACCCGATCGCGGGCCGGATCTGGTTCGCCAACGGAGACGTGGAACGCCAGCCTTAAACCTCCTCGCGACAGGCGATGAGCTTCGCGCGGCAGGTGCTTGGCCCGAACTGCCTGCCAGGACTTCGCCTACGGACGATTCAGATCCACTTTCTTCTCGTCGATCTCCGGCACCGCGCGGCTTGCGCTGCTGGCCGCCGGCGGCTGCATCCCTTTGCTCGCGTACATCGCGGCGTCGGCCGCGGCGACGGCGCGGTTGAACGGCTGGTCGCCGACCTGAACGACGCCATAGGACGCCTTGGGCTCGAGATCGGCGGCGCTCTCGCACCAAGTTTCGAAGACCTCCTCGACGACGCGGCGCGCCGTGGGCAGCGTCGCGGCCTTGAGCACCAGCAGAAACTCGTCGCCGCCCAGGCGGACCACATGGTCGGTTCCGCGCAGACGGTGCCGGGCAGCGCGGGCGAAATCGATCAGCAGGCGGTCGCCGCGCTGGTGACCGTGGCGGTCGTTGACGAGCTTGAAGTCGTCGAGGTCGACGAGCGCCAGCGCGTCGTGCGGACCGAGGCTCAGGTTGTCGCAGAACGCCCGGTTGCGCGCTCCGGTGAGCGGATCGGTGAGCGCGGCGTTCGTCGCTCGTCCGAGCTCGCGAGCGATCGCCGCGAGCTGGGTCGTCAGGCGAACGCCGCCGCCGACCGCCGCGGCGAGCATGCCGTAGTGAAACAGAAAGAGGTAGCTCGAGTCGGTGAGCAGGTTGAGGGTGAGATGCACCGTCGAAGCGCCGAAGAAAACCCAGAGCCAGGCGAAGCGAGGCTCGAGAAAGCGCGCCGCAAGGAAGGTTGCATAGGCGGCGAGCGGCAGGAAAAGGGCCGAGCCGAATGTCGACAGTGTCTTGAGCTCAACCTGCGTGGGGCTCGCGAGGGCCGCGATCGCGAGCAGGGCGGCGACCCCGGCGGCGTAGGGCCCGATCCGCCAGCGTGCGCGCGTCGAAAGCTCGAGCCCCCAGGCGAGCGTCGAGCCGAAGACGAACGAGCCGGCGAGTGAGAGCTTGCGTCGCAAGAGGAAGAGATCCGCGCCGAGGTTGCCAGCGCTCGGCAGGAAGTCGGGCACGTAGAGCACCGCGGCGAGGGCGGCGACACCGAACAGTATCGCCTCGAAACGCTGACGATGTTGCTGCAGTCCGTAGAAGAGCAGCAGGATACTGACACCGAGGCTGAGGCCCGCGGCGACCGCGATCAGATCGGAGGTGAGCCAGACGAGGACCCCTGCACGAACCCCGCCGCGATTCCAGGCAGTGACGTAGGCCGGCAGTCGAACTCCCACGTCGTAGAGGCCGTAGAGCTCCACTTCGACCGTGTGCTTCGCGGCGGCGCCGAGCGGCCGGAGGTCGACCAGCGGGATGAGCTGCGGCTGCATCCAGAAGCTCGCCGGCCGGGAGGCGGAGCCGAGGGACAGCCGGCGCTCGCCGTCAATGCGTACCGTAAGAGCGTTGCCGGACAGGCGAGGCAGGACGAGCAGGTCGGGAACGCCCGCGAACGAGCCGCACAGGCGCACCGACTCGGGCGCCTTCAGCCGGCGATAGAACGGCGCGACATCTGCGGGCTCGGCGGCAGCGGAGGTATGGGCGGGATCGGCGGCATCGCGAAGCGGCGAGTCCGGTTGCTTGCTGCCGTCGCTCGCCTCGGCGGCCTCGGCCGTCGGCGGCATCGGCGGGCTCGTCGAGGTTGCCGCCTCGGTCGAACAGGTCGCCAGCGCGACCATTCCTCCCGGCTCGCTCCGGTACAACCAGTCGATCGCCATCGCGAACAGCACATAGGTGGCGACCCCGGTGAAGAGGGCGACGAGGCGGCGCATGGCGCCAAGCTTAGCCCGGACAGACGAGCCGGAGCGCGCCTCGTAGGCTCGATCCTTGTCGACGCTCGCTCGCGATCGGCGACGATCAAGCCAAACTTCTATGCCGGAGCTCTGCTGGTTCGACCTCGCGGGCCCCTCCGGCGGCTGCAGCTCTTCAGCCGACGAGGCCGCCGTCGACCGGGATCGCTGCGCCGGTGACGAAGGCGGCGTCTTCCCCGGCAAGGAAGAGGCAGACGCGGGCGACGTCGTCGGCGGTCCCCAGGCGGCGGAGCGCCGTGCGGGCCACGATCGCCTTCCTGAACTCGACCGCCGAGGCGCTGTTCATCGCCGTGTCGATGTATCCCGGAACGACGGCGTTGACGGTGATGCCGGCCGGTCCGAGCTCACGCGCCCAGACCCGGGTCAGACCGAGGAGTCCGGCCTTGGCGGCGGCGTAGGCGGTCTGGCCGGGGAAGCCGGCGACGGCGAGGATCGAGGAGAAGTTGACGATGCGCCCACCGCCGCGCCGGCGAATCAGCGGCAGGAGCGACTGCGTGCAGTGGAGAGCGCCGGAGAGATTGACGTCGAGCACGCGGCGCCACTCCTCGGCCGTCACGTCGCCGATCGCCGGTGAGCGCGCGAGATTGATCCCGGCGTTGTTGATCAGGATGTCGACGCCGGGCAGCCGTTCGCCGAGGGCCGCCGCCGCCGCCGCGACAGCGCGCGCGTCGGCGACGTCGACGGGCTCGACACCCTCGACCGGATTCTCCGCTGCTCCGGCATCGAGGTCCCAGACGACGACCTCGGCGCCTTCGGAACGAAAGCGTTCGACCGTCGCGCGCCCGATGCCGCGGGCGCCGCCGGTGACGACGGCGATCTTGCCGCTGAGGCGACCGTCTCTCATCGGTTCGTCCCCGCCGTCCCCGCCGGCACCGCCCGAGGCGGTCGCTTCGCCGGAAGCAGATCGAGCTCGGTCAGGTCGGCCCCTGGCGGCAGTTCGAGCGCGAAGCGAACCGTCGCCGCGACCTCCGCAGCTTCGAGCATCGGTTCGCGCCCCGAGAGTGCGACGCCCGAGGCTTCGAAAAAGCCCGTGGCGGTGAGATCAGGGCAGACCAGGACGACGCGCACGCCGCTCTCGCGCATCTCCTGGCGCAGGCATTCGGTGAAGCCGCGCAGGGCGAATTTCGACGCCACGTACGGCGTCCCCTGTTGCCAGCCGCGCTTCGACGAGACCGAGCCGATGTTGACGATGGCGCCGTGCCCCTGCCCGGCGAGGATCGGCACGACGTGCTTCGCCGCGAGGATCGCGCCGCGCACGTTGACTGCCCAGACCCGGTCGAGGAGCGCCGCATCGAGCTTGTGCACCAGAGCGAAGCCGCCGATACCGGCGGCGTTGACCAGAATGTCGAGCCGGCCAAAGGCGCCGATCGTGCGGGCGACGAGCCGTTCGATCGCCGACTCGTCGGCGACATCGGTCGGCACCGCGATGGCGCGGCCCGGCCCGAGAGCGAGCTCAGCGACTGCATTCTCGAGCTCCGCTCTGCGCCGCGCCGCAAGAACGACGTGAGCGCCGGCGCCGACAAGCTCCGCAGCGATCGCCCGTCCGATCCCGGAGCTTGCGCCAGTGACGATCGCGACCTGGCCCGCCAGAGAGGAGAATTGCATTCCATGGAGTCTATGCGCCGGAGCCCTTCCGCGTGTGCACAGGGTGACTTGGGCCATCAACCTTCCCGGGGTGGTTTGCAACCTCGCGGGCTTGCGTGGGCCGCAGGGCAGTCGACCGGCGGACTACTGGGCGCCTTTGGCAACCAGGAAGTCGACCAGCGCCTGGTTCTTCTTGCGTCTTGCGGCTTCGAGGACGCTGACGACACCATAGTAGTTGCTGCCCGATTTCGCCCAGCCGTTGACGTCGGCGCCGGCCGCGACGAGGAAGCGCGGCATCGCTTCGTCGTCTTCGGCGATGGCATAGACCAGCGCGTTCGTCACCCCCTGGCTGCGCAGATCGAGCCCGGCATCGATCAACACCTGGACGGCCTCGACGCTGCGGCTTCGCGCCACATGTTCGACCGTCGTGGGGGAGTAGCAGGGACCCCGCTTGCAGTTGGTGTAGAAATCCTGATGGACGAAGGCGCGGGGATCCGCCGTGGCGGCGACCAGGAGGCGCAAGATCTCGATGGATTCGGGCACCGTACCTTCGAGCTTCACGATCGCCAGCCTTTCCGGCGGGACGAGCTCGGACCACGACCGCGCGAGTGGAGCTCCCGCGTCGAGCAGGCGCTTCACGGTGGCAGCGTCGTGGGACTCGATCGCCTTCTGCAAATCGGTCTCGAGGAAGGCCCAGCAACCGGAGAGGGTGGCCATGGTGAGGAGAAGCAGGCCGGCGTGCAGGAGCGAAGCGTGGGATCTCGGGTTGGATCGGCGCATGACAACAATTACGCCAAACGCAGCGCTGGAGCGACAGGGCGCCGGAGCGGGTGGCGTGCGAAGCTGGGCGGGGGTGCGGTTGACCCTCCCTTCCAACGAAGAGTGCTCGATTCCCCAACCGACCCAGATGCTGCGCCAGGTCGCCACGGTGCTTGGGCGGTTGGTTACTGCCGAAGAGTGGGAGAGCCTGTAATTGGCCTCGAGTGACCCAGGTGCCCGCCCCCGCTGCCGGTGGTGCGGCGACGATCCGCTCTATGTCGCCTACCACGACACGGAATGGGGCGTGCCGTCGTTCGATGAGCGCCATCTCTTCGAGATGTTGAACCTCGAAGGGGCGCAGGCCGGACTTTCGTGGCTCACGATTCTCAGGAAGCGCGCGAGCTACCGCAAGGCGTTCGACGACTTCGATCCAGAAAAGATCGCGCGCTACGACGACGCGAAGGTGGCGACGCTCCTCGCCGATCCGGGCATCGTGCGCAACCGCCTCAAGGTGGCCGCGGCCATCGGCAATGCGCGCGCCTACCTGGCGCTCCGCGCGAGCGGCAGGACGCTCGCCGACGTGGTCTGGGCCCCCTTTGGTGGACAGGCGCGCCAGAACCGGATCGCTGCGACGGGCAAGGTGCCGGCGACGAGCCCGGAGTCCGATCGGCTGGCGAAGGAGCTCAAGCAGTCGGGCTTCAAGTTCGTCGGCTCGACGATCGTCTACGCCTACCTGCAGGCGGTCGGCTGCGTCAACGATCACCTCGTCGACTGCTTCCGGCACGCCGAGGTGGCGAAAGTGGCGGAAACGGGCTGACCCGACCCTCAGTCCTCGGCCAGCGCCTTGCGCGCAGCGGCAAGATCTTCCGGGGAAAGTGCCGACTTCGGCCACGCCAGGTCGAGGCCCTCGATCGCCGCAACGATGGTTTCGGAGATGACCAGGCGGGTGAACCACTTGTGGTCGGCGGGGACGACGAACCAGGGGGCGTGCGGTGTGGCCGTGGCGCGGATCGCCGCCTCGTAGGCCTTCATGTATTCCTCGAGATGCTCGCGCTCGCGCACGTCGCCGAGGGCGAATTTCCAGTTCTTCTCCGGCTCGTCGAGGCGAGCGAGGAAGCGCTTCTTCTGTTCTGCCCGCGAAATGTGGAGAAAGAACTTGAGAATGAGATAGCCCTGGCGGGCGAAATAGCGTTCGAACGAGGCGATGTCCTCCAGCCGTTCCTCCCAGATCGATTTGCTGACCACCTCTCGCGGCAGGCGCTGAGCGGCGAAGATCGGCGGGTGCACGCGCACCACGAGCGTCTCTTCGTAGTACGAGCGATTGAAGATGCCGATGCGGCCGCGCTCGGGAAGGCATTTCGAGGTTCGCCAGAGGAAGTCGTGGTCGAGCTCTTCCGCGGAGGGCGCCTTGAACGAGAAGACCTGGCAGCCCTGCGGGTTCACGCCGGACATGACGTGCGAGATGGCGCCGTCCTTTCCGGCGGCGTCCATCGCCTGGAAGATGACCAGCACCCCCCACTTGTCCTGGGCGTAGAGCCTTTCCTGGAGATCGGCGAGCCGGGCGACGGCGCGCGCGAGCGCGTCGCGGGCGTCCTTCTCCTTCAGTCCCATCGTGTCCCGGGGATCGACGTCGCGCAGCCGGAATCCCTTGCCGGAGAGCACCGCGAACTGCTTCAACATCTGCGCTGTCAGCGTCTCTTGCGTCTTTTTTCCCATCTTCTCTCCCGGTTGCTCCCCGAACGCGCTGCGGCTGTGGCGCAACGACGGTAGCATCCTATCCAAGCACCGCCCTCCTATCGGGTAGTGACCGGAAGTCGTGTGTTTAGTAGTTTTCGGGCATGGCACTTTGGCCCAGATTCCGCTCCGTCGCGCTGCCCGGCGCCTGCTTCCTGCTGTTGTTTGCCTTCGGTCTTCCCGGCGGTGCGTTTGCCCAGGACTCACCCTGCGCCGAGTGCCACGACGACGTCCATCTCGAGGCGACGCCGCATGTGGAGCTCGCCTGTATCGACTGTCATCCCGGCTTCGATGCCGATCCGCACCCGGAAGCTCTTCCTGCGAAGCCCTACGTCGTCTGCGCCGACTGCCATGAAGCCGGCGAGAAGCTCGCGGCAAGCGTGCACGGCAAGGCCGGGAAGGCGACGCCCTCCTGCCGCGAGTGCCACGGTGCCGGACACAAGATTCAGACGGCGAAGAGCCCGACCTCCTCGACGAACCCGGCGCACGTCACCGCGACCTGCGCCGAGTGCCACAAGGCGGAGGCGAAGTCGGCGGCCCTTGGCGCGCACGCCATTGTCCAGGGCGACCGCCCCAACGCTACCTGCGTCGACTGTCATCGCGAGCCGCACGAGATCGCCAAGGCCGCGAAGGCCCTCGCCTCTTGCAGCACCTGTCATGCGACGGTAGCGACGGAACAGCACGCGAGCCTGCACGGCAAGGCCGCGGCGCGCGGCGACGCGATGGCTCCGACCTGCATCACCTGCCACGGCGGCCACGGCATTCTGTCGCACAAGGACGCCAAGTCGCCGGTCGCGGTGATGAACATCCCGCTGCTGTGCGGCAAATGTCACCGCGAGGGCAGCGAGGTCTCGCTGACGCACGACATTCCGCAGGAGAACATCCTCGGCAACTACGCCGACTCGATTCATGGCGAGGGGCTGTTCAAAAAGGGCCTGACAGTCACGGCGGTCTGCACTTCGTGTCATTCGTCGCACAACATCCTGCCGCACAGCGATCCCAAGTCGACCATCAACGTCAAGAACGTGGTCAAGACCTGCACCCAGTGCCACGGGCAGATCGAGTTGGTTCATCGCAAGGTCATCGAAGGCCACCTCTGGGAGAGCGCGCCGAACAAGATTCCGGTCTGCGTCGACTGCCACGAGCCGCACAAGGTGCGCCGCGTCTTCTACAGCGCCGGCATGGCGAACCAGGACTGCCTGACCTGCCACGGCAAGCCAGATCTCGCGGTCGAGCGTGACGGCAAGCGGGTTTCGCTCTACACCGACCCGGTGGCCTACGAGGCTTCGACGCATGCCAAGACCGCCTGCTCCCAGTGTCACAGCGAAGTGGCGCCGTCGCACATCCGGCCGTGCGAGACGATCACCAAGAAGGTCGACTGCGGCGTCTGCCATGCGGCGCAGGTCGAGCAGTACAACACCAGCATTCATGGAACGCTCTCCGCCAAGCACGACCCCGACGCCCCGGTGTGCCTCGACTGCCACTCGGCGCATGCGACCAAGTCGAAGAACGAGCCGCTGTCGCCGACCTTCGCGCGCAACGTGCCGACGCTCTGCGCCCGCTGCCATCGCGTGGGCGCGCAAGCGGCGGTCCGGATTCACGGCGAAACGCCCGACATCGTCGGCAGCTACGCCGACTCGATTCACGGTCAGGGTCTCACCGACTCCGGCCTCGTCGTCACCGCCACCTGCGTCAACTGCCACTCCTCGCACGGCGAGCTGCCGCCCGACGACCCGCGCTCGACCGTCAACCGGGCGAATCTCCCGGACACCTGCGGCAAGTGCCACCTCGGCGTCAAGGAAAAGTTCGCCAAGAGCATTCACGCCACCGGCGAGCCGAAGAACGGCGAGCATCTGCCGGTCTGCGAGGACTGCCACAGCTCGCACAACATCTCGCGCATCGATCTGCCGGGCGCCCGCACCCGGATGCTCAGCCAGTGCGGCGGCTGCCACAAGGAGCAGGCGGAGACGTTCTTCGAGACCTTCCATGGCAAGGCGTCGAAGCTGGGCGGCGAGTCGGCGGCCAAGTGCTCGGATTGCCATGGCACGCACAACATCCTGGCGCCGTCCGACGTCGCCTCGACCCTGTCGCGGGACAATGTCGTCGCCACCTGCGCCAAGTGTCATCCCGGGGCGAACCGGCGTTTTGCCGGCTACCTGACCCACGCCACGCACCACGACCGCCACAAATATCCTTGGCTGTACTGGGTTTTCCGGGCGATGACCGCGCTGCTCCTCGGCACGCTGACCTTCGCGGTCTTCCACACCGGCGCGTGGCTCGTTCGCCTGTTCCTGTCGCGCGAGCAGTGGCGGCACATGAAGGCCGCCTCGCGGCTCGAGAGTCAGGAGAAGCTCTACCAGCGCTTCACCGCTTTCCAGCGCCTGCAGCATCTGGCGATGATGCTGTCGTTCTTTACTCTGGCGATCACCGGCATGGCGCTCAAGTTTTCCTACGCCGGCTGGGCGCAGGGCCTTTCCCGCGCCTTCGGCGGCTTCGAGTCGATGGGCGTCGTGCACCGGCTCGGAGCGATTGCCCTGATCATCGTCTTCGGCGTCCATGTCTGGGACGTGCGGCGGAAGAAGATCGCCTCCGGCCGCTCCTGGTTCGAGACGATCCTCGGTCCGGCTTCGATCCTCTTCACCCGCCGCGACCTCACCGAGTTCATCGGCTCGATCAAGTGGTTTCTGGGCTTCGGGCCGCGGCCCAACTACGGCCGCTTCACCTACTGGGAGAAGTTCGACTACTTCGCGGTGTTCTGGGGCGTGCTGGTGATCGGCTCGACCGGCTTCACGCTCTGGTTCCCGGAGTTCTTCACCCGCGTCCTGCCGGGCTGGACGATCAATGTCGCGACGATTATCCATAGCGACGAGGCGCTGCTCGCCGTCGGCTTCATCTTCACCATCCACTTCTTCAACACGCACTTCCGGCCGGACAAGTTCCCGATGGACCCGGTGATCTTCACCGGCCGGGTGCCGATCGAGGAGCTCAAGCACGACAAACCGGACGAGTATGCCCAGATGGTGGAGCGCGGGGACTTCGAGGAACACCTCGTGGGCCCGATCGCCAAGCCCGTCGAGAATGTCTTCCGGATCTTCGGATTCATCGCCCTCGCGATCGGCCTGACCCTGATCGGGCTGATCATCTACGCCATGCTGTTCAGTTATCGCTGAGATCGTTCGCTTCGCTGAGGCCCTTTCGAGCTCGAGGACCCCGGTACTCTTGGAGGTCATCATGCGCTCTCGCGCTTTTGTAGTTGGTTTGCTGCTGCCTTTCGCTGGACTGGTCCTGGCGCTTTCGTCCGCGGGTGCGGCGCGAGCCGCCGAGGAGTGTCTCGAGTGCCACGGCACGATCGACAACGTCGGTGAAGAGCGCCTGGTCGTCGACGCGACGAAGTGGGAGGCGACCGTGCACGGAGCGGCCGGGGCGTCCTGCGCCGACTGCCATCCCGGAAAGACCAAGGATCCGCACGCGGCCGACGATCCGCGTGCGGCGTGCGTCAACTGCCACAGTGACGTGCAGGAGACGCTGGCGCAGAGTGTCCACGCGAAGGTCGATTCCGCCGGCGAGAAGCGCCCCGACTGCCTGAGCTGCCACGGCGCCCTGCACGCGCTCATGCCGGCCTCCGACGAGGCCTCCATGGTGCATCCGAAGCGGCTCGCCCAGACCTGCGGCAAGTGTCACTCGAATCCCGAGCTGGGGGCGAAGTCGGGCGTCAAGCTGGTACAGCCGCTCGCCGCCTACGAAGCCAGCGTGCACGCCCGCGGCGTGGCCAAGGGCGAGCATGCGGCGACCTGCAGTGACTGTCACGGTAGTCACGGCATCCTGTCGGCCGGTGACGCGAAGTCGCAGGTGAACCGGAAGAACGTCCCGGCGACCTGCTCCGCCTGCCATGCCGAGGTCGCCAAGGCCTACGCCGAGAGCGTCCACGGCGTGGCCGCCGCCAAGGGCATCGCCGAGTCGCCGGTGTGCACCGATTGTCACGGCGAGCATCGGATTCTCGGACCGGGCGACGAGGGCTCGCCGGTCTACGCCTCCAACGTTCCGAAGATGACCTGCGGGCGCTGCCACGGCGATTTGCGGGTGACCGACAAGTTCGGCCTGAAGAACACCGCGGTCGAGGCTTTCGAGGACAGCTTCCACGGCCTCGCCGGGCGTTCCGGCGACATTCACGTCGCCAACTGCGCCTCCTGCCACGGCGTGCACGACATCCTGCCCTCCTCCGATCCGCGCTCGCACATCAGCCCGGCGAACATTGCCGCGACCTGCGGTGCCTGCCATCCGGGAGCGGGAGCGAGCTTCGCCATAGGCGCCGTGCACGTGCTGCCCGGCAACAAGTCGGAGAGCCACCCGTCGGTCTACTGGGCGCGGATC
>JBDTQT010000095.1:0-14035 GCA_039932055.1 Thermoanaerobaculia bacterium
GCCAATCCAGCAGCGATCCCCAATGGTTACGGTTCCGATATCCATCGGCAGGCTCCCCGGCGCCAGTCCGGGACCAAACCTGTGATTTGAGTCCGTGATGTACACGTCTGGCCCGAACATATTCCCGTCGCCGATTTCGATCAATCCGCAAGCGTCAATCATGAGATTACGGTTGAAGAAGTTCCGATTCCCAATGCGAATGCGAACCCCGGAATAGTCAGAGTCTTCCGGCCATAGCCAGGCTCCCTGGGTGAATGCGTTCCATGAACCGATTTCAATCTGCTTGCAGCGCCGAATACGCCCTCCGCCTTCCATGCGGTTGCGCTGGCCCATCCTCAAGCCAAGGAGGCTGTAGCACTGAAGCCTCAACCGACTGGCGAAGCCACGAGGTACACGCAGAACAAAGGGCTCTATGAGATGGGCGCGCACACTCGCTCCTTAAGAGACTGCCTTCACTGGGCGGAGCCGCAGAAAACTTCGAATGATCGTAGCCGACATCGGCTGCCGCAGGTGTCGATGGCGCCAGACTTCGAACGGCGCGCCCACCACACCCGCTGCAATTCCTGCGAATCGCCGCTGGCTCAAGAGGAAGTAGACCGTATTCGCAAACTGCAGTGCGGCGTAGGGCCAAAGGCGTATCGGGTAGCGAATCCACGCCAGCAGCACCGCATTCTCGATAGTACCCGAAGTGATCTCCGGGCGGTTGTGGTGAGAGAGAGCGGTGTCGTGCAGTACCCGCAAGTCTCCGCAGCGAAGCACCTGCCAGCCGGCGCCATGCAGTTGAAGTGAGAGATCGCGTTCCTCGAACCCGTAGGGAATCTTGCGATCGATATGACCTCCAATGTTGCGGTACCTGTCGACCCGCAGGGCATACCCACAGCCAACGTACTCTGCAACCACTTGGCTTCGACTCGTACGCTCGGGTTCATCTTGGCCCCGATGAAAAATCGTCGCAGCAAGGCAGGCGACTTGCGGATTGGCCGCAAAGCGTGCTTCAAGCGCCGCAAAGAAATCGGCGTCAATCGGCCATGAATCGTCGTCAAAGGAAGCAAAGTAGGGGAACTGTGCTGCAGCAATGCAGCGTCCGCGCCCCCCGCCCGGTCCAACTCGGTCCTTTGAGGTGAGGATCCTTAACTGCGGAAATCGCGCCACAAGCTCCTGGGAGAGAGTTCCCGAGGCACTGTCGATATGGACGATCACCTCGCCAGGCGGCGGATCGCAACTCAAAGCCCGCTCGATACACTGCGTTACACGAGCACCCCGTCCGAAGGTCGGAATTCCCACGGTCACTGGCGCTTCCTTCACGCATACTCCGATCGCATGGAAAGGATGTCTCGAAGCGCGCGAAACTCTCCACTCAGCCTTGCGAGCAGCGTTGCCCTCCCGGCGGAATCTCGCACGGCAGACAGGTGAGAGAAAAGCACCCAGAGGCCGAGCTTGGCGAAGTCGCGCCAGCGGCGGCGTCCCAGAACCCGGGTCATGACGTAGTAGCGGTTCACCAAGACCATTCGCGCCATTTCGCCGGGGTCGTCCTTGTGGGATCCCGGTTGAGAGTCGTGATAAATGCGCGCGGTGCGCGCGTTGGCCAGGCCCCAATCCCTGCCCACAATTACCGACAGGGTCAAGTCCTCCATGATCGAGTACCCAGTGAACTGGGCAGAAAACAGGCGCTGCGGAAGAGCCCTCCTTCGATAAGCCGTACACGTCAGGTTGAGCCATTCCACGGCGACAACTTCCGGAAGCTGTTCGCTGTTCGAGGGCAAGAGGTTCACTGCCGGACCGAGTACACAGCCTGCATAGGAAGGTCGAGCCCCACCCGCCATCAGGCCGAACATCCACCGACTCATGGTACTGGGAGCGCCGTAGTGCTGATTCGTGATCATCGCGCTGACTCCGCCCAGTCGATCGTCGCTCTGCAATGCTGCCCACAGGCGCGCCACGCAATCCACCTCGAAGCGAATGTCATCATCGAAGAACCAGATGACCGGCTGTGTCGCCGCGCCCACTCCCTGATCGCGCTGCACAGCCGCACCGGAAGTTGCTGCGGGAATCCAAATTACCAGGCAGCGATCGAAGACTCGGTCACTGAACTCGCGAAGCACTCTCTGGGTCTCATTCCCGGCGGAAGCATCCACAACAATCAGCTCCGCAGGGAGAATCTCCTGGCGTTCAAGCGAAGCGAGCGTTAGCCGCAAGATTTCACTCCGGTCTTTCGTCGGGACGACGGCACTTACGGGCAATCGCTTCATGAGAGCGGCCTGTTCCCGTCGATGAAGCGCTCGCCGGTCATTCCACTCCCTTTCTGCCCGCAAGCGCCTGCAGGATTGATTCATAGGCATTGACGCTCTTCTGCGGCCCAAAGTGCTCGACTGCTCGCTGGCGGAGGGAGCGGCCAATCTCCTTCGCCTCTTGCTGATGTCCCAGGCACCAAAGCAGTCGGGTAGCCAAGGCGGTCGAATCTCTCGGCGGGGCGAGTAAGTTCGCTCCCTGAGGGCCGACAAGGTCGGAAAAGACCCCAACTGAAGTAGCGACAACCGGGATTCCGCAGGCCATCGCTTCGAGGACAACCAGTCCGAAGGTCTCCTCCCACGACGGGACGCAGACGATATCGGACGCGGCGAGATAGTCTTCTGGAGACCGTGTCGCCTTGAAGCACAGCGTCTGATCGCGGCAACCTGCGTCGAGCTCGGAGATCCGACTGCTCAGCTCGCTGAGATAGTAGGGCGCCGGCTCGCCGACGAGCACAAGGATGGCGGTCGGGACCTTCGCGCGTACTTGGCTGAATGCGTCGAGGAGGTCGCCCACTCCTTTCTCGGGACAAAGACGCCCGAGGAATGTGATGCACGTGCCATCAGCAGGGAGCCCCAGACGCACACGGAGAGCTCTTCGATTCAGGGAAGGGGAAAAGCGGTTCGTATCGACCCAGTTCGGAACAACCGAAAGGCGGCTAGCTGCCCAGCCAGCTGCGCGCCATGTCGCGGCCGTTTGCTCCGAAGGAGCTACTCCGAATCCTGTTCTGCGAAGTGCGATGCGCAGGCGGTTCGAGCCTGGAACAAACGGCAATGCCAGGTGAAAACAGAACGGCGCGCCAGAAATGGCGCTGACCAGCGCCGCGGATTCCAGGAATCCGACGTTTGCGCTGAACGCTGCGTCGATCCGGTTCTCCTTGAGAACTTGCCTGACCCGAATTGCTGCGGCGAGCGTTCGGCCAGGCGAGCGTAGCGAGACGCCCGGAAGTTCCCTGCGAACAATGCTTCCGCAAAATTGTGCATAGCGTTCAATCATCGGACCAGCGGAGTCATGAAGAAGCACTACATGGTGACCTCTCGCCGCCAGTTCCCTGCTCAGAGAAATCGCCACCGTCTCCGAACCACCTACATAGCTCGGGTGTGGTTCAACGGTCAGGAGCCTCATCGGCGATGCTACGGTGGCTGTCACGGCGCGCGGCGACCTTGAATTCAGTTCGATGCAGCATTCGCGGGCTCGGTCGGATCGGCGCCTGTCCACCACACGTTCTCTTCCGGGAGTAGGCCGCCGAGCTCAAATACCTCGCCGTCAACCTTATGCGGCGCATAGCCTTCAGCCAGGAGAAGAGCGAAGCAGCGGTTCACGTCCGAAGCGCTCGAAGCGACACGCTCGCTATGCTCCATGATGATGTTTCGGGGCCGATAAGAAGCGGAGAAGTCAAGCCCAGCAAGAACTTCGAGTTCCGAGCCCTCGACGTCGATTTTCATCAGATGAATCGGGCCGACCTCCAGGCTGAGCAGCACCTCGCCCAGAGGAATTGCCGCAACGAGATTGGCGCCGCCAATACGCGAGCGGAGCCTGGACGATATCCTCGTCGCGCCCAGGTTAGTGGGCGGTGGCGCCTCAAGAACTGCCAAAGATCGCTTCGACTGGATAGCTGCACTGACCACGGTGACCGACGTGAGCCTGTTACGCACCAGGTTGTCTTGCAGCTTGACCAGTGCCGCGGGCGAAGCGTCGATCGCGACGACCCCGGACTTGGAATTCGCTGCAATGGAGCAAGTGTAAAGTCCGAAGTTGCAACCCACATCGACGAAGATCCCACCCGCGCTCATCAATCGGGTGGCCAGGTCGAGAGATTGCGGCTCGTAACCCCCACCAACGCAGATCGAGTGCCCAATGTAGTCCCTCACATCGACTCGCAATCGAACCCCAGAGCTGCTGCAGACGGGCATGCCATGGGGAAAGCAGGTTGAGGCCAGAAAGGTGAACAGCCTGATCTTCGCTGGATGATCAGGCATGCGGCGCGAGTAACCCAGGAGGAGCTTTGCCAGCCATCCCTCCGCGTGCCAGCGATACACCCACTTAGCCGACATGGAACTTGCTCCTGAGATCCAGGAAGCCTCGATCGCGGGAGGCATACGGGGCCAATTCCGATCCGGAGGTGGGCCTAATGACCTCGAGCGTCGTAAGTTCATGGAAATCGCCGCGAAGCTCCCCGCAAGCGATGAAGAGCCCGATCGAGTAGGTGCCCTCAACCAGTGGAAGGTCAAGGATTTGACCGCTAATCTTCAGGGGTTCGATCGGCGAGACGCGATGAGTCGAACTCGCCATTCTAAGGTCGACAATCGCGACGCGCACCCCTAGCTCCGAGTAAATTAGGATTGAAAGATCCGTCACCCTGAGAGATTCAGTCGAGGTGAACTCAATTGCGAAGGTGACTTCGCCGCCGATTGCAGCCGGATTTAGCTCCAGCAGCAACTTCTCGAGATTCAGAGAATCTGAGAGCTCCCGTTTCGGAGCTTCATGACTTCTGACTGAATGGGACCCGCCTGCGAGGTACGATTCAACAATCGAGCTGACGCTTCCTTCAGCGAGAAGTCGGCCCGCACTCAGCAAGATTCCTCGGCTACAGAGTGCCTGAACGGCCCCCATGTTGTGGCTTACGAAAAGTACTGTTCGGCCGCCGCGCGCGACCTCGGACATTCTGCCCAGGCACTTCTTCTGGAATTCGGCGTCGCCCACCGCCAGCACTTCGTCGATGATCAGGATCTCGGGCTCGAGATGCGCCGCCACCGCGAAGGCGAGCCGCACGTACATGCCCGAAGAGTAGCGCTTCACGGGCGTGTCGAGAAACTTCTCGACCTCGGCGAAGGCGACGATCTCGTCGAACTTGCGGCGGATTTCGGCGCGGCTCATACCGAGGATGGCGCCGTTCAGGAAGATGTTCTCGCGGCCGGAAAGCTCGAGATGGAAGCCGGTGCCAACCTCGAGAAGGCTCGCCACCCGGCCGCTGATCTGCACTCGACCGACCGAAGGCTCGGTGATGCGGCTGAGAATCTTGAGCAGGGTGGACTTACCGGCGCCGTTTCGGCCGATGATCCCCACCAGCTCACCGCGGCGAATCTCGAAATCGAGGTCGCGCAGCGCCCAGATTTCCTCGATCTCGTCGCCCTGGATGATCGGCCGGCCGTGGAGCAGGTCGCCGGTCTTGCGCGCGAAGGCTCGCGCTCCACGGGCGATCGTGTCGCGCAGGGCCGAATAGCGCTCACGGTTGGCGAGGTGACCGATGAGATAGCGCTTGCCGAGGCCCTCGGCGCGGATGACGACGTCGGGCATGTCAGATCAGGTCCGCGAAGCTCTTCTCGGTGGCGCGAAAACGCGAAACTCCGAGCCACAGGAAGAACACCACCACCGCGAGGCTCAGGGCGAAGCCCGGCAGGTAGAGAGGGCTCGCCCCGCCGAGGATCGACCAGCGAAAGCCGTCGATGATGCCGACCATCGGGTTGATGCTGTAGAGCAGCCGGTACTCGGCCGGAATGACGGAGCTCGAGAAGCCGACCGGGCAGACATAGAGGCCGATTTGCACCAAGAAAGGCAACAGGTAGCGGAAGTCCCGGTATTTCATGTTGAGCGCGGAGATCCACAGACCCGGGCCGATGCTGGCGACGAGGGCGAGGATGACGAACGCCGGCAGCAGCAGGATCTGCCAGCCTGGGGCAAAGCGGTACCAGGCCATCACCGCGGCGAGAATGCTGAGGCTGATCACGAAGTCGATGAGCGCGGTCACCACGGTCGCGACAGGGATGATCATGCGCGGGAAGTAGACCTTGCCGACGAGCTGCGAGCTCGCGAGCATGCTGTCGGCCGCGCCGGTGAGGGCGGAAGAGAAGAGCGTCCACGGCAGCATGCCGGCGAAGACGAGCAGGGCGTAGGGCGCGTTGCCGTCGGTCGGCAGCTTCGCCAGGCGGCCGAAGACCACGGTGAAGACGATCATGGTCAGAAAGGGCCGCAGCACGGCCCAGGCGACGCCGATGAACGTCTGCTTGTAGCGCACTGCCACATCGCGCCAGGCAAGGATCAGGAAGAGGTCGCGGTAACGCCACAGATCGCGCCAGTAGTGCTGCTCGGCGCGCCCTGCTTCGAGAACCAGCGTGACCTCTTTCATCGCAGCGGATTCTCTCAGGCTGCGCCCCTCAGCGATACCCCGAACGCCTCCAGCACCAGCAGCGCCAGCCGCCGCGACTGCGCCCCGATGCGTCTGGGACGGCCCCGCCCTGGATCCGGCTCCAGCCAGTCGGCGATCGGCAGCTGGAAGCCGGACTTGAGGCGCGTGAAAAGCGCTTCCGGCAGCTCGGGCGCGATGGCCTGAACGAGAGCCGCCTTGCCGCGCGAGCGCGCCGGTTCGAAGCCGAAGCGTTCCATGCCAGCGCGCAGCCAGGCGTCGACCAGCGGGGTGCGGATCTCGACGCCGTGCGCCATGCCGGCCCAGTCGCTGTCGCGCAGCAGTTGATGGCGGAGGTAGAGCGCCGATTCGAGGTGGTGGACGGCGCGCCAGGGGTCCTGGAGCAGGTGCGACGGGTCGCCGAGCACGGCCTCTCCCATCCTCTCCCAGGCGTCGAACGGGGCGTCGTAGGGTCGGAGTCCGGGCTCGGCCAGACCGGAGCGCTCGAGGATCTCGTCGACCTCGTGCGGCAGGAAGACGGCACGGCGCAGGGCGTAGGCGCCGGCGAAGCTCGCGCCGTAGCGCAGGACGCTGGCGAGCTTCGGGGTGCCGGGGGCCAGGCGCCGGGCGGCACCGGGCCAGACGGCGGCAAGGCCCGGGAGTCGGCGCAACCGGCTGGCGCGGGCGCGCCACCGCGGAACGTCGCGGAACGACGAATAGCCACCGAAGAGCTCGTCGCCGCCGAGGCCGGAGAGAGCCACTTTCAGGCCCTCCTCCTTCGCCACCCGCGCCACCAGCCAGGTGTTGAAGCCGTCGATCGACGGCTGATCCATCGCCGCGAGAATCTCCGGCATCAGCGCCCTGACTTCGCCGGCCTCTATCTCGCGCACCACGTGGCGGAGCCCCAGCGCCGCGGCGGTGGCGCGAGCGAGCGGTTCCTCATCGGCGGCCGTGCCACGAGCTTCGGCCCAGGTGAGAGTGAGGGCGGTGAGCGGCTCCCCCTGCCCGGGCGCTCCCCGCACGGCAAGCGCGGCGATCAGCGCCGAATCGAGGCCGGCAGACAGGAAGACTCCTACCGGGACGTCGGCGACCAGATGGGCGCGGACGCTCGCTGCGAGCGCTTCCGCGGCATCGCCCGGTCCCTTGGCGAAGCCGGTGCGCGGCACGGCTTCGAGGACGAAGGAGCCGTCGGCGGCGACTCTGGCCCAGTGGCCCGCCGGAAGTGCACGGATCGACTTCCGCAGACTGAGCGGCTCCGGCACCGCCCCCCAGGAGAGGAGGCCGGCGACCGCTGCCGGGTCGACTTCCAGCGAGAGCCCTCCCCCCGCTTCGAGGGCGCGCGCCTGCGAGGCGAAACGCAGCTGCCCGCCGTCGAGCGAGTAGTAGAGCGGTTTGATGCCGTAGGGGTCGCGCGCCAGGACGAGCTCGCCGGAGGACTGGTCCCAGATCGCCAGGGCGAACATGCCGCGGAGCTTCGCCAGCGCCAGCGGCCCCTCGCGGCGCCAGAGCTCGAGGATGACTTCGGTGTCCGAGCGGCTGCGGAGCGGAGCTCCCTTGGCGGTGAGCTCCGCGGCGAGCTCACGGAAGTTGTAGATCTCGCCGTTGAAGACGATGGTGAAGCGACCGTCGGCGGTCGACATCGGCTGTGCACCGGCCGGCGAGAGGTCGAGGATCGAGAGCCGGCGGTGAGCGAGCCGCAGGCGGCCGTCGGGGGAGCTCCAGATTCCCTCCCCGTCTGGCCCGCGCGCGGCGAGCGCGGCATGGATGCGGCCCAGCTCGCCGGGATCCGGCGGGGGTGCCGAGGGCGTCCTTCTGAGGATCCCGCTGATGCCGCACATCGTCAGCCCCCGACCAGTTCTTCGATGACCGGCTGGAAGCGGCGGCCGAAGGCGGCGGCGGTGAATTCGCGCTCGTAGCGCCGGCGCCCGGCCTCGCCCATCTTCCGGGCCTTCTCGGGGTCTCCGAGGAGCTCGACCAGCGCGTCGCCGAGCGCCGCCAGGTCGTTCTGCGGCACCAACCGGCCGGTCTCACCGTCGACGACGATCTCGGCCGGAGCGGTGCCCTGAAGCGCCAGGCACGGCTTGCCAGCCGCCATCGCCTCGGCGAAGACCAACCCGAACCCCTCGTGGCGCGACGGCAGGACGAAGAGCGCTGCCCGGCGGTAGAGCTCGCCCAGAGTCGCCGGGTCGATCTGGCCGGTGAAGCAAACCGCGTCGCCACCGCCGGAGGCTCCGGTCAACCCCAGCGCCCCGGCTTTGGCGCGCAGGCGCGCGAGGTCGTTCCCCGAACCGGCCACCACCAGCCGCGCTCCCGGCAGCCGCCGCAGCACTTCCGGCCAGGCCTCGAGGAGCTCGTCGTGCCCCTTGTAGCCCTCCGACCCCGCCATGCGGCCGACGATCAGGGCGTAGCCCGCGCCGGTACCGGCACCGGCACGGGCGAGCACCGCACCGTCCGCCGGGCCGCTGGGCAACGGCGGCTCGATGCCCAGCGGGACGATCCGCAGCCGGTGACGAGCAGGCAGGAATTCCAGCGCGCGGGCCGCGGTGTAGGCGGAGTTGGCGACCAGGAAAGTGGCGTTCTCGAGCACCTGCCGGCGGTCGCGCGACAGCTCGCGCCAGATCTCGATGCCGTGCAGTTGGATGGCGTAGCGCGGCAGCAGCGCCGGCGGCAGCAGCGAGAGCGCGCGCGCCGGGCCGACATGGTCGAAGTAGAGCGCCGTTCGGCGATGCGCCAGGGCCATGCGCGCGACGACCGCGGCGGTCAAGCGGAGGCGTGAACCTCCAAACGAGGCGTAGCCGTCGGTCGCGACCGAGCCGTCGAGTGCCGGGAGATGAAGGCCGCGGAACTCCAGGCGGTGCCGTGCACAGTGCCGGCGCAGCGAGGCGCCGATGAGCCGGCCGAGGTGGGCGGTGCCGCCGCCGTCCTCGTTCATGCCGGAGGAGACGTGGAGGACGGTAGTGATCATCGGGGTTCGGCGCATTCTATGCGCCGCGTTGCGCTGCATCTCCAGCTTGTCCAGCCTGGTTTGCCTAGGCGCCCAAGAGGGCTTCAACCGACAGGCCGATATCCTTCGCGATCTGGCGCAGCAACGTCGGCGAGATGTCGCGCCCGGCATGAAAGGGCACGGTCGTTCCGCGACCGTCCGCATGTCGAAACTGTCGATGAGAGCCGCGTCGTCGTACTTCTGCGAATCCCAGGTTGGCGAGAAGCGCGACAACTTCCCGCGGCTTCAGAACCGGGAACTTGCCCAAGGCTCACGCAACTTCGACGGTCTGGATGCCGACGAAGACGCTCTCGAGGCGAGGGTCGCCCTCTTCGAGCAGCATGCCAACGACTTCCTGGAGGTTGACGCGGAGCTCATCCAGCGTCTCGCCTTGGCTGTGCGCACCTGCGAAGCCCGGTACCCATCCGACATAAAGACCCGTGTCGGCGTCCCGCTCGATGACAGCTGTGAAGTTTTTCATGGTGGGGCCTCGCTCACTTCACGAAAATGCCAGGAGCCTTCGAGGGTCGCGCTGCATCCGAGAGCTGCGATGACCCTTCCGCGCAATACCCTACCCAGAATCCATCGCGTTGTCCAAGCTGGAATGCGCCCACGTGGCCTCCTCGAGACCAAGGGGCAGCTACCCGAACAGGGCCTGGATTCAGAGCTCGAACGGACGGTTGAAGTCGTGATCCGGCTCGCGCTGGCCGTTCAGGCTCACCCACTTGTCGGACCAGCGGCTCATAAAGGCCAGGTAGTCCACGAACGGCAGGGGCTGGGCGGAGAGCCGGTCGTCCAGGGAACTCCTACCCGCAGCACTGAGCCAGGGCGAGAGGTCGAGTAGATCGGGGCGCATTGCGGGACGAGCCGGCGCTACGTGGAGCGGGGACACGAAGGCGGCTTTGCCGCCATCCTGTCCCCGGGGGCGGGTTCAGGGGCGCGAGCGCGAGATCTCGACCGGGTCGTCGTTGACGACGCCGATCAGGGCCACCGCGCTACCGCCGGCCGCTACCGGCCACCAGAAGGCGACGACGCAGGCGCGGCACTTGTCGTCGGCGCGCAGGACGTTCAGCGGATCGCGCCGGGTGGTGATGCCGGTGCACTCCCAGTGGAAGACTTCGTCGTCCTTCTGCCAGGCCGATGTTTCGCCGATCACCAGGTTCTTGGCGAAGCCCTCCTGCTGCGGCGTGAGGCTCACTTTGCAGTCCTTCTTCACCTCGACCGAGCGCATCTCGGAGCGGCCGAGGAGCTTGCCGGAACCGTCGACCACGGCGACGAAGTACTCGCCGGCCTCGGTCTTCAGGTTGTCGAGCCAGCTCTGCAGCGCCGGGTTGTCGAGGTTCGCCATCCAGACGCGCTTCTCGCCCTTGCCCAGCGCGGCGCGCTCCTGGATCAGTTTCTTGTCGAGATCGTCGTTCGGATTGCGCGCCTGCGAATTCTCCTTGGCGCGCCACCACTCGGCCCACGGCTTGCCGGTGTTGTCGATCTTCTGCCCTTCGTAGCTGTAGTTGTCGAGCTTCTGCCTGGGGAACTTGCTCTCGGTCGGCACCGGGAAGGTCGCCCAATAGCCGCCGCCCCCGGCGGGCTCCATCTGGATGTAGTAGAAGTCCTCGACCTCGACGTTCATCCGGCGAAAGTAGAGCCGGGTGCTCGAGCCGGGAGTCTCGGGGCTGACAGTGGCGTTCAGAACGCCGTTGCCCTTCTGCGGCAGGCAGGCGAGCGGCCCCAGCGTGACGGAGGTCTGCTGCGCAACGGCCGGAACGGCAAGCCCCGCCGCCAGAAACAGAAGTCCGAACACCTTGAATCGCCTTGCTTGCATGCAGTGATCCCCCAAATACTCAAGTGCAGACTAGGGGATTCTGGCGGTCAGGTCAAGGACGGGCGGCGCGGATCTTCTGCAGGTAGCTCTCGACGAACGGCGGCCGCTGCAGCTGCTCGAGCCCGGCGGAAGCGACTTCGGCCGCTGCGGCGAGGTCGCCGGCCTCATAGAGGCAGACGGCGTAGTAGAAACGCAGGGTCGGTTCGCTGGGCCCCTTGCCCCCGGGCGTCGACCGGCGAAAGTAGTCGGCACCGGTCGTCCAGAGCCCCGCGCGGTAGGCGATCTCGCCGGCCAGCAGTTGCAGATCGGCGCGCTCCGGCAGGCGGTCAGCGACCGGCTGGATGAGCGCGACACCGCGCCGCAGCTCGTCACGGTTCTCGACCGTCTTCAGCATGCGGCGCGCCTCGGCGAGGTTGCGCTCGTCCTCGGTTGTCAGCCTGGATTCGTTCTTCGTCGCCGCGGCCGGCGACGAAGGGCCCAGCGCCGGAGCGACCGGTTTCGCAGATGTCGCGGCGGGTGCAGCGGTCTTCACCGGGGCTGGCGCCTTCTCCTTCGCCGGCCTCTTTTCTTCCTTTACCGGTCTTTTCTCTTCCTGGACTCCCGCCGGCGCCGGGACGACCGGCTTCACCGCCGGCGGCTGCGGAATACGCGCGATCGCTTTGCGCACCGCCGGCGCCTCGGTCGCGGGCCGGACGAGCTGGGCGGCGAAGGCGCGCGCGGCGTCGGCGCGCTCGAGGGTGACGAGACAGGTGAGCTGGGCCTCGGCGAGAAGCGCGTCCGCGGAGGCCGAGGCGCAGGCGCCGAGCGCAACGACCGCCTCTTCGCAGCGCTTCAGCCGGGCGAGCGCCTGCCCGCGGAGACAGCCGGCAGTGCCCTCCTCGGCACTGTCGGAAACGCCTTCGAGCCGGGCGAGAGCCTTCGGCCAGCGTTCCGCGGCCGCCTCGTCCCGGGCCAGAAGAACCTTCCAACGAGGATTCTCTGGCTCCGCCGCGCTGCGCTTTTCGAGCTCGCGGGTGCGCTCGCGGGGCGCCAGCTTGGCGAAGTCGACCTCGGTCTTGCGGGCAAGGAGCGGCGCGAAGCTGGGCAGCGACCGCAAAACTTCGGGGGTCACCCACTGCAGCGCCTTCTCCTCGAACGCGCGGCGCTCGTCGGCGGAAAGCGCCGCGGGGGCGTAGGCCGCAAAGCGCTCCTCGACTTCCGCCAGACGCGTGAAGGTGGCGACGAACTCTTCCTGGTCGTTGAGCGCCGACTCCGCGAGTCCCAGGCGGACGAGTCCCTCGGCGAGCAGCACCGGATGCTCGAGGAAGCCGAAGGAAGCGAGGCGGAAGCTCTTCTTCGCCGCCAAGGCGTCGCCGCGCAGCATCTCCGCCTTGCCGTCGCGCAGCAGAGCGAGATAGAAGGCGTCGGGAGCCGCCTGGGCGAAGGCTACCGACGCAGCCAGCAGGCCGAGAACAACCGTCAGGAGAGGGCGCAGGACGGCCGGGAAGCCGCCCGGTCGCGCGCTCATCGTCCGGCTCCCGGAACGGCGCGCAGCGGCACGGGAGCGGCGCTCATGAGCTGCCGATTCTCCACCACTGCACGCGGATTCCTCTCCGTCAGGTCCGTGGCCAGCGCCTCGCCGAGCTCGCGCGCCAACACTTTGCGGGCGGCGGAGAGGCCGGGTGGGCGCCAGTCGGGGCGATGCGAATCGCTGGCCACGAACTGCACGCAGCCGGCGCGCAGCAGCTCCCAGGCCCGCCCCTTCGCCCCCTTGCCGAACTCGCCGGTGACGCTCATGGCGGTCACCTGAAAGAGCGCTCCGGCCTCGACCAGACGGGCGAGCGGGTCGTCCGCACTCTCCCAGAAGGAAGGTATGACCTCGGGGTGGGCGACGATCGGCCACCAGCCCTCGGCGAGGAGCTCCTGGACGATCTCGACCGGGTCCGGCCCGAGCCCGGAGGGCTCGAACTCGAGCAGCAGATAGCGCGAGCCGGCGAGCGCGAGCACGCCGGAGCGCCCCGGCTTGGCGAGGTCGGCGAGGAGCTCGGAGTCGACCCGGATCTCGCCGCCGAGAAAGAGCTGCGGCAGCGTCCGCTGCTCATCAAGCGACGACTGCGGCAGGCTTTCCTGCCCGTCGCCCGGCAGACGCGAGGCGAGCTCCGCCAGCCGGTCGGCGAGGCGGCGCGCGTCGTCGTTCGACCACTCGTCGCGGCGCTGGTGCGGCGTCGCGACGAGCGCGGTGCAGCCGTCGGCGGCGGCGAGGCGCGCCATCGCCAGAGCCTGCTCGAGGGTCTGGGCGCCGTCGTCGACGCCGGGAAGGAGATGCAGATGGAGATCGATCAAAGCGCCGCCACTTCCTTCTTCTTGCCCACCTTGGGGAGGGGGGCTGCAGCGGCGCCGGTGTCCGCAGGCTCCAGTTCCGGCATGCCGTAAGCCGCCTCGGTCGCGCCGTAGGCGCCGTAGGAACCGCTATAGCCGCTGCTGCGGTAGCGCCCTTCGATCCCCTGGTGGCGGTTGAGGACGACGCCGAGGAGTTTCACCTCGGCCTGCAGCAGACGGTCGCGGCAGCTCTTGGCGTCGCGCTTCTGGACGTAGCCGGCGCGCAGACAGAGGACGACGCCGTCCGACTGGGCGCCGATGAGGATGCCGTCGGTCACCGCGAGGGTCGGCGCCGAGTCGATGATCACCATGTCGAACTGGCTGCGGACGAACTTGAGGAACTCCCCCATGCGCTCCGACGACAGAAGCTCCGAGGGATTCGGCGGGATCGGACCGGACGGCGTGAGGAAGAGGTTGTCGATGTCGCAGCGGAAGACGATCTTGTCGGCCTCGGCGCCGTGGG
>JBDTQT010000096.1:0-14032 GCA_039932055.1 Thermoanaerobaculia bacterium
GCTCGAGAAGGGCGAACGCAGCGAGCTCGCGAATCTCGCGAGCATGATGCTCTGAATCGGGCAAAAAAGACCCGGGCCCGGCGGACGCGCCATTCGCGCGCACCACCGGGCCCGTCAGAGGCCAGCATCCGCGACCGCGCAGCGCGGCCGCGTCGCCTGGTTACTTGACGATCAGCTTGCCCTTCATTCCGCCGACGTAGTGGCCGGGGAAGGTGCAGATATACATGTACTCGCCCGGCTCCTTCGGCGCGTTGAAGGTCACTTCGACGGTCTCGCCGCCGCCGGCGAACGTCGTCTGCGCGAGGATGGCGGCCGCCTTGCCCTTCGGAATGTAGCCGTTGTCCCGGGCCATCGCCGCCTCCATCGCAAAGGAGTCCGCGTTCGTGCCCTTGGCCAGCAGCACGAAGTTGTGCGCCATCTCCGCCTTCGCCATCGCGCTGACAGCGGTCAGGGTCACCTTGAGTGACTCGCCCGGCGTCGCCTGGATGGTCTTGACGTCGTACTGCATCGCATCCGTCGCCTTCATTTTCACCAGCCGCGGCTCCGCGGCCGAGGCCGTGGCCGACACTCCGACTGCCAGCAGGGCGGCAAGCACACCGCCGACGACCGCGCTACGTCCAAGACTCTTTTTCATGATTCGCTCCTCGATTTGGGTAGGTTGTCAGTGCCCATCTTTCGCGCCCGGACCCGGATGGCCCGCTCTGATTCTGCCGAGCGCACCCTTCTGCGCGTCGGCAAACTCATGATCAACAATAACGTAGTCTCCCTCCTCCGGCACGATGAACTCCATCACGGCCCCGTTCGAGGCCCCCAGCAGCACGGTCTGCATGCCCCGCCACTCGTTATGGGGATTCCCCTCGTACCAGACCTTGTCGAAGATCACCCCGACGACGTGAAAGCTCGAAGTATCGGTCGGGCCGACGTTCAGCACGTAGAGCCTGACCCGCTCGCCCGGCAACGTGGTGAGCGGAGAATCGATCAGCGAGCGCTGATGGCCGTTGAAGGCCACCACCAGCGGCTGCTTGTGCATCGCCGCGTCGTAGTCGACTTCATAGAGGACCTTGCCGGGGTCCTTGAAATCGGTCTGGTCGCCCTCGTGGGTCTGCGCCTCGGACTCCTTGAGATAGAACTCCGACTGCACGATCACATATTCCCGGTCGACCTCGGAGTCGGTGGGATAGCCGTCCCGCGGGGAGACCACGACCACTCCGTACTGTCCCTGGGACATGTGCTGCAAGATCGGCGGTGTGCCGCAGTGATAGAGATAGACACCCGGGTAGTTGGCCATCCATTCGAAGTGGATCGCCTGGCCCGGCTCGATTCCGCGCCACTTGTCGGAGGCGGCAACGGTTCCGGCGTGGAAATCGATCGAATGCCGCATTGGCTGGGCGATCGGAAGCGCCTTCTGGGGGTCGAGAGCCGCGAGGCGCTCGAGGTACGGCGAGCCGGCAACCTCGGGCGCGGTGATCGCGACGACTTCGGCGGAGCGGTTTTTCATGGTGAAGTCGACCCGGTCGCCTTCGCGCACGTGCAGGACAGGTCCCGGCACCGTGCCACCGAAAGTCCAGGCGCGATAGCGTATGTCGGCAGCGACCTCGATCTCCCGGGCGATGATGTCGAAGCGCACCTTGTGGGTGCGGTTCCCGGCCGGCAGCGGTGCAAGGTTGGGCAGCATGGTGACGTATTCCCCGACCACGGGTGGTCCGGTATAGGGATCCTCGAAAATCTGCGCTTCGGGCATGCCGAAGGTGCGCCCATCGACCTGGAACTGCGGCACGGCTGCAGCAGCGGCCACGGCCGCTGCGAGTATCGGCAGGCTGCAGACCAGGGCGGCGACGCGCCGCGCAAGAGCGGTTCGGGTTCTCATCGTACTCTCCTGACTTCTGCGGCGGACCGCTACGGACCGCCGTCGGCACCATGAGAGCATCACTTCCGCCGGCGCTGGTATGACGCAGGTCAGACGGTGCCGGCACGAATTGCTGGACCACTGGAAACGTGCCCGCAGCGCCTTCCGGCCATAGGATGACGGCGACATGACGACTTCCCCCGAACCGCCGGCCTCCCCTGCCGGCCGCCAGCGCCTGGCGCGCGCCGTCCAGCAGCTCGCCGACGGGCTCTCGTTCAGCCGCGCCAAGCGCGCCGTGACCGAGGGTCAGGTGCTGGTCGACGGCGAGGTCCAGCGGGATCCGGGCTTCTGGGTCGAACCCCCGGCAAAGGTCGAGTGGGATCGCCAACGCCGGGCCGACCGCACGCCGGCCTGGCTCAAGGTCGAGCTCCTGCATGCCGATGACGACGTCGCGGTCGCGGCGAAACCGGCCGGTCTGCTGTCGATGCCGACCCCGGAGCGGGAGAAGGACACGCTGCTCTCCCGGATCGCCCTGCAGGTGACAAAGAGCCGCGGGCATCGGCCGTTCCTGGCGGTGGTCCATCGGCTCGATCGCGACACCTCGGGTCTGGTGGCATTCGCGACCAGCCGCCGTGGCGAGACCTCGCTCTCGGCGCAACTTCTCGATCGCTCGATGTCGCGGATCTACGACGTGATCGCCGCTGGCGAGCTCGCCGGCGAGTCGGGCACCTTCGACCAGGCGCTGATCGGCGACGGCCTGATGCGCAAGCGCTGGGTGGCACACCCGGGCGAGGCAGGGAAGCCCTCCGTCACCCACTGGCGCCTCGTCGAGCGCCTCGCCGGCGCGACCCGGCTGCGCGTCGCACTCGAAAGCGGACGCACACATCAGATCCGCATCCACCTCGCCGCTGCGGGGCATCCGGTGCTCGGCGACAGCCTCTACTTCGCCGGCGGTGGCGCGGCTCCGCTGCGCCCCGATCTCGGCCGCCTCGCGCTCCACGCCGCTGAGTTGGCCTTCCGCCACCCCGCCGACGGCCGCGCGATGAAGTTTGTCACGCCTCTACCCGGCGACCTCGAGCGCCTCATCACCAGCCTGCGCCAGAGCTGAGCGCCGCTTCGCGCCCGGGTCGGAGCACTGTCGGTTCCGCTCGGGGGTCCAACACCGGCGCCGCTTTACACCACGGTTGACAAATTACACCTTTCTACCTATTGTTCCTCCAATCATCGGGAGGGCCGCGGCATGGCGTTGAACATCAAGAACGCATCGGTCGAGAACCTGGCGCTCGAGTTGTCGCAGTTGACCGGGGAGTCGAAGACGGAAGCGATCCGCCGGGCGCTCGAGGAGCGCAAACAGCGCCTCGCTTTTCAGGTGATACGCGAGAATCGCGGCGACGAGCTACGCTCGTTCCTCGAGCGCGAAGTCTGGTCGGTGATCCGGGCGCGTTCGGCCAGCCGGCGCACCGAGAAGCACTGAATCGCGTCGCTTCCGAGGCAACTTCCCGCGTGATCGTGGACGCATCTGCCGTCACGTCGATTTTTCTTCGCAGGAAAGGCTGCGAACGACTGATCGACAGCCTGGCGAGCGCTTCTTTCGCCGGCATCGGCGCGCCGACCCTCGCCGAGGCGAGCCTGCTCCTGGCGCGTGAGGCTGGACGCGAGGTTCACGGCATGCTGGCGCGCTTCGTCCAGGAGTTCGATCTCCAGATTGTGCCGTTCTCCGATGCCCACTTCCGCGCCGCGCTCGACGCCCACCAGCGCTTCGGCGAAGGACAACACGAGGCCGCACTCGATTTCGGCGACTGCCTCGCCTACGCCACGGCGCGCCTCGCGCGCCAGCCGTTGCTCTGCGACGATCGCCGATTCGGCCTGACCGACCTCGAGCTCGGCTGAATTCCGGGCTCCATCCGGCTACCAGTCCACTGGCACCTGGACCCGGCCACTGCGGTCGGCGATCCAGACATGGCCTTCGCGGCGCCCGAAGAGATACAGGTCGCGCAGCAGCTCGACGTCGCGCCGGCAGTACTCCTCGATCAGGTCGAAGCGGCCCTCCTTCACCCAGCGCAGGCTCTGCAAGCCGTCGGCGCTCTTGCTTGCGCCCAGCGTCTCCTGGGTAAGGTGGTCGAGGCTCACTCGCCGGCCCAGTCGCTCGACCATGGTGTCGAGCAGGTCGAGCGTCGGCAGGGTCCGGGCGTAGTCCTCGCCGGTATAGCCCGCGAGCACTGCGTAGTCGAAGCGCCGGCTATTGAAACCGATCACCAAGCCAGCCGATTTGAGCAGCGCAGCCAGCTCGCCCGCTCGCGGCTCCAGGAAGGTCTCGAACCTCCCCTGCTCGAGATGGCAGACCACGGCCAGCGCGATTCCCATCCGGTGCGCCCTGTTCCAGCCTCCCACTTCCGCTGCAGAACGCAGCGTCTCGATGTCGAAGAGCAGCGTCGGCCCAGCCCGGCGTCCGACGGGAACGAAGTTGCCGCGCTCCGCGCGAGGCGCATTCTCGACCGTCTCAGCGCCTTCTCGGTAAAGCGAGGGCGGTGGCAGCTCGACAATCTCGGGCCCGGACAGCGACGGAGCTGTACCTGCAGGGTGCGGAACGGAGGAGCTTTCCTTTACTGAAGCTTTTTTCCTTCGCGGGACCCCGGCCCGCAACGGCGGCGCAACTTCGTGCACCGCGGCAATCGTGATCGGAGCTCGCTCGCGCGAGCTCGGGGGACGCTCTGGATCCAGCATCATGCTCAGCAAGTCGACGGCGCCACGCTTGTCGAGCGGGCGGTTGCCGTTGCCGCACTTGGGGCTCTGAATGCAGCTCGGGCAGCCCTCCTCGCAGGCGCAGAGCGCGACATGGTCGCGCACCTTGGCGAGCAGCATTTCGAGCTCGCGGAAGCCTTTCTTCGCAATCCCCATGCCGCCGGGATGCCCCTCGTAGACGAAGACGCCGGCGCCATCAAGCTGGGGATGAAAGGCGAGCGAGATGCCGCCGAGGTCGTTGCGATCGCACAGCGCGAGCAGCGGGAAGAGACCGATCGTCGCGTGCTCGACGGCGTGGAGCGAACCGAGCAGGTGGCGCCCTTTCGCGGCGAGCTCGAGGGCAAGCTCGCCCGGCGTCCGGAACCAGAGTCCGACGCATTCCATGACCGTCGGCGGCAGCTCGAGCGCCTGCTGGTCGATGACCTCTTGCCCCTGGGTGCGCTTGCGCTCGAAGCCGGTGACCTGCTCGGTGATTCTCAGCCGCCCGAGCGCCGCCTGAAGCCCCCCGGCTTCGCGCTCTTCCAGCACTTCGAGGATCTCGGTCTCCTTGCGCGACAGCGGTGCGGTGAAATAGTCGACCTCGGCTGGTTGGACGATCACGCGCCGCTTGACGAGGTCGAGCTCGGCCACCTCGTACTGGCGGCCGTAGTGGAGGTAGACCGCGCCGGGATGCCCCTCGCTGAAAACCCGCATGCCGTCGAGCGTACCGATGGTCGCGCCGCGGGCGCGATCGACAATCGCGAAAGTCGCGCCGGTGCCGCGCAGGTTGACGTCGCGCTGCGGCCGGCGCCGCCGGGCGACGAGGTCGCCACCGTCCACTGCTGCCAGAACACCTTCACGCAGGAGATCCCCGACGACCGCGGCGTGGCGCTCGAGATAGCGCGCGTCGGCCGTGCGCGACAGCGGCAGCTCGGCGGCGGCGCACTCGAGGTGCGCCCGCGCCACCGGCTCGTTCTCGGGGTCGAAGAGCAGCGGCTCGCAGGGCCGCGCGAGGAGCTCGTCGGGATGCTCGAGCAGATACTGGTCGAGCGCGTCCGGAAGCGCCACGAGCGCGGTGAGCGACTCCCTCCCCCGTCGGCCGACCCGGCCCGAGCGCTGCCAGGTGGCCATCATGCTGCCGGGAAAGCCGACCAGCAGGCAGGCGTCGAGCCCGCCGATGTCGATGCCGAGCTCGAGCGCCGAAGTCGAGATCACCGCATCGAGCTCGCCGGAGACCAGCTTGCCCTCGATCTCGCGCCGTTCCTCGGGAAGGAATCCGGCGCGATAGCAGGCTACCCGGCGCGCGAGAACGCGGTCCTTGCGCTGCAGCCACCCATAGAGGAGCTCGGTGATCCGCCGCGCCTTGGTGAAGGCGATGGTCTTCTGCCCGGCCCCGACGAGCGTCGTCAGAATGTCGAGCGCCACCGTGTAGGGGCTCGCCTCGGCACGGACGAGGAAGATCCGGCGCGCTTCGCGAGGCGCCCCGGATCCGGTCACTTCGACGAACGGTTCTGCGGCGAGGAGCTCGGCGAACTCACGGGCATTCTGGGCGGTCGCCGAGGAGGCGATGATCGTCGGATTGGCGCCATGCGCCCGCGCCAGCCGCAGCAGGCGCTGCAGCACGTGGTGGAAATGGGAGCCGAAGAGGCCGCGGTAGACATGCAGCTCGTCGAGCACGATCCACTTCAGATTCGCCAACAACTCCGGCCAGTTTCCCGGGTGGGCGAGAATCCCGAGGTGGAGCATGTCCGGGTTGGTAACCAGGACCTGGGGCGGACGCCGGCGAATGGCCGCGCGCTTCGCCGCCGGAGTGTCGCCGTCGTAGATCTCGCAGGAAAACTCGTCGGCCCCGAGGCCGGCCGACTGCGCCAGCGTCAGCAGCTTGCCGCGCTGATCCTGACCCAGGGCCTTCAACGGAAAGAGGAAGATCGCCCGGCCCGGCCCGCCGGCGAGCGCCTCTTCGAGCACCGGAAGCTGGAAGACCAGCGACTTTCCCGAGGCGGTGGCGGTGGTAACGAGCACGTTCTTTCGTGCCCGCGCGGCGGTGATCGCTTCGACCTGATGCGACCACAGACGCTCGATGCCCTGCGCGGCGAGCGCCGTGGCGAGCGCTGAGGGTGGCGGCGGCAGAAGGTCGACCTGTCGGGCCACATCCGGAGCGAGCTGGCGCTCGGCTACGAGACGCTCCCCCAGCCGGTCGCGGAGGGTGGCGAGGGCTTCTTCGAACGATTCCCTCGGAGATCGCGCCACGGCTGACGGGGTCAGCTCGGAGGCGCCGACTTCGGGTCGTTCGCGCCGGCTTTGACTTTGCGCTCGCCGAGGATACGCCGCGGCCGCGGCACCAACCGCAAGTGCGCGACTTCGCGGGCGTGCTTCTCGACGATCGCCATGGCCTGCTCCGGCGAGTCGGTCAGCTGGAGACGATCGACGTCAGCGGCGTCGATCGTCCCCTCCTTCACCATCCGATCGCGCAGCAGCTCGAAGAGGTCTTTCCAGTATTCACTGCCCATGAGGACCAGTGGAAAGCCGGGGATCTTCCCCGTCTGAATGAGAGTCGCCGTCTCGAAGATCTCGTCCAGAGTCCCGAAGCCTCCCGGAAGAACGATGAAGCCGTAGGAGTACTTGACCAGCATTACTTTGCGCACGAAAAAGTAGCGGAACTCGAGGAAATAGTCGACGTAGGGATTCGGATTCTGCTCGTGCGGCAGCTCGATATTGCAGCCGACCGAGCGCCCCCCGGCATCGCGCGCGCCGCGGTTGGCCCCTTCCATCACTCCCGGTCCGCCGCCGGTCATCACCGTGAAGCCGGCCTCTGACGCGAGCCTGCCGACCTCCCTCGCCAGTTCGTAGTAGCGATGGCCCTCGGGAAAGCGCGCCGAGCCGAAAACGGTCACGCAGGGGCCGACGAAGTGCAGGTGCCGGAAGCCGCGCAGAAACTCGAAGAAGATACGGAAGATCCGGCGCAGCTCGGTCAGCCGCCAGGCGGGCCCGGAGAGGAAGTGGCGCTCTTCGACGCTGCGCGTTCGTTTGCCCCAGTGGGAGGAGAGATGCACCAGCGGATTCTAGCCTGCATTGCTCACCATCTCCCTGCTGCGGCGGCGACAGTTGATAGTCTCCGCACATGCGACACCACTCTTTCAAGAGCCGCTTCACCACTCTGATCGCCGTCGGCGCCGTCCTCGCGCTTGCCGCCTGCAGTCGCCGACCGGAGGTGGCGAGTGGCCCCGTCGAGAGCTATGCGATGCGCGGCGAGATCGCGCGCCTTCCCCGGCCCGGCGAACGCGAGATCGTGATCCGGCACGAGGCCGTTCCCGGCTTCCGCGACGAAGGTGGCAAGGTCGTCGGGATGGAGGCGATGACGATGCCGTTCACGCTGGCGCCCGACCTGCCGGCGTCGATGCTCGATGGACTGGCGCCGGGCGACCGCATCGCTTTCACTCTCGAGATGCGCTGGCAGGATCCGCGCGACATCGCCCGCCTCGCGCGGCTCGAGAAGCTCCCCGCCGGAACGGCATTGTCCTGGGATCCGCCACCGGCGAGCGGCGCACCTGCGGCGCCCGGCACCACCGGAAGCCAGCCGCAGTAGACCCCGCTGTGCGATCCCTCCCGCTCCACGAGCTCGCCGCGCTGCCGCGCGCCGACGCCGTCCAGCGCTGGCGCGACGAGCGCAACGCAGCGGTCGTGAAACCCCTCCTGTGGGGCTTCGCCCCGGTGGCTTTCGCCATGACGATCGTCGAGCTCAGTCGCGGCGACCTGCTGCGGGCCGCGGGGGCGGCGCTCGCCCTGGCGCTGCTCGTCGTCGGAATCCTGGGACTGCGGCGCGACCGCTGGCGGCACGGATTCCACCCGCTGCTCCTTTCCTTCCTCGCTGCCGGGTTCACTCTCTGGATGGCGGTCACCACCCTCTTCCCGATGGTGATGCTCGCCGCCGCCTTCCTCTGCCCTCTCCTCCTCCTTCTCCTGCGCCTGCGCGGCAGCGACACCGCCCTGCTCGCGGTGGGCGCCGCGGGCATTGCCGGGATTCGCATTCTCGCCGGCGGCCTGGAGGAGGCTCCCGATTCTTTCTGGGGGCCGTTCTTCGGCATCGTGATGATCAACGCGCTGGCCGCCTGGATCGGCTGGGCGATGACGCGTCGACAGGCCGGACGTTTCGTCGCCGAATGGAGCGTCGCTGCATCACGCGAACGCGAGAGCTCGCGCATGCGCGAGGAGCTCGAGGATGCACGCGCGATTCAGCTCGCCATGCTGCCGTCTTCGGCCCCTGAGGTCGGCTGGCTGGAGCTCCAGGGGATGTCGCTCCCGGCGACCGAGGTCGGCGGCGACTATTACGACTTCCTTACGGTCGATCCACAACGGGTGGTGGTCGTGGTCGGCGACGTCGCCGGCCACGGTGTCGCGAGTGGACTCCTGCTCTCCGGCGTACGCGCCGGACTGCACCTGCTGCGCGCCGACCTCGCCGAGCCCCGGGCCGTCGTCGAGCGCTTGAACATTCTGGTGCGCGACAGCGGCGTCTCGCGCCTCTTCATGAGCCTGGTCGTGGCGCTCTTCGACCGCACCGCCGGGATGGTGCAGGTCGTGACCGCCGGGCACCCGCCGGCGATGCGCTTCTGCGCGCAGACGGGGAAAGTCATTGTCCTCGAGGCCAGCTCGCCGCCGCTCGGCACGCGCCTGCCGCCGAGCTTTCCGCAGCGCCAGGAGCACCTGGAGCCCGGCGACCTCTGGCTGTTCGTCACCGACGGCCTGCTCGAGGCGACCGACCCGCGCGGCCGGCCGTTCGGCGAGCAGCGCCTGGTCGAAGCGTTCGCCTCCGCCGCGCGCCGCGACCCGCGCCCACGCGAAGTCGAACAGGCCGTCCTGTCGCATCTCGCCTTCTTCCGCGGCGACAGCGAGCTCCTCGACGACCTCACCGTCGTCGTCGTCCGTGTCTCTTCCTGACGAGCGAGCACGCCAATCAGGCGCGTGCGCGCGGGCAAAAAAAACGCCCCGGCCGCGAGCGGATGGGGCGATCGATTGAAAGCTAAAAGAGTGGGGCTGCGTCAGATGCGGACGACGTTCCGCGCCTGCAGGCCCTTCTGGCCCTCCACCACTTCGAAGGAGACTCGGTCTCCTTCGTTGAGGGAGCGATATCCCTCGGCGAGGATCGCGGTGTGATGGACGAAAACGTCCGGACCACTCTCACGCGAAATAAAGCCAAACCCCTTCTCGTTGTTGAACCACTTGACTGCGCCCTGCTCGGTCATGCCCTGCTCCTTACACCTACTGGTTAGTGATGCTCGGCTTCGTTCCGAAGCCGACCTTGCCACCGGCCCATCTTGGGCCGACGAATACGAAATCTGCACGGCTCACCGCGAACTGCCGGCTCGCCAGGATGAACGTCATCAGATCAATGTTCTCTTTGCGGAACGGCTGCTCAGATGCGAACGACGTTGCGGGCCTGCAGACCCTTCTGACCCTCGACGACCTCGAAAGAAACCCGGTCGCCCTCGTTCAGGGAGCGGTAACCCTCGGCGGTGATCGCGGTGTGATGGACGAAAACGTCCGGACCGCTCTCGCGCGAGATGAAACCAAAGCCCTTCTCGTTGTTGAACCACTTCACTGTGCCCTGTTCGGTCATGCGTGACTCCTTGCTGCAACTGCATGTGGATAAGTCGCGATCCGCGAAAGCGGAGCGCTGATGCGAGGTCCGCGATGGACCTCAAAAATAGAAAGGTATTGGGTGTGCTGGATCAAATGAGGAGGGAGGATATAACTGTGTCCGGCGTGTATTGCCAAGTAGTCTTTCACGGCTTTTCAGGAATTGCAAGGGCGATCTCGAAAGTTATTCGACAGGCAGCCAGGGCCGCAGCGAAATCGGCCGGCAGCGGCGCTTCGAATGACTCCGGCTCGAGACCGGGGATCGTCAGCCGAAAGGCGTGCAGGAGCGAACGGCCCGGCGCCAGGGCGGACCGCAGGGCGGGCGATCGGATGCCGTGCTCGCGCGGTCCGCCGTAGAGATCGTCGCCGACGATCGGATGTCCGGCGGCCGCGAGGTGGACCCGCAGCTGATGGGTTCGGCCGGTGCGCGGCCTGAGCTCGAGCAGTGCGACATGTGCCGCCCGGGCGAGCGTCCGGTACTCGGTCAACGCCGGCCGACCCTCGGGGTCGACCTTCATCCGCCGGCGGTCTTTCCGGTCCGGACCCAGCCGGGCTTCCCAGACTCCGGCCGCCGGGCGCGGGTGTCCCCAGACCAGCGCCAGATAGCGCTTCTCCGCCTGCCGGGCGGCGAACCGGCCGACGAGCTCGCGGTGGATATCGACATCGAGGGCAACCAGCACGACGCCGCTCGTCGACTCGTCCAGCCGGTGCACGAGCTGGGGCTCGCGGCCGGCGAAGAGCTCGCGGTCACGGAAACGCAGCGCTTCGACCAGACCGCGCGCCGCGCTGTGCGGATCGGCGCGCGAGGTGCGCAACGACAAGCCCGCCGGTTTGTCGATCGCGGCGAAGCGGTCACCGAAGAAGATCAGGGAGGCTGGCATCGTCCGCTGGGCCTTGGGCGAAGCCATGCGGGCCGCCGGCGGCGCTGGCGCCCTCTCCTCCGGACTGTCCCGGCGAGTCAATCCGCGAACTTTCTCATCGTGACGAGGTCCCCTTTACTGCCGAAAAAGAGCGCGAAATAGCGCCGCTGCATCTCCGCCTCTGGACTGACGAAACGGTGCGCTGCCCAGCCGGCGAGGGCGCTCTCCGGGGCGTGCGTCGCCAGCCAGGCGGCGGCGTTGCCACCGATCGGATTGTGCACCAGGCGGGCCACCGGATGCCCGGAGGACTCCTGTTCGAACGCCGGCGGCCAAGGGTGGTAGGCCCCGAGCGCCGCGAACAGAATCGATACCGGCAGAACCGCCTTGAAGAGCGCGCGCGAGCGGGAGCGGGCTTCGGTGAGCGCCAGCGGCGCGCACAGGAGCAGCAGCGGCTGGATCGGCAGCAGGTAGCGGTAACCGTAGGACCAGCCGCCATAGGAGCCGGCAAGCGCAGCGTGGCCGGCGAACTGCAAGGCCAATCCACAGGCGAGGAGCCGCCAGATCGTGACGTCGCCCGGCGGGCCGAAGGGCAGGGCTGGCGACGAGCGTCGGCAGGCGAGCGCCAGTCCCCAGGCCCCCCAGAGCAGGACCGGCGAGACCGCGAAGAGCCCGTGCCCGCCGACGAGGATCTCCAGCGGATAGGCGGGACTCTGCGGCAGCACCACTCCCCCGGCCGCAGGGCCCGCCTGCGCCGAGAGGTCGACGGCTCCGGCAACCAGCTTGGCCGGCAAGAGAGAACCGTGGATGGCAAAGTTGGCGGCGGCGCTGATCGCCAGGCAGACCCCCAGGCCGGCCGCGAAGCGACGCAGTGCGGGCGCAGAGCCGCTCCGCACCAGCATCCAGGCGAATACCGGCGCCAGGCCGAGCCCCGGGAGCAGATCGACCGCCGCGGCCAGTCCCACGGCGAGGCCGCTGCCGAAGCCGCGGCCGTCGAGCGCAGCGATGCAGGCCGCGAAGAGCAGGGCGGCCGCAACCGTGTGGTTGTTGATCGTGGTCGAGTAGGTGAAGAGCAGCGTCCCGGCACCCAGGGCGACGGTGAGCAGGCCACGCCAGCCCTGCCCGAGCGCCGGGAAGCGTCCGATCGCGGCGAAGAATCGCGCCACGAGCCAGGCGCTCGGCACTCCGACGAGCAGCAGCGTCACCCAGTAGAGGACACTCGCCGCGCCGGCGCCGGCGAGCGTCCAGCCGAAGAGCGCTTGCAGGGCGGCATAGATCGCCGCGCCGGCGAGCGTCAGCAGCGGCGGCTTGTTCGAGTAGTCGCGCCCGGCGATGCGGATCCGGTCGATGTTGGCGGCGAAGCGCGACGGCTCGACACTCGCCGAACCGAAGTCGACCAACGACTCGATCGCCGCCCAGCGCGAGGCGTCGTTGCCGGCGATGAAGACCCGCCTGTGGGTCGTCGCGGCATAGAGGCCGAGGGCCAGGAGAAAGACGACCACCGTCGCCGGAGGACGTTTCATGGGAGGCGGCTAGCATAGCCGGAACGCGCCCGGAGCCGGGCCCGACTCCCGGCAATCGGTTTATATCCGAACAGCAGAAAAAGCTCAGTAAAGGGATTGCAAGACCCGGCGCCGGCTGGACGCCAAAACGACTTCGGCTGGCGCGTCAGGCCGCACCAGGAAGCAGTGATGGCTGCCGCAACCCGACACCACCCCGGCAAGCGGGCTTTTCCCTCTACCGGTCTTTTCGCTTCTGGGGCTCGAACACAGCTTGTCAGCGCGCAGCGGCGATCGCGGGCGTCGAGGCGCTACTTGCAGATCTCGGCGCCGGTGCCGGCGAGCTGATAGACGTGAAACGGGCCATCGCCCTGAAGGCTCGCCGCGTCGAACTTCTCCCCCATCTCCTTCGCCGCATGCTCGCGGAACTGGATGTACTTGGAACGACTCATCTCGAGGTCTTCGACCTTGCCCTGTGCCACCGCCTGCTTGCCGCGCGCGGCCACCGGGAAGACGATGTCCCCGTCCTTCACCTTGACTTTGAGCACGCGGTCGCCGTCCGCCGCCTGAATCTCCATCCAGCACCCGGCCATCGCGCAGACCTCGTGGACCTGACCCTGGATGCGCACTTCCTTGCCGGTGAAGGCGGCGGGCTGGTCGAGGATCGCCGCGATGGCCGTGGGCGCGGTCAGTGTCACGCCGGCGCCGTAGGAGGTCATCTCGCAGGTCTCGGCGACGGCAGGGGTGACGGCGGAGGCAGCCAGAAGAACGAGCAGGGACGAAAGCAGGCGGATACGCATCGGGGGTCTCCTCGGAGTTTTTGGGGTCAAAAAATAGAGCCGGGCCGAAAGACCCGCCTCAGGGCGGAATTGTACGAAATCCGACGGTTCGCCGCGGCGTGCGGCGATCTCGGGATCTCGGGTAGACTTCCTGACTGGCTTTCGACTTGCATTCCAGCCGCCCAACGCCATTCCGGCGGTCCGTGCCCCACCGGAGCAAACCCAGAGGAGAACCACTGCAATGAGTCATTCCCCGCAAGCGATGAAACAGCCCCGCGCCTTCGCCGCCATGGCGTCGCTCGCCCTGCTCGGCCTGGTCGGCTTCGTGCTGCCGGCCTGCGCCGGCGAGAAGAGCAATGCAGCCGCCAAGCCGGCGGCTGCCGCGCCTGCCGCCGACAAGAACGCACCGGTCGCCGAAGTCAACGGCAAGACGTTGACCATGGCCGACCTCGAGACGATGCTCGCCCCGCAGCTGCAGAAGCTCGAGCAGCAGCGCCAGCAACTCCTCGAGCAGGGTCTCGACCGGCTCGTCGAGCAGAAGCTCATGGAGACCGAAGCGGCCGCCCGCGGCATCGACGTTCTCGCCCTGCAGCAGGCCGAGATCCAGGCCAAGATCGGCGAAGTGACCGACGCCGACGTCTCCGCCTGGTACCAGGAGAATCAGGCCCGCGTCCAGGGCCGCCCGCTCGAGCAGAT
>JBDTQT010000097.1:0-13932 GCA_039932055.1 Thermoanaerobaculia bacterium
ATCTGTTCGGCGAGCGTGCCACGGCGGCCCGACAGCACCGCGCGCGCCACGGATGTCAGCACGTCTCGCTGCGGCGCCGTGACCTGATCCGCACGCAGGATGAATACGCTGCCCTGTGACTTGTCTCCCTCCCCGTGCGCCGCGGACTGACTCGGGCGGACCAGCATCTCCAGCACCCCCTGCAGCTCCCGTGCATCGGAAGGCGCCTGGTCGTTCAGGATGACCAGATCGACCGCCAGACATTTCGTCCGCCAGTACTCATGCGCGCGGAGCAGCTGTCCCACGATCTCGACGTCCTCCGGCTCGTCGATCTCGACCAGCACGATCGGGTGGTCGCCCGAGATCCCGTGGGCCCACAAGGCCGCCGGGCCGCCGGTCTGCCGCGAGAGCACCTCCGGGGCGCCCCGCAGCGCCGGATCCGAGTAGAGAATGGAGCTGGCGAGGCTCTGGAAGAGCCGGGCCTCATCCACTCCAATCCCAAGACGGTGCAGCTGCTCCAGGGCCCGGGCCCGCCCCAGTGTGGCGGAGCGCTCGAACGCCGCCACATCGTGATACTTGCCCGCGAGGTCCAGCACCGCTTCGCGCGCCGGTGCCACCACCGTGGAGAAGGTCACCCGCACGCGCTGACCGGGCCCAACGCGCACCCGGCGCCGGAGACTGACGACCGGATCGAGCACGGGGCCGGAGGTATTGGAAAGCGCCCGCCCGTCGATCACCGAGACCGGACTCCGGATGCCGCGCCCACGCCCAAGGAACTGCGCCCGGTCGGTTTCCCATTGCAGCGCGCCAACGGTCTCGCCATCGACAGCCAGCACGTGGGCCAGCCACGGTGGCGCCTCATCCGGGGCGCGGGGCCGGCGCATCGCAAGCAGGGTCTCCCGCTCTGGGATGCACTCGGTGCGGACGAATAAGTTGGAAAAGGCGGGGTGCGCGGCATCCGCCGCCGGCGGCGCCAGCACGACCTCGGCGTACGACGTCAGCTCGATCTCGCGGGTGCGGGAGCCAAGGTTCGTGAGCGTCACGCAGCGGACTTCGGCATCGTCCTCCGCGGAGACGATCACCTCGAGCCGGGACGCGATCGAACCGTCCCGGCGCACGAACTCCGCTCGATCCTCTGTGAACGCCGCCGCATAGCTGTCCGGCTCGCCGCCCCGCGGTTGGTAGCCAGCCGACCAACACTCACCGCTGTCCGCGTCGCGCAGGAAGATGTACGTGCCCCCCACGTCGCAGGTCACATCCTCGCGCCAACGGGTGATGGCCAGATCGCCCCAGCGGCTGTATCCCGAGCCTCCCGCCGTGAGCATGACCGCGTAGCGCCCATTCGAGAAGAGATGCGTGCCCCTCTCGGATGCCCGCTTCAGGGCTGCGCGGGCGTGTCGCATCGCGTCAGCGGGGACTTTGGTCACGCGGCCCCCGCGCCGCCGGCCCGTGGCGGGGCAATCGGGCGCCACTGGTGCCCGCCCCTGACGACCAGCTCCTTCGCCTCTGCGGGCCCGTCGCTCCCCGCTTCGTAATTCGGGAACACCGGCGGCGGCAGCTCCGCCCACGCCTCCTCGATCGGCGTGATGATCCGCCACTCGGCGTCCACTTCGTCGCGCCGGGTGAACCGGGTCGGGTCGCCGTGCATCACGTCCAACAGCAGCGTCGCGTACGCGTTCGGCGCCTTCCCGCCAAAGCTCTCCGCATACGAGAAGTCCGCCTCCACGCCGATGGACCGCAGATCGTCGCCCGGCCGCTTCGCCGCGAAGGCGATGGTGATGCCTTCGTCGGGCTGGATCCGCAGCGCGATCTGGTTCGGCGCCAGGTAGGTCTCCGGCGCGTGCGCGAACAGCGCCTGCGGCGTCCGTTTGAAATGCACCACTACCTCGCTTCGCGAGTGCGCCAGGCGCTTCCCGGTACGCACGTAGAACGGCACTCCTTCCCAGCGCCAGTTGTCGATCCGAAAATCGATGGCGGCGTAGGTCTCCGTGTTGGAGCGCGCCTGAACGCCAGTCTCCTCCCGGTATGCGGCGACGTGCTGCCCGCCGACCGCTCCCGCGTCGTACTGCCCGCGGACAGTCCGGTGTTTCACCTCCGCAACCGTCATGGGGCGAATCGCGCGCAGGAGCTGTACCTTCTGGTCGCGAAGCGCACCCGCATCGAGCGCTACCGGCGGTTCCATGGCGATCAGCGTCAGCAACTGCAACAGATGATTGGTCACCATGTCGCGCAGGGCGCCGGTCTCCTCGTAGAACGCGGCGCGGGATTCAACCCCGAGCGTCTCGGCGGCGGTGATCTCCACGTAGTCGATATAGTTCCGGTTCCAGACCGGCTCGAGCATCGTGTTGCCGAAACGAAAGACCAGGATGTTCTGCACCGTCTCTTTCCCGAGATAGTGATCGATCCGGAAGACCGCCTCCTCGGCGAACACGCCGTTGACGACGCGGTTGAGTTCCCTGCCCGACTGAAGGTCGCGGCCAAACGGCTTCTCGATCACGATGCGCGACCAGCCGGCGTCGTTCTTCGCCAGCCCGGCGGCGCCGAGGCCCTCGATGATCGGCCTAACGAGCGATGTTGGCGTCGCGATGTAGAAAAGGCGGTTCGGGTTTCCCCCAGCCTGCCGTCTGGCGTCGAGATCCGCGGCGAGGCGCGGATACGACGCCACGTCGCTTGGATCTCCGGCGAGATAGTGCAGCCGCTGCTCGAACTCCCGCCAACGGGCGCCGCTCGTGTGCGGCCTGTCCTTCATATCCGAGAAGGCCTCGCGCACCCGGCCGCGAAATGTCTCGTCAGTGAGAGGCGTGCGCCCCGTGCCGATGATCTCGCACCGGCTGCTCATGCCGCCGGCGCACTGCAGATCGTACAGCGCGGGCAGGAGCTTCCGTCGCGAGAGATCGCCGGTCGCGCCGAAGATGATCAGCGTACAGGCCTCCGCCTCGCGCAGCGGCGGCCGGGTGATCTGCTCCGGCGGCGCGGCATGCACCGTGGCCGTCACGTTGTGCTCCCCGTCGCGGCCGCTGCGATGAGCGCCTGCCAGTCCGGGTGCACGAACCCCGCCTCCGGCCGATCGGTGCGCTGATACGTGTGAGCGCCGAAGTAGTCGCGCTGGGCCTGCGTGAGGTTCTGCGGCAGCCGGGCCGTGCGGTAACTGTCGAAATACGCCAGCGACGCCGCCAGGGCGGGTACGGGGATCCCGTGCTCCACCGCTATCTGCACCGTGCGTCGCCAGGGGCGTTCCGCCTCCATAACCCGCGATTGGATCTCGGCGTCGAGCAGGAGGTTCGGCAGATCTGGAGCGCCCTCGAACGCCTGCATGATGGTGTCGAGCAGGCGCGCGCGGATGATGCAGCCACCTTTCCAGATGCGCGCGATCTCGCGCAGGTCGACGTGCCACCCGTGCTCGGCCGAGGCGACGCGCAAGAGCGCCATGCCTTGCGTGTAGGCGCAGATCGTCGCCGCCGCGAGCGCACGGCCGATTGCGGCGACGAGCTCATCCGTGTCGCCCGTGACGTCATGGGTGCCGGCGCTCGCGAGCTGCTCGCTGGCACGCACCCGCTCGGCCTTCATGCTGGACAGGACGCGTGCATCGATGGCGGCTGCGATCGTCGGGATCGGCACGCCCAGATCGAGCGCGACCTGCGCGGTCCACTTGCCCGTGCCCTTCTGGCCCGCCTGATCGAGGATCATCTCGACCAGCGGGTGTCCGGTTTCGGGATCGCGCACGGCGAGCACCTGCGAGGCGATGTCGATCAGGTACGACTCCATCGGACCGCGGTTCCACCGGGCGAAGACGTCCGCAGTCTCCGTCGCCGAGAGATCCAGCGCCCGGCGAAAGAGGTCGTACGATTCGGCGATCAACTGCATGACGCCGTATTCGATGCCGTTGTGGACCATCTTCACGAAATGGCCCGCGCCATCCGGCCCGACGTAGGTCACGCACGGCCCCGAGTCGGTCTTCGCGGCGATCGCCTCGAGGATCGGCTTGAGGTGATCGTAGGCGGAACGGGCGCCACCAGGCATCAACGACGGCCCGTACCGCGCGCCCTCCTCGCCGCCGGAGACTCCCATACCGACGAAGCGCACGCCCCGCTCGCGCAGGGCAGCCTCGCGGCGCTGGGTGTCCGCAAAGAAGGAGTTGCCGCCGTCGATCACCACATCGTCGGATGAGAGGACCGACTTCAGCTTCTCCAGCATCTCGTCCACCGGAGCGCCGGCCTTGATCATGAGGACGATACGGCGCGGCCGGCCGAGCGCGGCGGCGAATTCCTCCAGCGTCTTCGTGCCGGTCCATTTGCGGTTCCCGTCCGCTCTCTGGATCAGGCGGGCGACCTTCGCCTCGGTGCGATCCCAGAGCGCCACCCTGAAGCCGTGATCCGTCACGTTCAGCGCGAGGTTCTCACCCATCACGCCCAGTCCGATTAGTCCCAGGTCCGCTGCGGGTCGTGTCTCGATCGTCGATGTCATTGCGTACTCCTCATCATGTCGTTGCGGAACCACTGCCGTTCGCCTCGCCGTCGGTTGCCGAGCCGTGGGAACGGCTCATTGCCGCCCGCGCCGGCTCGAATACGTCCACCCACTGCCGGTATCGCCGGGCGATCTCCGCCACCGTCTCCTCGCGAGACATCTTCCCGTCACGCCAGGCGAGCAGTGCGTCCCAGAAGGTCGTGCGACCTACCGCGAAGCCGATGAAGCCCCGCACGGTGGCCGCCGTCGCGAGCCACGCATGGACGCGCTCTTCGTTCTCCGCCCGCCCCAGGACGATGCAACCCACGTCCCGTCGCCCGTCCCGCCGCGCCGCTTCGGCGACCCTTACGAGGGCTTCCCGTGCGTCGAGACCTTCGACCTTCCAGACATCCGGTTCGACCCCCGCGTCCTGGAGTTCGCGGATGGCCCGCACCATGAGCGACGGCCGGAGCTGGAGGTCGAACGCCTGCTTGTCCTGGCCGAAGCCCTGGAGCTGCTCTGGCGTGGCGGGAACGAGTAGCTCGAACATGTACTTCGAGCGGCTCCCAAGTAGGTACTCGGACAATCGCCGGAGCCGCGCGGCCTGGCGACGGTTCAAGGCCGCATCGCCTTCGGGGTTGTAGCGCACGAGCACCTTGCAGAACGTCGGCGCGAACTCCTCGATGTGCCGGGCAAAGTCTTCGCCGAACTCGAAGTCGAACTCGTCCTGTCCGCTCTTCTCCGCAGGGGCGCACGTGATGTGACCGTTGCCCGTCGCGTCGCGCAGGATGGCGGCTCCGAACTGCTCGTCGACGAGGATGCCCGCCTTGTCCTTCGGCGCGCCGCCCGCCACCGCGGCTGTGAACCCGTCGTAGATCACCCGTTTGGTGGCCTCGATCCGGGCAGTCTGCTCCGCGGTGAGCGCGCCTTTCCAGCCATACATCCCCGTCTCGAAAGACGCGCGATGGTCGAACGGCAGGATGTAGAGTGGCTTCGGGTAGCCCAAATTCATGGCGCCACTCATCACACGGCGGCCGTTCCCGAGAAGATCGCGGCGATGAGAGCCTGCGCCTCGGACAGGATTCGCTGCAGGTGGTCCTCACCCTGAAAGCTCTCCGCGTAGAGTTTGTAGATGTCCTCGGTGCCGGAAGGGCGCGCCGCGAACCAGCCGCTCTTCGTCATGACTTTGATTCCACCCAGGGGGTCATGGCCGCCGGGCGCCTCGGTGAGCTTGCTCGTGATCGGCTCACCCGCGAGCTCGGTGGCCTCGACCTGCTTCGGCGAGAGCTGCGCCAGGACCGCCTTCTGCTCCGGCGTGGCCGGCGAGTCGATGCGCCGGTAGGCCGGCTCGCCGAACTCCCGTGTGAGCTCCCGGTAGAGCTCGCCCGGGTCCCGACCCGTTACGGCCGTCATCTCGGCGGACAGGAGGCCGAGGACGATCCCGTCCTTGTCGGTGGTCCACACCGAGCCGTCACGACGGAGGAAGGAAGCGCCGGCGCTCTCTTCGCCGGCAAAGCCCAGCGAGCCGTCGAGGAGCCCCTCCACGAACCACTTGAATCCGACCGGCACCTCCACCAGCCGGCGCCCGAGTCGAGCGGCAACGCGATCGATCATGCCGCTGCTCACCATCGTCTTGCCAATGGCGGCGCCTTTCGGCCATTCGGTCCGGTGGGAGAAGAGATACGAGATCGCAACCGCGAGGTAGTGGTTCGGATTCAGGAGACCCGCGTTCCCCGCCACGATTCCGTGCCGGTCGTGGTCGGTATCGCACGCCCAGGCCACATCGAAGTTATCCCCGAGACCGATCAGCCGCCGCATCGCGTAGGGCGACGAGGGGTCCATGCGGATCTTCCCGTCCCAGTCGACGGTCATGAAGCGGAACGTGGGATCGACGACATCGCTCACGACCGTCAGCTGGAATTTGTGCCGTTCGGCGATCAGGCCCCAGTACTGGACGCCGGCGCCGCCGAGCGGGTCGACGCCGAGCTTGAGCCGGGCCTCGCGCAGGACGCCGACGTCGACGACCTCCGGGAGGTCGCTGATGTAGGCGCCCGAGTAATCGTGGAGGTGCGTGGTGGAGGCGCGGCGCGCCCGTTCGAACGGGATCCGCTTGACGCCTCTGAGGTCGTCTGCGAGCAGCGCGTTGGCCTTCTCCTCGATCCAACGAGTGACCTCGGTCCCTGCGGGACCACCGTTCGGCGGGTTGTACTTGAAACCGCCGTCCTCGGGCGGGTTGTGCGAGGGCGTGACGACGATTCCGTCGGCGAGGCCGCCCTTCCGGCCGCGGTTGTAGGTCAGGATCGCGTGCGAGACGACCGGGCTGGGCGTGTAGCCGTCCTTGTCGTCGATCATCACCTCGACGCCGTTGGCCGCCAGCACCTCGAGGGCGCTGGCGAAGGCCGACTCGGAGAGGGCGTGCGTATCGATGCCGAGGAAGAGAGGCCCATCGACCCGCTGCTCCTGCCGATAGAGGCAAATCGCCTGGCTGATGGCGAGGATGTGAGCCTCGTTGAAGGAGCTCTCGAAAGAGGAGCCGCGGTGGCCGGAGGTCCCGAAGGTCACGCGATGTTCACGCACGGCGGGGTTTGGCCGCAGCGAGTAGTACGCGGTCATCAGCCGGGGAACATTCACCAGCATCGACGCTTCAGCGGGTTGACCGGCCCGCGGGCTCGCGCTCATCGGAGAGGAGTCACGTCAGAGCGACGCCGCGTCGAGGGCTTATGGTGTAATCTTGAGCCTCCCGTTGTTCGGAGACGCCACACAGAGACGCTCCACACTTGCATCGCCGGATAAAGGAGATCACCATGCGCGAACATTCTGGACACACCCCGGGGATGCCCGAAAAGCCCGGTGCGGCCAAGCCAAGCGCTCCCGCGAAACCCGATGCGGCAAAGCCGAGCGCTCCGGCAAAGTCCGACCCGCACGCGGGGCACGACATGGGCAAGCCCGCGAAGCCCGGAGCCCCACAGAAGAGCACGCCGCGAAAATAAAGCTCTCATCCAATCGCCTCAGCCGGCGGCAGAGGTGACCGCGGGAACCCTCCCAGGCGGCGGAATCGCAGGTGGACGTATACGACCACGCTCAAGATCGCCGCGAAGAAGCACCACACGGAGACCAGCGTGGCCGCGTGAATGGCGTAGGCCGCGATGAACGAGGCGAGAAGGACAACACCAAAGAGATTGACGAACCTGTGGCTCGAGAAGAAGCACACGATACATGTGGCCGCCAGATACAGGAAGATCTGACCGGGAAACAGGAAGAAGTGCGGTTGCACATACACGATGTGCTTTCCGGCAAGCTCCGCGAGCACGGGGCGAGTCACGATGAAGTACAGCAGGGATAAGCCCACTGCGAGACCGACAACCTGGAATGCCGCGATCGCCGTCCGCCGCCATCGTATCGGCTCGAGAAGGTAGACCGCGAACGGCACATAGATCGGCCAGAGCACATGCGAGAATCCCGAATACGCGTAGATCATCGCCTGACGGAGGACCGGCGCGTCACCCGCGAAGGTCAGCCAGATTACGCCTTCGATGAGCTGCTGGAGCCCGAATAGCAGCGGAATCAACGCGAAGGGTATCTCCGCCCTGGCCTCGACCTTTCTGAGTGTCGCCACTCCAATCCCGGATAATGACGTGCCGGCGATGAAACTGGCTGATGCAGAGAAGCACATTAAGACTCCAATCGTTCTGCTTTACCTGGCCCGCGGTGCTGCGTGGCCCACGACGAGACGAGGAGTGCCACGATGAGCAGCAATGAACTGGACACGATATAAGCCGCTCGGGCCTGCCAGAGGAACAACGCGCCCCCCAGCAGCGGGCCGATCGCCTGACCGAGGCTGTTCGCGGCATTTTGGGCGCCGAGCCTCTGGCCGACACGGTCCCGCCCGCCCCGCTTCGAGATCAGCGCCGCCAGATTCGGCGAGATGAACGACAAACCCAGAGCGAGGATGCCGACGAAGACGAAAACGGAGAGCTTCGAACGGCCCAAAACGAGAAGCCCAAGACCCAGTCCCATGACGCCGAAGCCGGCCGCGATCTGCCACATCTCGGCGAGGCGACCGGCGAAGACGTTCACGGCCCAGACCTGGCAAACCGTCATCACGAGCCCGCACACGACGAACACGGCGGCCACCTGTCCAGGACCGTAACGGAGGATCGACTGGGCGTAGAGGGGAAACGTCGCCTCGAACATCGCGAGAGCGAGCTGTGCGGCAAGAGTGAGACCGAGGAGCGGCCCGAGACGTGGCGCCCGGTCACGCCAGCCCACGTTCGCCTTTCCGTCCAGTGACCGAAGCGCGGGGTGGGCCGGCAGCGACTCCGGCAACCACCTCATCGCGGCGAAGAGCGTGAGCACACCCAGCGCCGCGGCCGCGAAGAAGGGGACTGAAAACGCGTCGATCCGAAAGTGGCCGAAGCTCGCCCTGAAGTGAAAGTCTGTGAGAGTCAGCATTCCGCCGAGTGCCGGGCCGACCACGAAGCCAAGGCTCACCGCCGCGCCGAGCCAAGCCATGCCGCGGCCACGCTCGTCGTCCCCGGTCATGTCGGCGACGTAGGCCGCTGAGGCGGGCAGTGTCGCCGAGGACAGGATGCCCCCGAGAACGCGTGCGACGTAGAGGAGCCAGAGAGACATGGAGAGACCGAAGAGAACCTGGCTGACGACGTACCCGCCAATCCCGAACAGAACCAGGGGTCGCCTTCCCGTGCGATCCGACAACCGCCCCCAGACGGGCGCGAAGACGAACTGCATGAGGGCATAGACGCCGGTGAGCAGCCCCACATGCAAGACGACCGCGGCGCGCGATCCGCCACCCTTAACGGCAAGCCGCTCGACGTAGAACGGCAGCACAGGCAACGTGATGCCAAATCCGATCATCACGACGAACAGCGAGGCGAACAGAACGACCAGGTGCTTCTTCACCAAATCACGTGTGAACCGTTCCGCCGCGTCTCGCAGGTCACCGGAAAGCCTTGATCACGGCAGCCAGCTTCACTTTGAGCGACTGGTCGTGACGCTCGACAGGTGGCACCGCGCGTTCTTCATGATGTCGTCCTATGCGGTCTCCGTAAATCGACTCGCCTCCTGACGTGGATGACAAAGCGCGCGCGATCAGATCATCGGAGATGAGCCGGGGTTGTTCTTTTCAAGTTGCAAGCGCACGAGTGCGCAGACGCTCGCGGCAATCGCGATCATCTCCAAAGTGAGGGCATTTCCTTTTATCGCTTTGTTACAGTTCTTCACGTTGATAGCGGGCTGGCGGTCATCGCGTGCGCTGTGCGGCCGTAACGCCCCAGCGACGCGCGAAGAAGTTATGAATGGGGACGAACACGAGACCGGCATAAACGCCGTAAAGAAAGCTCTCGATCAACCCCAGACAGAAGCCCCAGAAGGTCAGCCACTTGAAAGCGGGTAAGACTGCCTCCAACGCCTGGGACATGTGCAGACTCGGCGGCACGACCAGTCCATAGAGAACGCACAGGATGAAGCTGATCGCCGTAAAGAGCCCGAGCGACCATGTGACTACCTTGATATTCAGCATCGTTCTGCTCCTGTAAGGCCCTCGCGCGTCGGCGCGCCTTATGTGCCAGGCCACGCGGGCAAGTGGAAGATGGTAGGTTGGAGTTTGCCGCGATCCGGAAGGCGACCGATCACATGCTGATCCTCGGCCCAGGCGTTTCCTGATCCTCTCCTGCTCCGCTCGGTCGTTGACTCTCGGCGCTGCCACGGTCGCCGCGTCCCTTTCGGACAAACCCGAAAACGATCGCCGCGACGAAGGCCACAAAGATCAATATGAAGAACCAGTCCGCCGTCTGCCATTCCATGTCCGTTCCCCTTTCAGCCCATACGAGCACTTCAGTGGTTGTGCCCGGGCGTATTCACGACGCGACGCTGCGCTTCACCTTGGGCGCTCTCAGTGGCGGGTGGTTGAGGGTTACCACCTCCGTGCCCGCCATGAGATCCATGGCCGAAGAGATGCATTGCGACGAACGCGATACCGAACAGCACCCAAGGCCAATTTGCCACCAACCATTGCATGACTGCCCGCCTTTCGCCTAGTCCTCGTGCTTCGCCTTCGCTAGGCGCAGCAGGAATGCTTTTTGATGCTTTCATGTTTCGTCGCCGCGAGGGCACGCTCGGTATCGCTCACTTCCGCTTCCGAGCCGTGAGCGATGACGACGTATTTGCCCATCTTGATCTGGGTCTCATACTCGAGAATGCTGTCCTTCGGAATTCCGATGCTTGCCAGCGCCGCGCCCAGCGCGCTGAACCCGCCAACGAGCGCGGCACCTTCGAGCGCACCGACGATCCAGCCGACGAGCGGTCCTGCGGCGAAGAGCGGCCCGATGCCCGGGATGAGGAAGAACGCGGACCCAAACAGCAGCCCCCAGATTCCGCCCCAGAAAGCCCCTGTCTTACCCCAGGCTTTCATGCGGTCGCCCGTCGTGTAGTAGCCGACGACCTGCTCTTCCGTTTGATAGTCCTTGCCGACGATCGACAGCCTCTTCAGGTCGAATCCGGACTTCTCGAGGGCGCGTACGGCCTTCTCCGCCTCGGCGTGGGTGTCGTAGATGGCGATGACAGCGCTCTTTTGTTGTGTTTCCGTGGTCTCTGTGGCGTGTCCTGCATGTGCTGACATGGTTTCTCCTTTCGGTTGTGGAAAGGCCTTCACTGGGCGTCTCCGTTCTTATAGAACGGCATTACAATCGCTTTCGTCGAGCCGAACCAAAGGGCCTCAACCTCGAGCGCTACTGGAGGCCGGCCCCGCTGGGAGCATCCGGTCGTAGAGCACCGCGTAGATCCAGGCGAGGACGCCCGTTCCGACGGTCCAGCCGACGAGGCCCACGAAGTAGCCGCTCCAGGTCATGCCGACCGCGACGCTGCCGGAGCGGATGTGAAAGAGGCTGCCTGTGACGGTGGCCAGCATCGGCTCCGGCGCGAGCGCGACGAGAATGGAACAGAGGGTCCAAGAGATGGCGGAGCCGATACCGACGGCAGCGCCCAGAGTCACGGGTGCGATAGCTCTCATAATGATGCCACTCTTTCTCGTCTAGCAGCAGCCGTGGTGATGACCACCGGGTTTCGCAGACCCTCCGGCAGCGGCCACGTAGCGCGCGGGCTCCTTGTCGAATGTGGCCTTGCAGCTTGCGCAGCAGAACACGTAGGTCTGCCCGGCGTGCGCACTGTTGTGTGGGGAGGTGTCCTTAACGTCCATGCCGCAAACCGCGTCTTTCTTCATGATCGGGCCTTCCTTTGTGGTAGTTGAGTTGGTGTCCGTTGTGACGATGCTGGCTGCCGATGTTCATCATCGGGCAGAAGCGGCAGTACATGCTTCCCCGTAAACATAGGCCGGGGGGATTAGAAGCTGCTTAGACGCCCCCGATGCAGATGCATCAAGCACCCGTCGGCGAGGAGGGCACCGGCGGGCGATGCCGTTGCGCGGTTCTGGGAAGGTCAACTCGTTGCGCATGGCGAGAGAGAACAGATCCGCCAGGTCGCCGTCGACATCAACCCGTCCGGCCATACACGCTTCGCCGAAGCTCATCATCGGACCGCTCCGAGGAGGTCGAGAAGATCGCCGTGGCGGATACCCTCGCAGAGTTCGTGGGAAAGTTGGGTTGCTGACATGCTGACTCCTCGATCCGGCGCCTCCGAATGCGTTCACGCGATAAATCGGTTCCATGTTCCGTAGCGTTCGCGGATGGGGCCTCGTCGCACGCTGAGTCCGATCACGATCAGCCCGGCGGCCAGATCGTTCCAGCGCGCGAACGTGGACGCACCCGTCAGAATCCATGGGGCGGCGATGATGCCGAGCGCGACAAGGATGTTCAGGAACCGCGCCGCTCGGCCGACCTCCGCCATCGCGATGGCGGCGACGACCACGACCAGGGCGCCCAGCAGGTGGTCGGCATGGGCCGCCGGCGAGACGCTCTCGAACGCGGCTGGCGACATCATGAGCCAGATTCCGACGAGAGAGACGAGGAGCAGGTTCCACGGGACGCTCGTGCCCCAGACCATCTGCCTCCAGCCGCCTCCTTCCGGGCGCGATAACAGGATGTCGTCCTTCAACCCGACTGGAGCATTTCCGCCGACCCAGAACGTGCGCCAGGCGGAGCGGCCCTCGCGCTTGGACTGGACGAGGAACTGGATCATGGCGACGATCTCGTCGAGAGAGAGCGCCACCATGATCAGCATCAGCCCGGCGGAGGTCAGGCAGAGCGTGCACCAGGCGCCGACCGCGAGCGGCTGCAGGACGATCAGAACAGTGCTGATGATGCCCAGCGGCACGACGGCGATCCCGAAGAGCGCCACCATCCAGGGCATCGTGCGCCAGCGGCGCGCGTCGCCCATGAAGCCTGAGAGAATCTCGATCATGTACGCGTAGGCCCCGAGCCCGGCGTCGGAGATGGGGAACGCGCGCGACACGTCTGACGTCAGCACGCGCCGGGTTCCATCGCCGAAAAGGGGATCCCACGCCGATTGGATGTGGCCGAGCTGGAAGGCGGCCATGTAGCGCGACAGGTAGAACGCCAGAAAACCGAGCGCGATGATCGGCGCGCGCTGGAGCCAGCTCGACGGGCTGTACGTCCACCCGACCGGCACGTCCGGCCCCTCCGCGCTCATCCGCATCGGAACGAGGAGGGCGAATACGACGACCAGCGCCCCCGCGAGCGTATCGTTCGCGTAGGCAGCGGCGTCCGGCGCCCAGAAAACCAGCGGCGCGAACATCACCCACAGGCCGACGAGGGAGTTGACCCATGGCGCCCACCCGCGGCCGGCGAGCGCGAAGGCGGCCAGGGCGATGACGAGAAGCCCGGAGGCCACGTCGCTCCACGTCAGCGCCGCGCTTCGATAACCGAGGGCGAAGGGACTCGCGATGAGCCAGCCGCCCAGGGACAGCAGGGCCGCCTGGGTCCAACGTTCCATCGCGATGTGGCCGGCCATCACGACCCCGGGCTCCGGACGGCTCTTCTGCCGGTCCGCTTCCAGCGCCGGGGCGAGCGACGTGTAGAGCTTCGCCTCTTCCCGCAGGATCTGCGCGGGCACCTCGCGAGCGGACGCGGCGCGCTCCTGCGGCACGCGCATCATCTCGATGTGACCCCTGGGGTCGGTCGCCATGAGTCGCTGTGCTTCCGCGTCGTGCTTGCGCTGGGACGCCAGCTCCCCTTCGAAGACCGGCTTCAACGTCGCTTGCACGAGTCGCAGCTGCTGCAGCTGCTTCACTTCCGGCCGCGGTTCGTCGGGCGCCGCCGTCGGCATGCCGCCGTCGGCCGGAGTCTTGATGCTCTTCTCCGGCGGCGTCGCGCCCGCCGGTTGCGCCGTGTGGCCTTCGTGACCCCCGTTCATGGCCGTGCCCCGAGAACCGCTTCCTGAAGCCGCCCGACGTCTAGGACCTGGGAGCCATGTGACATGACGTCGTGCAGGTCGAGCGCTGGCATTCCGGCCCTCGCCGGCTCTGGCTCCACCTCCCGCAGCCACTGCGGCATCTCCAGATCGTTCTGCCGGTACCAG
>JBDTQT010000098.1:0-13913 GCA_039932055.1 Thermoanaerobaculia bacterium
CGGCAGGTCGAGCTCGAGGCCTTGGCACTGGAACTCGGTGATCACGGTGTCGAGGTGGCAGCAGGAGCGGGCGCTTTGCGGGCCGTCGTTGAACCACTTGCCGACGCGAAAGCCCTCTTCGAGAGCGGCGGAGTGGGCGAGTTGCAGGCCGACGAGGGTCTTCCCTGCACCGGGGACGCCGGTGACGAAGACGAGGTGGCGGCTGTCTTGATCTCTCGCCTGATGGAAGAGCGCGATGACGTGCGCGACGGCGGCATGGACGCCGGACTGTATACATTTCCCTTCTAATATGTATAGATATGCACCACTTTCTATGCATATCGCGGGAATCTAGCGGCCATGCCCGACCTTCAGCCTCTGGAACACCTCTCCCCAGCGCGCTTCGAAACTCCCGTCCTCCTCAAGCGGCTTGCGGCTGCCAGCCGTCAGCTGGCCGAGCTCAAGGGGGTCGCTTCGTCCATCCCGAATCAGGAGATTCTCATCCACACCCTGGGACTCCAGGAGGCCAAGGACAGCTCCGAGATCGAGAACATCGTCACTACCCATGACGAGCTCTTCCGCCAGGCCACTTTTCCCGACGCGGCGGGCAGTGCGGCTGCCAAGGAGGTGGCCCGCTATCGCCAGGCGTTGCGCGTCGGGTTCGACGCGGTGCGCCAGCACGGGCTGCTGACCACGAATCACATCCTGTCGATTCAGGCGACCCTGGAGAACGAGCGGGCCGGGCTGCGCAAGGTGCCGGGTACGGCGCTCAAGGACTCCGCTGGCCGCGTCGTCTACACCCCGCCGTCGCCCGAGCTCCTGCCGGGTCTCATGAGCGATCTCGAGAAGTTCATCAACGACGCCCTGCTCTTCGATGCCGATCCGCTGATCAAGATGGCGCTGCTACATCAACAGTTCGAGAGCATCCACCCGTTCTACGACGGCAACGGGCGCACCGGGCGCATCGTCAACGTGCTCTACCTCGTGAAGGAGGGGCTGCTCGAGATTCCGGTGCTCTACCTCAGTCGGCACATCGTCCGCACCAAGTCCGAGTATTACCGCCTGCTGCAGACGACGCGCGACGACGACGCCTGGGAGGAGTGGGTGCTCTACATCCTTCAGGCGGTGGAAGCGACCGCTCGAGAAGGCGTCGCCACAATCGAAGCGATCAAGGCCCTCCTGCTCGACATGAAGCACCGCATCCGCGCGCAGTACCGCTTCTACAGCCAGGACTTGATCAACAACCTGTTCAATCACCCCTACACCAAGATCGATTTCATCCAGAACGACCTGAAGGTGTCGCGACTGACTGCCACCCGCTATCTCGACCGATTGGCGGAAGGCGGCTTTTTGCTCAAGCAGAAGGTGGGGCGCTCGAACTACTACATCAACCTCGCGCTCTGCCGCATCCTGACCGGAGAGGCCTTTCAGCGGGGCGACTCCTAGCCTCACCGCGCTGCGGAATCTCGGCATATGCGCTATTGGTGGGTGAACCAGAACCAGACCTTCCGCCAGGAATTCCGCGGCGGCTATCTCTGGTCGCCCAAGCGCAAGTCGAACGGGGCACTCAACCCGTTCTACGAGTCGATGCGCGAGGTGTCGCCGGGAGACCTCGTCTTCTCTTTCGCGGACACCCGCATCCGGGCGTTCGGCATCGCGATGTCGCACGCTTACGAGAACCCGCAGCCGCCGGAGTTCGGGTCCGCGGGGAGGAACTGGGAGAAGGTCGGCTGGCGGGTGGATGTCGCCTGGCAGGAGGTGCTGACCACCGTTCGGCCCGTCGAGTGGATGGCAACCCTCCGCCCCCTGCTGCCGAAGAAGTATTCGCCCCTCTCTCCCGACGGCCGCGGGTCCCAGAGCGTCTACCTGACGGAGCTGTCCGAGCTCCTCGCACTCCAACTCGCGCACCTGGTGAGCAGTGAGGCTGAGGCGATTGCGCGTAGCGAGACGGTCGCCGAGCTCGCCCTGGCGAATGCGGCGACGGCGAATCCGGAGCTCGTGACGTGGGAGGAGCATCTCCGGCGGCGGATCGAGGACGACAGCGCGATCCCGGAAACCGAGAGAACCGCCCTGGTGCTCGCCCGCCGCGGCCAGGGGCTCTTCCGCGAGCGCGTGCAGGATCACGAGAACCGCTGCCGGGTCACGGGGGTGGATCGACTGGAACACCTGCGCGCCAGCCACTGCAAGCCGTGGCGCGACAGCGACAACTTCGAGCGCCTCGACGGCGACAACGGGCTCCTCTTGACTCCCTCGATCGACCACCTCTTCGATCGCGGATTCATCTCCTTCCGCGGAGACGGCCGGCTGATCGTCTCCCCCGTTGCGCACACGCTCTCGCTCGAGCGCATGGGTGTGCCGGTCGACCGCGAGGTCGAATTTGGCGCGTTCCGTCCCGGTCAGATGCGGTACCTGGAGTACCACCGTGACCAGGTGCTGCTCGCTTCGCATCGTGCCCGCGGCTGAGGAAGCCGCCGAGAACCTGGCCGACGGCCTGCTCCCCGGCGGGGACGGCCCGGCGGTGGCGGTGGTGCCGGGCGCTTTTCACGGGCGCTAGAGATGGCGGCAGCGATGTGGCGGCCGACTTTCCGCAAGCCTCTCGGCGCGCGGGGACACTCGTTGTGGCCGGAGTTGCGCGAGAATGGTCGGCGGGCAGAGCCCCACGGACCGCCGCGTTCGATACTGCCGCTCGACAAGGAGTCCTGAGATGAAACCTGTGGTTTCGGTGCATTCTCGACCGCGGCTGCTGTTGAGCCGGGCGAACGCGGGCGTCGTGAGCTCCGGGTTCGAGCGCTAGGTCGCGGCGTCCATGGCGAGATACGGGTGGCAGTGCACTTCTTGCGGCGAGCGGGCGGCCTGGTTGACGGTTTGCGACTCGCGGAGCGTCGCCGCCTTCATCTGGGATGAGCTTTCGCCCAGCGGCTGGGATCAGAGACTGCTGCGCCGAAGGTGCGTGTGCGGTCGACTCGCGCTGCGCATCACCAGCAAGTTGCGACGCGGCGGTCCCGATCGCATCAGTGTGCAGCACATAGTCGGCCTCGCGCCCGACGGCGACCATCTGCCGATGCTCTGGGAGAGCTTTCGCCATTCGAGCCCGCGGACGCGGTGGATCGATTTCAAGTACCAGCGGGGCCGCAGCCCCTGGGGCCTCACCCAGCGGCTGGTTCTGAAGCGGACGCAACTGACACGTCTGCTGCGCGCCTATGAACAAGCGACCGGTGGCGTCATCCTCCCGCGAACCTAGCGCGCTGCGAGCGAACAGGCCGATATGCGGCGCGTCCCTTGAGGTCTGGCGCTCACTCGCTGGCTGACCGCCGAGGGCGAAGCGGCGGAGCATGTCGCCGACATCGCCGGGCTGACAGCGGCAGAGGGTGAGGGGTTTCTCTCGCTCTCACGCTGTGTCGAAGGTGGAGCAGCGAAAGGCGTAAAGTCAGTTTGTTGCGGCGCTGCGTCGCGATTTCGTGGCGGGCCTTTCGATACGACCTTCGCCGGGAACGGGTTCCGGGTGTGGGAGATCGTCCAGGGGCCCACCGCGCTGGACACCTACACCACCGCGGTGGTCCCGGGCGATCGCGAGCTCTTTCTCGTCGGGACGCGGGGCGCGAACGAGAACCACCTCGCCTGGCGGGCGTTCGACACCGGCGGGAGCGAAATCGCCGGGCTCTCCTGCGAGCTGCCGACAAGCCTGATCTTTCCGTTCGGGGTCGAATCGCGCGGTCTCGCGGCAGACCTCTCCGATTCCGGGCAACTGCTCGTCGCTGGCGCGGTCACGTTTCTGGGGTCCGAGGCGACCGAGCGCGCCTTCATCGCCCGCTTCAACCGGCAGGCGGGCGGCTGCACTCTCGACGGAGAGTTCGCCTCGGCGGGACTCGCCTTCTTCGACGACCTGTCGTTCTGCGACACCGAATCGTGCGCTGTGCTGGGGCTCGCCCAGATCCGGCGAGCGACCCTCGCGGTCACCGACACGCGCATGATCCTGCTCATACGGTCCCAGGTGACATTCTCCAAGGGGCGCCTCTTCCTCCTCGGGCTGACCGCGGAAGGCGCGATCGACAACGGCTTCGACGGCAACGGCGTGCTCGAGATCGTCGCCAACGGCACCGACGGCTTCTCCGGTGAGGCGCATCTCGCGCTCGATGCACGGGGCCGGATCTACGTGCTGGCGGCGCCATTCAAAGAGAGCGACCCCACCGATTCGGACCTTTACCTTTTCCGCTACCTGCCTGGCGGCGGTCTCGACGGCGCCTTTTCCGGCGACGGCGTGCTGCCGATCGTGCAGTCGAACGCGACCGACTCGACGGCCGACGACCTCCACATCGCGAGCGACGGCAAGGTGCTCGCCTCCGCCGGAATCCTCGGCGGTACCAGCTCGTTCGTGCGTACGATCGACCCCGCCGGTGCGTCTGGCTCGACGCTCGTTCTCCCGCTCCTGCCGGCCCAGATTGCCGGGCAAGGTAACGGGCTCATGGTGACGAGCTCCGAGTTCCTGCCCAGCGACCCCTCCGACGGGCTGCGCACGCGCCGGCAGAGCTTCGCGACGTCAGACTTTCCGCTGGATCCCAGCTGGGGCAGCGGTGGCATTGCCGACCACGACTTCGACTACGACCCGGGCGACGTCGAGTCCGACCGGCCGGACCATCTCGAGCTGTGGAGCGGGCGGCCGGTGATCGTCGGGATTTCGCCCAGCAGCTCCCCTGCCCAGGTCACCTACATCCTGCGCCTCGAGAACAGCTACATCTTTGCCGACGGATTCGAGCAGGGTCGCGCCACGCTCTGGTCGTCCTTCGTGACGCCGTAGGCGGACTTTCGAGGCCACGGCCGGACGGTTCGTCCCGGAGCGAAGCATCCGGGCGACGGGACTTGTACGATCTCCCCCATGACCCGTGACACGAACCCCACGAGGACCACGAGCGCCACGAGCGCCACAGGATCCACGAGCGCGGACCGGCACGAGCATCGGTATCGGGCCCACCTCACCTGGGAGGGCAACCACGGCGACGGGACGGCCGACTATGCGACCTACGGCCGCGAGCACGTCGTCCGGATCGACGGCGAGCCGGACCTCGGTGGGTCGGCCGATCCGGCGTTTCGGGGCGACCCGTCGCGGCACAATCCGGAGGATCTCCTCCTTGCCGCTCTCTCTGCCTGCCACATGCTCTCCTACCTCGCGCTCTGCGCGCGAATACGGATCGTCGTGACTGCCTACGAGGATCGCGCGGTGGGGACGATGCGCGAGGACGGCAAGGGGGGCGGGCGGTTCGTCGAGGTGGTCCTGAGACCGGTGGTCACCATCGCGGACGAAGGCAAGCGGGCGAAAGCCGAGACGCTCCACGCCAGAGCGCACGAGCTCTGTTTCATCGCTGCGTCGTGCAACTTCCCGGTGCGCCACGAGGCGGCGGTCCAAGTGGAAGTGGCGGTGCGCGAGTGAGCGACTTCCCCTCGGCTCCCGGCTTCGTCGATCTGGCGAGCGAGCTCGACGATCGCCCGGGAGCGCGCGGCGCACGCGACCCGGGCTGAGGCCTGCTGCCACGCTGCGTACGAGGTGGACGAACCTCCTATTCGTAGCCCAGGCGGGCGATGAAGCTCGCCAACGAGAGTTCTTCGACGGGCTCCTTCTCCATCTCGTGCCCCATCACCCGGACGGTGGCGTCCCGGCCGACGAGATCGAGGAGGTTCGCGATCCAGCCGGCGCGCAGGAGTTCCGGCAGGCTCTCCTCGCGGATGCCGACGAGAGCCTCGGTGTCGGGCCCGAGCTCGCGGCAGAGGGGGCAGTCGTGGAATCCGGAGCCGTGCCCGGAAACGGTGAGCCAGACCCCCTCGCCCGTAACTCCGGCAAGGCCGGCGAGGGCGGCATGGGTGGCGTTCGATCCAGCGGCGGTGCGTGCACGACGGCGCTTCTGGCTGCTTTGGCGCATACGTCCTCCCGGTTGGTTGCTTCTTCAAGGGAGAAGGACGTAAACGGGCGCCGGCATCTGGCGGCTGCTGCCTCCAGCCGCTTGGAGCGGGGACATGAAGCGCGCAGCACTTCGTGTCCCCGGAGACGATGAGCTTTCCTCCGGCTTCACGGCACCGTGGCGCTCCACGCCTCGGTGTCGCCCTGCAGGAAGCCGTCGAAGAAAATCGGCGTGGCGACGGCGGCGGCGGTGAGCTCGACGGATCCCGATTCGCAGTCGGTCGTGCGCGCGACGCCGCGTTGATCGGTCGGAAGACAGAGGGCATCCAGGGAGTTGCCGACGGCGACGCTCGCGGCGCCGGGCAAGTGGGTGCGGGTCTCGCCGCCGTTGGTGGCCAGGGCGGCGAGATCGAGTGCCACACTGGTCACTCCGTTCAGATCCGTCGGCTGGCCGAAACCGCAGGTGTTGGCCGCCGACTCGACGTTGCCGCCGAGCGAGGTCAGCGTCGAGTTGGTCAGGTTGCAGTTGCCGGCGACGATCGAGTTGGCGATGGTGAGCGTCGGGCTGTTGATCGCCTTGAACTCCGGGTCGGAGTCGGTTGGATCGTAAAGGGTGCAGTGGGTGCAGGAGAAGGCCACCATCGTACTGACCGAGACATCGAACGTTCCATTGCCGCTGAACGTGCTGTTTTCGGCGGTGATGGAGCTCTGGGTCGCCGAGAGCCCGCTGCCCGCGTTGCCGACCAGGCTGACCCGACGCAGCGTCGCGACGCTGCCAATGACGCTCACAATGCCGTGGTGGGCGCCAGTGCTGCCGTTGTCGCGGATCTCGCAGTCCTCGACGGTCTGGGTGCCCGACCCGAGGAAGAGGCCGCTGGTGTCGCTGTTGCGCACCGTGAGCTTGCGGATGGCGAAGACGCGCCCGTTGACACTGGCCGCGAGGGGCTGCTCGCCGAGACCCGCGGCGTCGAGAATGGTGATGCCGGCGCCGATGCCGAGGATCTCGACATCGTTTTTGAGGTCGAGGTCGCCGGTGGCGGCGAAATCTTCACCGCTGCCAACGAGCGTGATTGTGTAGACGCCGGCCGAAAGGAGGATGCGGTCGCTGTCGCTGGCGGCATTCGCGGCGATGACCGCCTCGCGCAGGGAGCAGTCGTCGGCGAGGCAGCCGTCGGGCACCGGGTCGTTGTAGCGCGTGACGATGAAGTCGAAGGCGAAGGCCGGCGTGGCGGCCGCCGCCACCGCTGCGAGCAGTACGACAACCTTGCAGACACGAAGCGCTGAGCTCACGACGACCTCCCTCTGGGTGGGTACTGTTTCCGAGGAGAGCCTACGGCGGCGATGCACTGCACCCCACCGCCGAAAGTGAGGGCACCGTCTCCTACCTTCGCCATTGCGCTCGGCAACCCCGCGCCGCAGGCAGCGAACGGATCCTGGCGCGCCGCGGGAAACTGCGCGAGCGCTCTCCCGGGGCTCCCCGCGGCAGTGAAGGCGGACGTCGAGGCAGGCGGAATGGGGCGGCAGACGAGGTGAGAGCCTGCAGGGTCCAAATGCCCTGCGGGCGACCTCACGGCACGGCAAGGCTCCACTCTCCGGTGCCTCGGCCCTCGAAGCCGTCGGAGAAAAGGGAGAAGACGATCGTCAGAATGTGCGTGGTGTCGTCGTAGGAAAAATCGCTCTGATAGTCGCTGTACGGCACGGTAACCGGGATGTTGGCGCCGCCCGGGACGCCGCCCAGGCCGTAGCTCTCGCTCCAGCTCTCGGCAATCGTGACCATGCCGTCGTACGCGCCAGCCGGCAGGTTGCGCAGCGTCAGGCGGGCGATGCCGTCACCGTCGACGTCTTGCAGCCAGCTGCGCAGGCAGTCGGGCTGCCAGTCGCTGGAACAGCCGATCTCGGACTGGAAGCTTCCCGGGACGCTCGCAATGCGGGTGTTCACGCTGTCGGTTACCCAGTGGCTCGTGTCGCTGTAGTAGAACTTGACCGGCGCCGGCGCGGCGAGGGTCAACGGGATGTTGGCGCCGCCCGGCTCGCCGTGCAGGCCGTAGGTCTCGGCGAAACTGCCGTCGATCGCCGCGATGTAGGCGAACGTTCCCACCGGAACGATGAACGTCGCCTGCCAGACGCCGTCGTTCGCGTCGTAGCTGAGGCCGGTCGCGGCGCAGGCCGGGTTCCAGTCGCCAGCACAGCCCAACTCCGACTGCAGTGAGCCGGTGATGACCACCTGCGTCGGGGTACCTGAAGGCGCGGACGCGGGAGCGGCGCCCGCGGAGACTGCGGTAACCAGCGTCAGAACAAGGCCGGCGGCGAGCGCTACAGCGGTGGAAGCAGCCTGCGGCATGGGAGAGCCTCTCCGAGGGGTGAAGCAGTGATCGTAGCAAAACCGCCAGCGGGCGGCGGCGGGTGATGAACAGCTCCTTTGCCGCGGCCGGCGAGGAGTGCATCGGCGCGGGTCTGGCGACGGTCAGACCGCGAACGGGCTGTGGAAGCTCCGGCGGCGCGTCTCGTAGAGGGCGATGCCGCGATCGGCGAGCTCTTCCAGCACCGGTTCGTAGATCTCGCGCAGCGTCGGGATTTGCACCCCCACCGCCTGAAAGCCGCGCTCGAGGATCAGTCGCGTCGCGATGCCGGCGGTGAGCGAGACCGTGCGCGCCATCGCCGTGTCGCCCCACGGGTCGCCGTGGGCGACGAGGCTCGCCCGGACCTCCTCCTGCGAGCCGTCCGGATAGGCCACCGTCACGACATGCTGCATGGCGACGAGGTCGCGTTCTCCGGGCTGATACATCATCATGCGCTCGAGCCGCTTGCCGAAGAGATCGAGCGGACTCGCGCGCAGCGCGGGGAGTGGGCGGTCGGAGAACAGGCCGGCCCATTCGAGGCGCGCGACGACCTCGGAGTCCGAGTCGAGCGCGAGAAACTCGGCGACCCGGCGGGTGGCGCCGCGCGCCGATCCGCCCGGCACGCGCCGGGTTAGCAGATCGCGGTAAGTCATCCCCTCGGGCCAATCCTCCACTTCGATGTCGAGCAGGCCGAGCTGCGCCGTAGCGAGCATGGTGGCGCACCAGCCGGGGTAGCGCAGGGTGCCGCGAAAGAAGTCGACCGCGGCGCCGAGGCCGTAGGGCTCGACGTAGTCGAGGCTGTCGCGATTCGGATAGATCTCGAAGACGCCGAGGCCGTCGATACCGAGCGGCCAGGAGTGCGCGAAGAGCTCGGGGCCGGGGATCTCCACTGCCTCGCCGGCGCGCAGGTAGCGCGCCCGGTTGCGGCCAGCGAGCATCACCGCGCGCGGGCTCCAGGAGAACTTGTAGCCCCACGGATTGGTGTTGGCGTCGAGCGCCGGGAAACCGCCGCAGCAGCTCGAGAACTGGGTGACGACACCGCCCGAGAAGCGGATGCGGCGCAGGGTGGCGACCGCCGACATATGGTCGATCCCCGGATCGAGGCCCATCTCGTTGAGCAGCAGCACGCCCGCCGCCGTCGCCTCGCCGTCGAGCGCGCGCATCGCCGGCGAGGTGTAGCTGGTGTTCACCAGCGGGCGCCGGGCGGCGATGCACTCGCGCGCCACCAGCGGATTGAGCTCGGCCGGGAGGAGGCTCACCACCGCGTCGGCCTCGGCGACCAGCGGCGCGAGCGCGCCGGAGTCGCGCACGTCGATCTCGACCACCCGGCCGCGCGGGTGTTCGCCCATCACCTGGCTCGCGCGCTCGGTGTTGGCGGTCGCGACGAGGAGGCGGAACTCGTGGTGGGTGAGCAGGTAGTGGAGCAGCGGCCGAGCCACCAGACCGGCGCCGAGCACGAGAACGTTGCGCATCGCGAGCTCCTAGGAGCGCCCGCCGGCTGGCGGCAGCTGTTGCAGAGTTGGGTAGGGCGGCGTCGGGACGCCGCGATGGACGAGGATCGCCTGGTGGATCTCGCGCGGCAGCTGAAGCGCTTCCCAGGGCACGTCCCAGTCGCAGCGCGCCAGTGCGCCGACGAAGCGTACGAGGCTGTCGCCGAAATGCTGCGAGGCTTCGACCGGCAGCTCGCACGGCAGGTTGTCGACCGCCATGACGACGAAGCCGGGCGGTGCGACTCCCTTCTGGACCTGCGTCTCCCGGGGGTCGAAGACGAAGACTGGATCTCCCGGATCGGTCGTCCGGACGGTGGCGGCGATCGAGCCGCCGATGTCGCAGGTGATGTCGCCGAGGACGCGAAGTTTCGGCTGCGCACTGCCTTCGAGCAGCCGCTCGAGCTGCGCTCGCGTCACCAGCTCGGGCTGCCCCGGCTCCCAGTAGGCGCCGTGGATGAGCAGCGTGAAGTGCGGCAGGAGGTCGTCCAGCGCGCTCTCGTAGCGCGTCGGATGGTCGGCGAGCTCCTGCGCGTCGAAGCCACCGCCCGCGCGCCGCCGGTAGCGGTCGGCGCGGGTCAGCACGGTGCGGTAGACGGCGTTGCGCGGGCGGTCGCGGTCCTCGGCGAAGTCGCGCAGATCGTGCGGATCGACCTCGAGCACCGGCAGGCGGTCGTAGACTTCCTGCGCGCCGCGCGCCACGTTGCCCGAGCCGGTGAAGGCGGCGACGATCGGGCGCAGGCCGACTGGCAGGCCGACGTGGCGGATGTGCTCGCCGACGCGGGCGACATGCTGGAGGGCCTCTTCGAGGCTGGCGTACTGATGGGCGAGCCGCAAGTGCTCGAGCGGCGTGAAGAAGCCTTCGGCGGCGAGGCGCTCGCCGAGCGCCCAGAGCGAGTCGAGCATGCCGGCATAGCCGGCGTGACGGCCGAAGAAGATCAGGCGGCGGCCGCGGCGGTCGACGATCTGTTCGTAGTCGATCAGCGTGCAGCCGAGCTCCCGCATCCGGTCGAGCATCGGGAAGTTGTGCGCCTGGCCCTTGAGCACGTGCGGGAAGATGGCGTAGACCTTGCCCGCCTCGATCTTCTCCGGCGGAATCTCCTTCACCCCGAGGACGACCCGGCAGCCGGCGAGCTCCGGGTCGACCACGGCGCCGGCCTCGACATAGTCGAGCTCGGAGAAGGCGCGCCGCGGCGAGGGCTGGAGGGCGAACGACAGCCCCTGAACCTCCACGAGCTCGCGCACATGATCAGGCACCAGCGGCGCGCGGCGCTCCCAGCGGTTCTTGTCCTCGGCGCGAATTCCGATGCGGTTCATGGGCGGGCTCATGCGCCCAGTCTATGCCGTCACTACGCTGGCCGATTGCCCGGCGAGCCGGGCAGGGACTTCATCTTTGGCTAGGGCAGGACGAGAATCTCGGTGCCGCTGCGGAAGAGGTGGTGCAGGCGCGCGGCGCCTTCGGGAGTGACGACGAGGGTGATGAGCGGCGGGTGCTGCGGCTCTTCGCCACGCATGCGGCTCCAGCCGTCGCGGACCGAGGCGACGAAGCGCCGATAGAGGCTCGACTGCGGCGCCTCGGCGGTGACGTAGAGCTGCCAGCCGTTGTCGATCGAGACACGGTAGCTGGTCGGGATGGGAACCTCGTCGGGCTTCTTCTTGGCGGGTGCGGCGGCGGCTCCGGGAGTTGCCGCCGGCACGGGCTCCGTCTTGTCTTCCTCTTCGGAGTAGGGGCGCAGCTCGACCGGCGCGATCGTCTCGCGGTCGGTGTCGCCCGGGCCCTGCGTCACCTTCCAGAGCGCCGGCGCACCGAGCCTCGGCGCCCTGGATTTCGAGAACAGCGGTTCGAACTCGAGCAGCAGCAGGTCGGTCAAGGGCACGCGCTCGAGCACCATGGCGCGCGACTTGATGTCGAGCTGCTTCGTTGCCGGGTCGAGCACCAGATAGAGCTTTGGCTCCTTGGCGAGCACCGCCTCGTACTCGCTCGCCCGCAGAAGCGCGAGCGGCGGCAGGTCACGGCTTTCGGCGGTCGCGGCGGCAGGCAGGGCGAGCGCCGGCGCGGCGCAGAGCAGCGCGAGCGCCAGGGCGCTTCGCCGCGTCGCTCCGCCGCGTGTTCTCCTAGTAGAGATAGACACGCGCGTCCGTCGGAACCGTGTCGAAGACGAACTTGAGATCTTCGTCGCCGAGACGGATGCAGCCGTGCGTCACCCGCTTGCCGAGCAGCGTCTTGAAGATCGTGCCGTGGATGATGTAGCCGTCGCGCATGTAGAGGCCGTAGTCGCCGAGCGAGAAATCGTCCACCCGGTCACGGCCGTACTTGGGTGGCAGGTAGCCCTCCTCGATGAAGGCCCAATCGGGCTTGACCCAGATCGGGTTCTTCTGCTTGCGCAGAATCTTGAACTCGCCCTGGGGCGTGTCGAAGAACCACTCCTTGCCGTCGCGCGGATCACGCAGCTTGATGCCGGAGCCGGTGGAGCAGACCGCCTCGCGCAAGAGCTTGCCGCTCTTGTAGACCCGCAGCCGGTTGTTGTGGGTGTCGACGACGACGTAGATCCCCTTCGGCGCGAGCGCCGCCAGGCGCGTGTCGATCTTTTCGATGCGCTCGAGCGGGTCACCCTTCACGGTAGCCGGATCGGGAAGGTCGAGGAGGGTAGTGAAGGTGTGCGCAGCGTAGGCGCCGCCATAGCGCGCCAGGCCGAGGGCGGTGCCGGCGCCGACGATGGTCACCGCGAGCGCCGCCATGGCGAAGACCCGCAACCACTTCCAGCCGGCGGAGCGCGGCGCCGAATAGAGGTCCTCCGGCGGGCGAACCGGCGCGGGCGGCGGGGGAACCGGGTCCGGCGGGATCAGCGGCTCCATCAGCAGATATGGCGGATCTGGCGGCTGCGGCGGAGTCGGAATCACCGGTCGATCCTATCCATTCTCAGAAGGTCCCGACGATCGTCACCGGGGTGCCGACCCGGGCGCGCGCGAAGACCTTGTCCATGTCGCCGTCGCGGAGGGCCACGCAGCCGTCGGTCCAGTCCCGGCCCTGGCCGCCGTCGCCGTGGATCTCGATCAGGCTGCCGATGCCGGCGCGCAGCGGTACTTCGCCGCTTCTCTTGCCAAAGGCGTAGCGCGCGCGGTCCGCGGCGTTCGGATAGTCGAGGAGCAGCGCCTTGTAGAACTTCGTTCGGCCGGGACCGCGCGCCTCGGTGACCCGGTAGCGTCCCTCCGGGGTCGCCTGGTCGCCCGAGTGCAGCTTCTGCTTCAGTCCTTTGGCTCCCAGGTCGGCGTCGAAGCTGGCGATCCGGGTGCCGGCTGCGTAGACGTGAAGTTTGCGCTTCAGCTTGTCGATAATCAGCGCGGTCGAGCCCTCGGCCTTCGAGTGCGCGATGGTCTCGGCGACCATCCGCTTCCAGTTCCGGAGATTCCTCGGCTCGCCGAAACGCGAGTGCAGCGAGTTGAAGCTGGTGTGCACCACACTGTTGAAGCTACGCACCGCCTCGGCCTCCTTGAGCGCGCGATCGAAGGCGCGTTGGCTGGCGAAGTGTTGGGCGAGCTCCAGTTTGAGGCTGGCCTGCTTGGCGGCCGAGATCTCCCCTCTTCCGACTCCGGCCTCGTTCGATTCAGCGATGGCGCGTTGCACGTCGGCTTCGAGGCCGGGAGCGAGCGCGAGCCAGCGCTTCTCGCTGGCGTCTTTCCTCACCCGTAATGCGGCGACGGCCGAGCGCGCCGTCGACAGCACCCGCAGCCAGGAGTCCTCGGTCCGTCCGGGCGTCTGCTCCCAGAGGGGGGCGCTCTGCTCGTCGGCGGTGATGATCTCCGCCTGCGAGATCAGCCGGTCGACCTGTCGCGCGGCGGCGGGCTGGTCCGCGCGCAGAACGCTCACCGCGCGGAAGGCAGAGGCGCGGGGGAGGGTCGGGTCGAAAGACCGGGAGGCGGTCTGCGGCACGACGGCAGGAAGAGCGAAGGCGACGGCTAAGGCCGTTGCCCCGAAAAGAAACGACCGGCGACGGAACCCCGTAGCCGGTCGTTTGAAGCGGAGGCGAAAAGCGATTAGCACTTAATCTTGACTTTGGCGCCCTGAAGGTCGGTCACGAGCGTGTCGGTCGAAGCCTTGAGCGAATCGGCCTGGGCCTTCGCACCGAGGAAGTCCTCGGACGCGATGGCGCTCTCGATGCCCGCGACCTGCGCGGCGAGACCGTCGTAGTTGCCCTTCATCAGCTCCATGTCCTTCTT
>JBDTQT010000099.1:0-13815 GCA_039932055.1 Thermoanaerobaculia bacterium
GCGTTGCCCCCCTTTTTGCGCTAGATGTACCATTCTTTATGCAGCGCTCATTAAGGAGAATTCCGTCGGCGTCTCGGAGCTACGGTCGGGAGGATCGATCATGGGCGGGGTGGCCGCGGGCGAGGGAACGCTCGATCCATTCCGCTGCGAAGTTCGCTTGGCCAGTGTCTCCGACCGTCGACATTCGATAGCGCGCCAGGAGGAGCGGTTGAAGTCGTAGTTAGCTGTGGGAAATTACCGTGGTAATGTCTTCCCATGAAGCTCGCGCAATCCAGGTTGACCTCGCAAGGACAAGTCTCCGTTCCGGCTGAGGTTCGGCGCCGCCTCGGCCTCGCTGCGGGTTCGATCCTCGAATGGGACGCCGAAGGCGACCAGGTCGTCGTGCGCAGGGGGCATCGCTACTCGTCGGCGGACTTGCACTCGGCGCTCTTTCCCGAAGGACCTCCGAAGCCGCAGAGCCTCGAGGCGCTGAAAGACGGCATTCGACGGGATGTGACCCGGCGGCATGCGCGCCGTTGACACGAACGTCCTCGTCCGGCTGCTGACGCGAGATGATCCCGAGCAAGCTGCGGTAGCCGAGTCGTTCGTCGCTTCCGGTGCCTGGGTCTCCCACCTCGTGTTGGCGGAGGCGACCTGGGTTCTCTCTGCCGTCTTTTCCAGAAGCTCCGCGCAGATAGTCGAGGGGATCGCTCATTTGCTCGAGCACGAGGCGTTGGTCGTTCAAGACCCTGATGTCGTCGCTCTGGCGCTGCTGCAGATGCAGAGCAAGCCTGCGCTCGGGTTCTCGGATTGCCTGATTCTCGAAGTGGCCCGCAAAGCCGGCCACCTGCCCCTCGGAACCTTCGACCGCGCCCTCGGGCGTCTCCGAGGTGCGAGCCAGTTGAAGGGCGGATGAACCTCGAAGTGCGTTCGAGCGACACCCTGTCGCGCGCGCTACTTCTTCGGGAAGTGGCCCGGCTCGATGCGCGGCAGGTAGAGGAGCGCGTCGGCGACTTCGTTCCAGCGCGCGGTCCGTTCCTGGAGCCCGAAAGCCGTGCTGACGAAGGCGCCGCTGTGGTGGGCAGCGTAGGCCCGGAGGTCGAGGATGCCGGCGCTACGATCCTCGTTCAGGAGCTGGCTTTCGATACTGGGGTCGATTTCCGTTTTCTCCACCCTCACAATCGACCCGTCTCGATACTGTTCTGCCATCGAGCTGGTCAGGATGGAGAACACCTCCCCTCGCCCGTAGGCCTCGACCAGCATCTCGCCAACGGGCGTCTCGCCGGCGTTGGCCGGCAGTCCCTTTTCCATGACGCTGTCGAGGTCCTTCGAGATGTGGAGATTGGCTGCCCAGACGATCGTCCGGCGACCAGGCTGCTGGCGACGGATCCAGTCGACATTCGCCGCCATCGCCCGCTCGCGGATGAGCGGCAGCATCGGATCCGAGTCGTCCCCCAGGCGAGAGCTCGCCAGCTGCTCCAGGTTCCACAGCACCTGGTTCCAGACCTTTTCTTGAGCTCCTGGGTAGCTGTGTGCAGAGTCTCGGGAACAGGCCGCAGTCGCCTTCAGCGCCGAGATCAAAGGCGCCCGGAACGCGGCTTGCTCCACTGAGGGTGCTTCGTCGAGATTTGTCGTGTCGATCAGGGCCGCCAGTAGTTCCTCATTCCAGAAGGAACCACACTGCTTGAGCTCGAGCAGCGCACGGAACTCCGCTCCGAACGCTAGCCGCGGCCGCCCTCGCCAGTCGCTGGTGATGAATTGCGGATCCATCCCGTAGAGCTCCAGAGGTCTGGGGCCGCGAGCCCGGGCGAAGATCTCCTCGAAAAGCGGTCGGCCCTGCTCAGACCTGGACCAGATCGGGATCACGGCCTCCTGCAGCAGCTCGACCGAGCCTTTGCCCTTCTGAACCTCTTGCCAGGCGTAGTTGCAGGTGTAGAAGGGCGCTTCGAAGACCAGGGCGTCGAAGCCCAGCTCCCGGTGAAGGAACTTGACCAGCCTCGCCCGCGCCGCGACGGAGGTACCGGCGCCGTGATGCGGCTCGCCCAGCATCACGATGCTCGCGCTGCCGATCATGCCGCGGAGAAACTGCAGGTCGCGGAAGTCCTCGTCGCTGGGAGCGATCGATCGGAGCGGGAAGAAGGTGTTCTCGGCGCCTGGCGCTTCCTGCTCCGCGGGCGCGCGCGAACCGGTTGTCGAACAGCTCGAAAGCGCGAGGGCGAGAAGAAGGCTCGCGACAGGTAGCGCTTTCGGGTTCATGGTCAACTTCTGCTGCAGGTCGATGGCCACTGCCTGTATACGAGCGGGAAGGCGCAGCCGCTTCTGCTCGGGTAAGGGGATCGCGGTGGAAGCCGACGGAGGGTGACTTGCCTCTCCCTCAGACCGAGCGCATGCCGGGGGGGCGGGGGCGGCTGGGGGGTGGGGCGGGGGAGGTTGGGGTTGCCGGCTTGCTCCCCGGGACGTAGCCGCCGGGGAACTGGATAGCGACGATCCGGGTGTAGGGGATGCGCAGGAGCCGGAAGCCGCCGAGGAGGCGGACGAAGGCGAGCTCGACGGTCACGCCAAAGTCATCTACAGTCGCGCCGTACTTGAGCTTTTCCGGATCGAGCGCGCAGACGAGCTCTTCGGGAAATTGCGCGACGAGGTCGGCCGGAATCTCCTCCGGTGGAGCGTCGACGGTCGAGACGAAAAGCACCACCGGCCAGCCCGCTTCGACCAGTCCGGAGATCGCCTCGCGCAGGGCGCCGTACATCGGCTAGAAAATCTTCTTCTGTTCGCCGTTGGCCGGCGCGTCGTCGGCGCCCGGGGCGCTCGCGGACCTCGCCGCGCTCTCCTCGCCGCTCTCCCCCTCTTCGCCGGCCGCAGGTGCTCCCGCATCGCCGAGCCAGACGAAGCGCTCGAGGCTCCGCGCCCAGACGAAACCCTTGCCGGTCTCCTTCATGCCGCGCAGGACGGCGAGCTTGGAGTCGATGTCGTCGATGCAGTGGAGTACGAAACCTTCGGGAGTCATCGGCTCGACGGGCGAGGAGTACTCCTTCCTCCCCTGGTGCGAGAGGACGAGGTGCTCGAGTTGCAGGCGGAGGTCGGAGGGGAATTCGGGTATCGCGGCGGCGCGCTCACGCACCAGGTCACGGCCGAGGACGATGTGGCCGACCAGCCGCCCGACCGGCGTGTACTCGTTGTCGGGCATCGCACCCAGCTCCTGGAGCTTGCCCAGGTCGTGGAACAGGACGCCTAGAACGAGCAGGTCACGGTCGAGCTCGGGGTAGTGCTCGGCGAACTTGACGGCGAGCTCCATCATCGACACCACATGCTCGAGCAGGCCGCCGCGGAAGGCGTGGTGGATCGCCTTCGCCGCCGGATGCACCCGCAGTGCCGGACCGTAGGCGGCCATCGTCTCGGTGGCCAGGCGGCGCATCTCCGGCCGCTTCACCTCGCGGTGGAGCGTTCCCTCCAGGCGACGCATCAGGTCGTCAAGGTCGAACTTCGTCGACGGGACGAGCCGGCTTTCGTCGAAGCCCTCCTGGGCGTCCTCAGGGACCACCGGCCGGCACTGATCGACCTTGATCTGCAACTGGTCGCGATAGCTCTGCACCTGCCCGCGGAACTTGACGAAGCCGCGCGCTTCGAGGGCGCTGGTCAGCGCCGAGCTGTCCGACCAGGCTCGCCCGGTGATGGCTCCCGATGCGTCGGCGAGCTCGAGATCCAGGTAGTCCTTGCCGCTCTTGTCCTGGCGCAACTCCTTGCGCTTCAAAAAAGCGAAGCCCTGCACCGAATCTCCGGCGTTCCAGGTGGCGATCGGCTGATTCTTGACGATTGGCGACATGGTCTGGGGGCACCCGCAGTAAGAGAAGAGGCCGAGTATAGTCGCCGGGCGCCGGGCTGGTACACGGCTTGCTGCGCTCCGGGCGAAGGCCGAGGACTGTCCATGCGCTCAACCGTCATCCGCTGTACCCTGCTGCTCGCGCTGTGCTGCGCTTCCCAGACTCTCGCCCAGGCGGCCGCGACGGCCACCCCGCCGACGCCCGCGGCGACCGCCGCACCCAGGGCGCTCCCGGCGACTGCGGCCATTGCCGCCGAAGTCGCGGATCGCGAGGCGGTGCGCCGGTTCCTCGACGAAGGCCCGGCACTGCTCCTGCCGGTGGCCGAGCGCGCGCGCATCGCGGCGCTGGCGCCGCCGGAGGCGCTCGCCGCGGTGCGTGCCTTTGAGGCGCAGGACCCTCTCCCTGAAACCCCGGAGAACGAGCTCGCGAGCGCCATCGAGCTCCGCCAGCGGCTCGTCTGGAGCGAGGGTCTGTCGCTGCGCGACGCCCGCGGGCGGATGCTCTTTCTGCACGGCACGCCGCGCGAACGCTCCAAAATCGACTGCGGCGACACCTTTCGCCCACTCGAGATCTGGAGCTACGGCACGGTCGAGAATCCCAGCTCCGCGGTGTTGTTTCAGCCGCATGCCGACGCCTTCTTCGTTCTCTGGCACCCGACCGAGTCGAAACGGGCGCTCTACATGCCGGAGATGGAGTACTACCTCGAACAGTGGGAGGAGTTGCGCGGTCTGACTTCGGGCAAGCGGCCGGACCGGGTTCTGTGCAAGGAGAGCAAGACTGTCGACGCGGTGACCGGCGTCTCGGGCCTCTTCGGCTTCGAGAGGAACCGGCCGACCGACGCGACGATGGACGCCCTGCTGGCGCCGCCGGCGGAGCTCGCGGCGTGGGCGCGCGCGGCCGCCGCTACCGTGCTCGAGAAGCCGGCGCCCATCTTGCCGGTCGAATCGGCTCGGGTGACTTTTCCCGAACGCCGCGACCAGCGGATGCTCGCCCGCCTGCGGGTCGTGCTGCCGGCCGGCGTCGGGCTGGCGGTCGCCGGCGAGGAGGGGAGTCGTGAGTCGCGGCTCACCGTGGCCGGCCGGCTCGAGCTCGCCGGGGCGCCGTTCGAGCAGTTCCGCAACCGCTTCGTGATGCAGCCGCCGGCCGCGACGACGCCGGTCGTGCTCGTCGCCGAGCGTCTGCTGCGCCCGGGTGGACCCTACATTCTGGAGCTCGAGGTGCGCGACGAAGTCTCGGGCCGCACCGCCTTTCTCAGCCAGGGCTTCACCGTGCCGAAAGAACCGGTCCCAGAGCCCGAGACGCTGCTCGCGGGGGCGCAGGTCGTTCTCGGGCAAGAGACGGGGATCACCAGGATGGGGGCGCGCGACACTCTGGTGCTGATGCCGCCGCTGTCGGACGTCGTCTTCGGGCTCTGGCGCGCCGAGGCGATCGTCGTCGGCGAACGCATCCGCAGGGTGGCCTTCTACGTCAACGGCGTGCGTCAGTTGGTGCGGGCCAATCCACCCTGGAGCGCCGAGCTGCGGCTGCCCAATCTGCCGAACGAGCTCGTGGTGCGCGCCGAAGGCCTCGACGAGAGCGGCGCCGTAGTGGTGGCGGACGAGGTCGTCCTCAACGAGCCGCAGGGCGAGGCGCGGGTGCGCCTGCTCTCACCGCAGCGCGGCAAGAAGGTGGTCGGGCCGACGGTAGCGCGCGCCGCGGTCATGGTGCCGGAGGGCAAGCGGGTCGAGTCGGTCGAGTTCCGGCTGAATGACGAGGTTCTCGCGACGCTCACCCAGCCACCCTGGGAGACGAAGTTCGTCGCTCCGGCCGGCAGCGATCCGGTCTACCTCACGGTTTCGGCGACCTATGTCGATGGCACGCGGGTAGAGGACTTTCGCGTCCTCAACGGCGGCGCCTTCCTCGAGCAGGTAGAGGTCGATCTGGTGGAGATCTTCGCCACCGTCTACGACAAGGCCGGCGGGCTCGCCGAAAACCTGACCGAGAGCGACTTCGAGATCCTCGATCGCGGCAAGCCGCAGAAGATCGACAAGTTCGAGCTGGTGCGGGACCTGCCGCTCGCCGTCGGGTTGGTGCTCGACACCTCCGGCTCGATGCAGGAGTCGATCGGCGAGGCAAAGCACGCGGCGAGCGATTTCCTGAGAGGTGTCGTGCGACCGACCGACCGCTGTTTCGCGGTCGGTTTCTCGGACCGGCCGCGGCTGCTCATGCCGCTCACCCCCGACGTGCAGGCTGTGCAGCTCGCCTTCCGCGACCTTCCGGCGATGGGCAACACCGCACTCCACGACGCGCTGGTTTTCTCGCTCTACCAACTGCGCGGCATCCGCGGACGCAAGGCGATCGTGCTGCTCTCCGACGGCGACGACACCTCCAGCCTGGTCCCCTACGACGACGCGCTGGAGTTCGCGCGCCGCAGCGGCGCGGCGGTCTACACCATCGGACTGAAAGTCGGGGCGGCACAGCTCGCCATCCGCGGCAAGCTCGAAAAGCTCGCCAGCGAGACGGGTGGGCGCTCCTTTTTCGTCTCGAAAGCGGACGAGCTCGACGAGGTCTACGGCGCGATCTCGCGCGAGCTGCGCAGCCAGTACCTCCTCGCTTTCGCGCCGGACCCACCCGGCAAGGAGGGCGTCTTCTCGACGGTCGAAGTCAAGGCGCAGGGGGGCAAGTTGAAGACTCGCGCCCCGCGGGGCTACTATCCTTAATCTCATGACCCGACAGGTTGGCTATTCGGCAGTTCTCGACGCGCCGCGCGCCGCGCGCTTGCTGGCGCTCTGCATCGCTTTGTGGGTTGCGGCGGCGCCGGTCGCCGCGGCGACGCCGACCTACGGGCTGCGCTTCGAGAAGTTGAACCGCACATACAGCGACTTCGCGGGCGATCTGGCGCCGATCGGCGAGGACAGTTTCTCGGTCCGCCTGCGGTCGCCCAGGCAGGCGATCATCCTGCGCGACCATCGCATCCGGCTGACCCCGATCGCCGGTGCCGCGGGCAGCTTCGCCGGCGAGCTCGAGATCGATGTGCAGGGCAAGGGCGATCTGATCGCCGACGTGACCATCGGACCGATGGTGCGCAATCTGACGGATGTCGTGGTCGTGCCGCCACAGACGATCCGGCTGGCGGCCACGGTGCGCATTCGTCGTGTCGCCGACGGCTACGCGGTGCAGCCCGAGAAGTTGCCTGAGCGGGTCGAGGTCGCGGTGCAGTCGCAGACGATCAACCAGATACTGGCGCTCTGCGACCAGGCGGCGACGCTGTCGCTGGGTGCTATCGACTGCTCGGGCCTCGAGCGATCCCTGACCCGCCCGGCGGTGCCGATTCCCGGCGGCGGCGGAGCGTTTCTGCTGGGCGACGAGAATCTGACCGACGCCGATCGCGCGCAACTCGATGCGATCATCGGGGTTCAACCCGGCGTCGAGCCCTGAGATCCCGTCCAGGCTACGGCAGCGAAAGCCCGTGGCGCGTCGCCGCGTCGACGATGCCGCGATGCAGCGGAACCTGAAAGAGAAAACGCTGCCGCATCGCCGGCGACAGGAACCCGGTTTGCCGCATGAGCTCGTCGTAGCTGAGCTTCAACCGCACCAGCGGGTCCTGTTTCCGTATCTGGCGCTCCTCGAGCCATTGCGCGGCGAGGTAAAGGTGAAAGTCCGACAATTCCCGGAGCGGCGCGTTGTCGAGCAGCGGTCGCTCCGCGGCGAGCGTTTCGTAGGCCGCGACGACGGCATCCGGCCGCCCGCGCGCAATCTCGACCTCGACGCGATAAGCGAGATCGGCGAGCAGGCTCGAGCCCTTGCCGAGCTCGCGGTGGAGGCGTGCGGCCTCATCGAGGTTGGCGAGCGCCGCCTCGATGCGGCGCAGGCGCAGCTGGATCCGCCCCAACAACTGCTCAGCATCGGCGCGCGGTTCGCCGGGCGGCACCAGACTGAGAGCGAAGTGCGCCTTGCGCGCCTCGACCAGCGCCTGGTCGGGCTGATCGAGGTGCAGGAAGTTCTCGGCTACCGCCAGGCGGGCGATCGCTTCACCCACCGTGTCGTCGCGGCCCTCGCGCAGGGCGAGCGCCCGCCGCAGCACCGGCGCCGCGCCGGCGAAGTCCCCCAGGCGGGTCATCGCCTTGCCGACGCCGACCAGGGCGTACGCCTCTTCTGCCTCGGAGTTGTCCTGCGCAAGCAGTGCACGCGCCTCCTCGAAGTAGGCGAGGCTCACCGGGAAGTTGCCTTGGGCCAGAGCGACGGCGCCCAGCGCCGAGAGCGAGGTCGCGACTGCCGTACCCTTCTCGCGGCGCACCTCAAGAGCCTCGAGGTGGAGCGCCGTCGCCTCGTCGAGGCGGAATTCATGGTACGCGATGTTGCCGAGAAAATACCTGCAGGTGGCCGCCAGGCCTCTTCTGCCCTGGTGCTCGGCGACGCTCAGGGTCTTCGCGAAGAGCTCGCCGGCCTCGCTGGTCTTGCCCTGACGGGCCAGCACGCGCCCGAGCTCGAGCAGCAGCATCTCCTTGCGGCGGGCGTCGCCGCCCTTCTGGCCCGCCAGGGCCTGACGCAGGACCCACTCGGCTTCGGTATAGCGCCCCGCCATCTGCGCCAGCTCGGCGCGCAGAGCGGCAATCGCCAGGAAGCGTTGCGGCTGGTCGCGCGCCAGGTCGAAGCCGCGCTCGAGCGCCGCCGCAAGCTCGTGCAGACGCCCCATTCGCCGGGCGAGGGGGAGCAGGACCCATAGTAGGTCGATTTCGAGCTGCGGATCGCCGGCCCGGTCGCGCAGCGCAGCGAGCTCCTGGCGGAGCGCCGTGAAGAGCTGCTCGCGCGGGATTTTCGCCGGCGTCGTCGCAGCGGCGAGGAGCGCCCGGGCTCCGGGCTCGCTGCCGCGCAGCAGCTCGTAGGCGGCCCAGAGCTCGTCGACCGCGCTCGAACGAGCCGCGAGCAGCTCGCCGAGGCCGGCGCGCAAAGTGGCGGCGGCCTCGCTGCGTAGCGTGTCGGAAAAGGCCGCACGCAGTGCCAGCGAGGCGAACGCCAGACCCTCTCCCCAGGGGCCCTCGCCGTCGACGACGAGGCCGGCGGCGCGCAACGGCTCTTCCCATTGGCGTGGCAGGTCGCCCCCCCCCAGGGCGAGCGCAGCGGAGCGCAGCTCGCCGGCGGGGACCGGTGAGTCGACCTGGGCCAGCAGGCGCAGGGGAAGCACCGGACCGAGGCGCAGCGCTTCCGCCTCGACGTGCGCAAGGTAGCGCCGGCTGGGCTGAAAGCGCGTCTCGGCGCCCTCGCCGCCACTGAAGAAGAACGAGCCGAAGACCTGCCGCAGGCGACGATCGCGAACCAGGAAGTGCAGCGCCTCTTCGAGCGCGAAGGGGTTCCCGCCAGCGCCTGCGGCGAGCGTCGTGGCGACCGCGTCCGGCAGCGACAGCCCGCGGAAGAGCTGCGATGCACAGCGGCTCCAGGCTTCGCCGGTGAGAGGTTCCACCACGGTCTCGGGCGTCGCCGCGAGCGCCGCGGGCCAGGCGATCGCCGGCCGCGCCAGCAGGACCAGCCGGATCTCGCTGCCCAGCCGCGGGTGCTTCTGAATCTCCTCGATCTCGGCCCAGGTCTGAGGCGTCGCTTCCTCGAGGTGGTCGTAGACGATCCAGATCGGTCGCGCCGGTTCGGCCGCGAGCTCGGCGACGAGCGGCGCCGCCGCGTTCGGTTGCAGCCGGAAGTGCGCCGCGTTGCGCCAGATCGCCGGCTCGCCGGCCGCGCGCATCACCTCCCAGGTGAGCCTTGTCTTGCCGACGCCCAAAGGGCCGGTCAGGCGGATGATCGGGTCCGAGAGGTGCTCCGAGAGAATCTCCTCGACCTCCGGTCGCGGCACCCACTTCGCGGCCCGGGAGAGCACCTCCGGGTTGCGCCAGGAGGGGATCGCCACGGCACGCGGGTGGACCGCGGCGAGGGGGATGAGCCGGCCGCCGCCGAAGGAGAGATTACCGCTCGGCTCGACCGCCCAGGAACCCTCCAGGTGATGGGCGGCGTGGGTCGTCAGGAGGACCTTGCCGCCTTCGATCGCCGGCCGCCGCAGCGCGATCTCGTCGAGGAGTGCCTCGGCGAGGAGGGTGACCTGCTTGCTCACCGCCGCGGCGGCCGGAGTGATGAGGATGGAGGGAGCGCTCGCCTTGCGGCTCGTGGCGGCGTCGGCAAGAACCGCTCCGCCGAGGGCGACGGCACGGTCGAAGATCGCCGCGTCGCCGGCTAGCGGCAGGACCAACCACCTGCCTGGCCCCGCCGGAAAGACACCGTTCGCCTTCTCCGCGATGTTCTCGAGGCGGGCGGCCGCCGACCTGTCCCCGTCCGTCCAGAGGTGGACGAGCGCGGCGGGCAGGACGCGTTCGATCGGCTCCGGCGGCAGGGACGGTCGCATGGTCGAGAGTGCGAATCTACTACTTTCCGCGGCCGAATCCGGCGCTCCGGCCTCTACCTGCTGGTCCGGCGCGGGCGCAAAGCCACGGCGGCGACGCGGACTCCGCCGCTGCCGCCCCTGCCGCCTTCGGCCTAGCCTCCCCTCCGGCGGGCGGGCGGCGACGGGTCGGCAGAAGGGACTTGTCCTTGTCAGCCGGGAGATGGATGAGCGCGCCAGGCAGGAATCGTTCGACCGGCTCTGGCGGGGCCTCCCTTCTTCGGCACAACGCTTGCAGCCGTCTCTCGCGTGCCTCTCACCGGAGCCGTTCACTGCCGCTGGTTTCTGCTTGCCCGTGCTCTCGGACTGCTCCTCGCTACGCTCTCGGCAGCCGACTTGCAGGCATCGGATTTACGGGAGGCTGCTAGCCGGAGCTTTGCCGCGAAGCCGGCGATCTTCGACCGCGGCAAAGTGGACTTCTCGGTCACCGTGGCGGGGGTCGAGTCGGCTTACCGCGTATTCGGTTTCTACATCATGCCGGGAGAAGAGGTCGAGATTGCCGCGCGGGCGCTCGGCGAGGCGGGAGGCTTCCGTCTCGAAGCCGGGATCGAAACGAGGCCGCTCGGCGCAGCGGGCGCCGCGCGCTGGCGCTTCCAGGCGCCGGCGATTCCCGGCCTTTACCCGATGACGGTGGTGCGCGAGCCGGGAGGTCAAGCGATGTTGCTCAACATCTTCGTCGTGGTGCCGCTCTCCGCCGCGAACGACGGCAAGCTCGGCGACTATCGCATCGGCGAGTACCCGACGGTCCCGCTGCGCGGCAATCCGGTCTATCTGCCGCCACGCGGCCTGGCCCAGGTGACGCCGCAGAATGCCGGCACTCGCGTCTCACCGCACTTCACCCTCGGCCAGTTCCTGTGCAAGCAAGAAAGCTCCTTCCCGAAGTACCTCGTCCTCCGGGAGCAGCTGGTGCTGAAACTCGAGCTCCTGCTCGAACAGTTCAACGAGGCCGGGTTCCGGGCGGACACGTTCGGATTCATCAGCGGCTACCGGACCCCTTACTACAACGCGCGCATCGAGAACGTGCTCTACAGCCGTCATACCTGGGGCGACGCCGCCGACATCTACCTCGACGGAAATGGTGACGGGCGGATGGACGACCTCGATGGCGACGGCCTCTCGGGTGCTGGCGACGCTGTCTTCTTTCGCGATTTCGTCGAAGCGCTCTCGGAAAAGGCCTGGTACCGGCCGTTCGAGGGTGGACTCGGAGATTACAAACCCAACGCCGCGCATGGACCCTTCGTTCACGTCGATTGCCGTGGCTTTCGCGCCCGCTGGAGCGGGTGAGTGGAGAACCGAATGCGACTGAACTGCAGCACTTCCCGTTTCGTCCTCGCAGGTCTGATCGCGCTGTCTCCCGTCCCGGCGCTCGCCGCGAGGAGCGGCTCGGATGCCACCGCGTTGCAGGTGGCGCTGCATCGTGCCGGCTTCTCCACGGGGGAGATCGACGGCAAGGCCGGTTCGAACACGCGCAAGGCGGTCGCCGCCTTCCAGGCGTCGAACGGCCTGCCGGCGACGGGAGTCGCCGATCACTCGACGCGGAAGGTCCTTCTCGACGTCGCGCCGGGCGAGCCGCTGGCGAGCTATACCCTGACTCCCGAAGACGTAGCCGGCCCCTTCGCCGGGAAGATCCCCGCCGACATGATGGAGAAGGCGGCACTGCCGGCACTCGACTACGCCTCGGTCGACGAGATGCTCGGGGAGCGCTTCCACTGTTCTCCGGCCCTCCTGCGCCGGCTGAATCCGCGCAGCCACTTTCGCGCCGGCGACGTCTTGCAGGTGCCGGCGATCTCCGACACCGCGCCTGCCGCGAAGGTGGCCCGGGTCATCGTCTCGAAGCGCCGCTCGGTGGTCGAGGCGATGGACGAGGCGGGCCGCATCGTCTTCTTCGCGCCGGTGACCGCCGGCAGCGAGAAGGATCCGCTTCCCCTCGGCTCCTGGAAGGTGAAGGGCATTGCCGCGAAACCGACCTTCCACTACAACCCCGACCTGTTCTGGGACGCGGCCGCGGAGGACGCCAAGGTGACCGTTCCCGCCGGTCCCAACAACCCGGTGGGCGTGGTCTGGATCGACATCGACAAGGAGCACTACGGTCTGCACGGCACGCCCGAGCCGTCGAAGGTGGGTCACGCCGAGTCGCACGGCTGTGTGCGGCTGACCAACTGGGACGCCCTGGCCCTCGCCGGAATGGTCAGTCCGGGAACGCCGGTGCTGTTCGTCGAGTGATCCTCAATCGCTGGCGGAGCTGGCGGAGGTCGCAGCGTTGCGCAGCAACGGAAACGGATTCAGCGGCTCCCCCTCCCACCAACGGCGCTCCGCGCCGAGGCGATAGATCGCGAAGTGGAGATGCGGCGTATCGCGTGGAGCGTTGCCCGATGTTCCGACAAAGCCGATGACCTGGCCGCGCCGCAGGCGGTCGCCGTTGGCGATGCCGCGCGCATAGCGTTCGAGGTGGGCGTAGTAGTAGCAGTACTGGCCGCTGGAATCGAACTGGTAGATCGTGATGCCGCCCGGCACGCTCTGCCAGAGCTTCGCCACGGTGCCGTCCGCGACCGCGAGTACCGGCGTGTTGCGGGGAGCGAGGATGTCGATCGCCTCGTGCGAACGACTGCCGCCCCGCGTTTCGTTGAAATTGTCGCGCAACTGGGCCGGCTCGACGCCCTCTACCGGCATCAGCAGGGCGGTTGGCGGCGACGCTTCGAGCTGCTCCCGATCCGCAGCGCGCAGCCCCTCGGCGACGACCGCGGGCGCCAGCGGCCTCTTCGCCGGGCTCATGCCGGCGGAGGCATCTGGGGCGCAGGCCCGCACGAAGATCGCTGCTGCGACCAGGACGGGGGCCATGAAGGTCAGGACCCGAACCGCCAGGCGCGCGCGGCGCAGCGGGTACGAAGTCCACAGCTGTCCGGGTACTCGAGTCACCAGATCAATCTACTACCTCGCGTCGGCATTTCGATCCCGAGAGCGGGTCTGGGGGGAGTGGAATCCGCTAGGATCTGAGCCTTCCATGACTCCGAAGCTCGAGAGCGAACCGGCGACCGCCGATCCGACCCCCGTGCGCTGGGCGAAGGTGATCGACCAGTCGAGCTGCATCGGCTGTCATGCCTGCACGACCGCCTGTAAGTCGGAGAACGAGGTTCCGCTCGGGGTCACACGGACCTACGTCAAGTACGTCGACGTCGGCAATTTCCCCAATACGCGGCGGAACTTCCAGGTCACGCGCTGCAACCAGTGTGCCGACGCCCCCTGTGTCACCGCCTGCCCGACGAAGGCGATGCATGTGCGGCCCGATGGCATCGTCGATTTCGAGAAGGACATCTGCATCGGCTGCAAAGCCTGCATCGCCGCCTGCCCGTACGACGCGATCTTCATCAACCCGGAAGACCACTCGGCCGAGAAGTGCAACTTCTGCGCGCACCGGCTCGACGTCGGACTCGAACCGGCCTGTGTGGTCGTCTGCCCGACGCAGGCGATTCTCATCGGCGACCTGAACGACCCGGCATCCCGCGTCTCGCAGATCGTCCACCGCGATCCGGTTGCGGTGCGCCGCCCGGAGAAGGACACGCAGCCCAAGCTGTTCTACAAGCACGGCACCCAGGCGACGCTCGATCCGCTCGC
>JBDTQT010000100.1:0-13793 GCA_039932055.1 Thermoanaerobaculia bacterium
TATGCGTACACGGGAAACTGAGGACGCCATGCGAACCGTCAACCGCAACCATGCAGGTCGTCTCCTCCTGCTCCCCTTGACCGTGGTGCTCCTGTCGTCGGGGTCGGCCTCAGCCAAGCTGCCGGAGCCGAACCACGTGTTTTACGGCACGGCGATGCGCAACGGCGTCGCGCTCACGACCGGCGCGATCGCGGTGCGGCTCGACGAGAGTCCCGCCGATCTCGCCCAGTTCGTGCTCGGTTCCGACCCCAAGATCGGCGACCGCTACGTCCTGCGGATTCCGATCGATGCGGTCGATCCGCGCGATCCCGGTACGGCCCGGCCCGGCGATGCCGTCAGGTTCTTCGTCGACGGCGTGCCGGCCGGTGCAGGTACCGTGGGGGAGCGTGGTGAGGTGCAGCGCATCGATCTCGATCCTTTGAACGGCGGCCTGCCGACGCTCTCGATCGGCGATCTCTCGCTGTACGAGGGCAACGCGGGCACGACCGCCTTCGCCTTCACCGTGACGATGTCGGCGCCGCTCGGCCAGGACGTCACCTTCGACTGGGGCACGGCTCCCGGTACGGCGACCTCGGGCATCGACTACGTCAGCGTCCCGGCGAACACGGTGGCCACGATCGGCGCCGGCAACACGACGACCACCCTGACCGTCCTGGTCAACGGCGAGACTTTCCAGGAGGACAACGAGACCTTCCTGGTCAACCTGTCGAACGTCAGCGCCAACGCGACGATTTTCGACGGCCAGGCAGTCGGGACGATCCTCGACGACGACCGGCCGCCGGCGATCTCGATCGCCGACGTGCAGGTCCTCGAAGGCGACGCCGGGACCACCGCCGCGGTCTTCCAGCTCACCACCACCCGCCCGATCGCGCAGGCGGTCACCGTCAACTTCGCGACCGCGAACGGCACCGCGACGACGGCGAACAACGACTACCAGTCGGCCGCCGGCGTCGCGACCTTCGCGCCGAGCACGACCTCGACCTCGGTGACCGTTCAGGTCGTCGGCGACAACGTCAACGAGGAGGACGAGACCTTCCTCCTGAACCTCTCGGGAGCGAGCGCCAACTCGACGATCGCCGACACGCAGGCGACCGGCACCATCTACGACGACGACGGCTTCCTGACCTTCATCGAGGCCGAAAGCCTCACCCTGGTCGAGGCGCTCTACGGCGTCTCCGGCCTCGCGGTCAGCCCCGACGGAGCGCATCTCTACGCCACCGGCCAGTTCGACGACGCCGTTGCGGCCTTCGCGCGCAACCCGGTGAACGGCGCCCTGACCTACATCGACGTGCTGCGGGACGGCAACGTCCAGGGTCTCCTGACCATCGATGGCCTGGACGGCGCCGAATCAGTCGTGGTGAGCCCGGACGGCGCCCATGTCTACGTCGCCGGCTTCAACGACGGCGCCGTGGCGGTATTCGCCCGCAACGCGGCGACCGGCCAGTTGACCTACATGGAGACGCACAAGGATTCGAGCCTCGGCGGCTCGGCCTCCGGACTCCTCGGGGCCTCGACGCTCATCCTCTCCGCCGACGGCGGCGATCTCTACGTCGCGAGCTTCACCAGCGACGCGGTCGCCCATTTCAAGCGCGATACGGTCGCGGCGAGCCCGACCTACGGCAAGCTGACCTTCCAGAGCGCGGTTGTCGACGGCGTCGCTGGAGTCAACGGCCTCGACGGCGCCGCCTCGCTGCGGCTGTCACCCAACGGCAACCACCTCTATGTTGCTGGCGCGGTGGACAAGGCGCTTGCGGTCTTCAGCCGCGACAGCGGCACCGGCGCCCTGACCTTCGTCGAGGCCAAGTTCGACGGTCAGGCCGGCGTCAACGGCCTGGACGGCGTCAACAGCCTGGCGGTCTCGGTGGACGGGAAGAACCTCTATGCCACCGGCGCCGCCGAGGACGCCCTGGCGGTCTTCTCGCGCAACGACGCCACCGGGGCGATCACCTTCCAGAACATGCTGGTCGACGGGGTGAACGGAATCGACGGCCTCGACGGCGTGTCGAGCGTGCAGGTGAGCTACGACGGCCGCTACGTGTACGCCGGCGGCTATCTCGACGACTCGCTCGACGTCTTCGGACGCGACCCGGTGAACGGCAACCTCGCCTTCCTCGAGCGCCATCACAACGGCTTCGGCGGAGAGACCGGCCTCGCCCGGGTGGTCGAGCTCACGGTGAGCGCCGACGACCAGCACATCTACGGCGCCGGCCAGAACGACGACGCCATCGCCGTCTTCATGCGCGATGCCATCGCTCCGCTCGGACCGACATCGCTCACCAGCCCGAGCCACACGGTGAGCGTCTTCTCGAACGATCCGACGGTCGACATCGCCTGGTCCGGCGCCTCCGACAATCCGGGCGGCAGCGGCCTCGCCGGCTACTCGATTGTCTTCGACAACCTGGCGCTCACCAACCCCGACGGAACGATCGAGGTGCCGCAGACCGCCGCGCCGGCATACGGAACGACCAGCCCGCCGCTGCCGGACGGAACCTCCTTCTGGTTCCATCTGCGGGCCTGCGACCTCGCCGGAAACTGTGCGCTGACTCAGCATCTCGGGCCGTTCTTCATCGACTCGACGGTGCCGGTGAATCCGCTGGCAATTCTCTCCACCAGCCACGTGCTAGCTCCGGCGCTCAATACCGATCGAACGATCGACATGTCCTGGTCGGTGGCGAGCGACAACCTCTCCGGAGTCGATGGCTACTCGTTCTACTTCGACAATCTGGCCGCGGCCACCTGTGACCAGGTCAAGGACGCCGAAGAGACGACGCTCGCGACGACCAGTGCCACGCTCGACGACGGCAGCTGGTACTTCCACCTCTGCACCCGCGACAACGCCGGCAACTGGAGCGCCTCGGCGACCGCCGGTCCCTACATCATCGAGGCGGCGCCGCCGCAGGCGATCGCCATCGAGACCGTCGCCGACACCGACGACGGCGCACTCACCGCCGGCGAGCAGACGGTCACGCCGATCACCCAGATCGTCGTCACGTTCAGCGAGCCGGTGGCCGATCCGGTGGGCAACAGCGATCCGGACGACGTCACCAATCCGGCCAACTATCAGCTCATCCGGCCGGGTCCGGACGGCATCTTCCAGACCGCGAGCTGTGTCGCGGTCGGTGGTGACGACGTCAAGATCCTGCCGACCGCGGTCGACTACCTGGCGGCGAGCCGCACGGCGATCGCCAGGTACAACAGCGACGTCGCACTGCAGGCGGCGCACTATCGCCTCCTGATCTGCGGTTCGACTTCGATTCTCGACCTCGCCGGCAACCCGCTCGACGGCGATGCCAACGGCACCGGCGGCGACGATCGGGTGGTGCCGTTCGAAGTGCTCTCGGGTGACCTGCTGCACAACCCGAACTTCGACAGCACGATCACCGGCTGGACGACCCTACCGGCGACCCCCGGCGTCGTCCACTTCGACGCCGTCGACAGCGACGGTTGGGCGGTTTCCGGCTCGGCGCTGATGGAGTTCGTCTCCGGCACGCCGGCCTACGGACTCTCGCAGTGCGTGCCGGTCGCCGACACGTCGAACTACGTCTTCGGCGGACGCGTCCTCAGCAACAGTCCGTCGGCGGTCGATCCGGAGGCGTTCGGGCAGGTGCAGTACTTCAGCTCGACGAACTGCACGACCGGGGTTCTCGGCGCGGAGGTACTGGGAGGAGCAGTGCACGGCGACACCGCCGGCGCCTGGGTCAACCTGCCGACAGCGCCGCAGTCGCCGCCGGCAGGCGCGCGCTCGGCCTACGTCTCGTTCCTGGCGGTGGCCGGCGCGGCGCCGACCTTCGCCACCAGCTTCGACACGCTGTACTTCCGGGTCGAGGTGGGCTTGCTGTTCGGGGACGGTTTCGAGTCGGGCGATTCGTCGCTGTGGTCTGCGACGGTTCCATAAGCGGGAGCGGCCGCAGCCGTTCGCGCCGGTCGGCACCGTCGCGGCAGGCAGACGCCGGGGAGCTCCGGGAGACTCCGCCCGCAGCTCCCCGCACCGTCGTCTTCGGCTTTCTCGATCTCGGCGAGGGGGGCGCCCAGCGTTTGACCCTCGCTACCTGTGCCGCCCTCGACAGGAGGCGATTCCGGCCGGTCCTGCTCTGCGCCCGCGGCGACGGTTCGCTGGTCGAGCCGGCGCGCGCGCTCGGGCTGCCGGTGCGCGCGCTCGGGAGGCTGCGGCGGCCGTTCGATCTCGCGGCCGTCCCGCTGCTCGCCGAGGCGTTGCGGGAGCTCGAAGCCGACATCGTGCACGTGCCGCTCTACAGTCGGGCAAGTCCCTATCTCCGCCTGGCTGCCCGGCTCGCTGGAGTGCCGCTGGTCGTCGTGGAGGACTGGTCGCTGCCGGCGAAGTTGCCGGCATTGCGGCGTTCGGCTGACCGGCTGCTGCGCGGCGGCGCTCGTTTCGTCGCCGCGTCGCGCGCGCAGGAGCGCGACCTGTTGCGCTCCGGCGTGCCAGCGTTGGCGATCGCCGTGGTGCATGCCGGCGTCGATGTCGCACGCTTCGGCTCCGGCGCGCGGTCGGCAGCGCGCGCCGCCTTTGGGCTCGCGGCGGACATTCCGATAGCGCTCGTGCCGGCCCGCCTCGTCCCGGCGAAGGGGCACGACGACCTGCTTTCGGCCCTGCCCGCGGTGCTGGCGCACGAGCCGCGGCTGCAGCTTCTGTTCGCGGGGCAGGGGCCGCTCGCCGGAGCGCTCGCCTCCCGCCTGCGAAGCGAGGGCCTGGAAAGAAGCGTACGTCTGCTCGGGCAGGTCGAGGACATGTCGGAGCTCTATGCCGCCGCCGATTTCGTCGTTCTGCCGTCGCGGATCGAAGGTTTGCCGTCGGTGCTGCTCGAGGCCTTCGCGGCTCGCCGCGCCGTCGTGGCGACGGATGTCGGCGGTGTCGCGGAGGCGCTCACGGACGGCGACGAGGGACGCCTCGTGCCGGCGGGAGACCGGGCGGCGCTCGCTGCCGCCGTGGCCGACCTCGCGACCGATTCGGTCTTGCGCGAAAGAATGGCGGAGCGCGGCCGGGCTCGCGTCGAGCGCGACTTTCGCCTCGACCAGGCGACGCTGCGGCTCGAGGCGGTCTACGAGCGATGGCTGGCAGCGGCCGAACGGCGGCTCGACCGCGCGTGCTGAAGCGCACGGTCCTTCACCTTCGCAGCAGTCGCAGTCTGGCCGGCCCGGAGCGCCACCTGCTCGAGCTGTTGCCCGGCCTGGCGGCGCGCGGCTTCACGGTGGAGGTCGCGCTGCTTTACCGGCGCCGCCCGGGGGATCCCGTCCAGCATCCGCTTGTCGGCGAGCTCGCCGTCGCGGGGATCCTCGGGTTGCAGATCGACGATCCTGATCGCGCCGGCCGGGCGGTCGGGCGGGTGCTCGCCGAGCGCCTCCGGCGCGGCGATGTCGCGGCGCTGCACGGCCACGATCCGAAGTCGGACTGGGTGATCGCGCGCGCGCGCGACGCCCAGGGAAGCGCGGTCGAACCCGGCAAGAGCCGCGCACCGATCCGGCGCCTGGCGACGCTTCATCTCTACACACGAACGACTCTGCCGCTGCGTCTCTATCGCCGGCTCGACCTCGCGCTCGTACGGCGTTTCGACGGCGTCGTTGCGGTGACGGCGGCGCTCGCGGCGGAGCTCGCGGGGGGGACACGCTGCCGGGTGATCCCCAACGGTATCGACGGCGAGAGCCTGCGCGCCCGCGCCGCGGCCGCGCTGCCGGCTCTGCGCCGCGAGCTCGCCGGGCTGGCTGGGCGAGAGGCCGCGCCGTTGCTCGTCGCCGCCGGGCGGCTGACGCGCCAGAAGGGTTTCGACGTCCTGCTCGAGGCTCTGCCGGCGCTCCTCACCGGGCATCCGGGACTTCTTCTCTGCCTTGCCGGCGAGGGCCCGGAGCGCGCGGCGCTTGCCGCCCAGGCCAGGCGGCTGGAGCTCGGCGACCGGGTGCGTTTTCTCGGGCAGCGCGGTGACCTCGCGGCGCTCTTCGCCGCCGCGGACCTCTTCGTGCTGCCGTCGCGCAGCGAAGGATCGCCCTACGTGCTGCTCGAGGCGATGGCGCTCGGACTCCCCGTCGTCGCCACGGCGGTCGGAGACGTGGCGGAGACGCTCGGCGGCGAGGCTGCCGAGCGGGCGCCGGGGTTGGTTCATCCTGGGGATGCCGTGGCCCTCGCCGCCGCGATCCGGCAGCGGCTGCGGTCTCTCGGCGAGACAAAGGGGCCCGCCGAACGGGCGCGTGCGGTTGCGACGAGCCGGCGCTCGGCGGCGCGGATGGTGGAAGAGACCGCCGCCTTCTACGCCGAGGTTCTGCAGTGAGGAGCGTCGGTTGCGCGTCGTGATGATCGACCCGGGGGCATTCACCCCTTTCTACGACGATGCCCTCTGCCGCGCGCTCGCGGCCGAAGGTTGCGAGGTCGAGCTGGTCACGGCGCCGTTCGTCTACCACCCGTGGCCGGCGGCGGTGGGCTACGCGCGGCGCGAGGCGTTCGCCGGTGGGGCTGGCGCTCATGGCAGGGCCCTCCGCGTCCTCCGCCGTCTGCGCCGGGCAGCCGCCTATCCGCTCGCCTGGCGGCGACTCGTGCGCGAGCTCGAGCGGCGTCCGCCGGAGATCGTGCACCTGCAGTGGTCGCTGCTGCCGGCGATCGAGCGGCGCGCGCTCCGCCGTCTGCGCGCCGCCGGGGTCGCCTGGGTCGAGACCGTGCACAACGCCCGGCCCCACGGCGGCGAGTGGAGCTTCCGGCCGGCCGGCTCGGCGCCCGGCCGGGAGGCGGATGCCTGGGTGGCGCTGTCCGCGGCGACCGCGGCGACGCTGACCGCGGAGTATCCCGACCGGGCGGAGAGGGTTCGGCTCATTCCGCCGGGCATCGACGCCCCCGCCGGATTCCGCCCCGGGGGTTCCGGCCAGCCCGATGGTTGCGGCGAGCCCGACGCCGACGGGCGCGCCGCTCGGGCCCGCGCCCGCCTCGGGCTGGACCCGACGGCGCCGGTGGCGCTCTTTCTCGGTCTCATCCGTCCCTACAAGGGGCTCGATCTGCTGCTCGAGGCCTTCACCGGAGTGCTGCGGGGGTTGCCGGAAGCGCGCCTCGTCGTCGCCGGTCTGCCGCGTCCATCGTTCCGGCCTTACGCCCGCCAGATGGCCAGGCTGGGCCTGGGCGAGCGCGTACGCACCGATTTGCGCTACCTTCCGCAGGACGTGATGGACGACTACCTGGCAGCGGCCGACCTCGTGGTCTTGCCCTATCGCGGCGCCTCGCAAAGCGCCGTGCTCGGCGCCGCGCTGGCGCGCGACCGGCCGGTGGTGGCAAGCGCCACCGGCGGCCTGCCGGAGATGCTTGCGGAGGTCGCGGCGGAGATGCTCGTTCCGGCCGGGGATGTCGTCGCGCTCGAGCGCGCGATGAGCCGGTTGCTCGGCGATCGCGCCGTTGCCGCGGAGCTCGGCCGGCGAGCCGGCCGCGCGGCGCGACAGCGCTTCTCCTGGGCGCGGTCAGCGACCGCGACGGTGGAGCTCTATCGCGAGCTCGCTCAGGCCATCGGCCGCCAAGCCCCTGGGAGGCGGACGTCGTGACGGTAGCGCCGGCGGCCGGTGCCGCGGCAGACGAGTGGCCCCTGGCGACGGTGGTCATTCCGGTGCGCGACGAAGCCGGTTCGATCGCCGACTGCCTGCGCGCCGTGCAGGCGCAGGACTATCCGCCGGAGCGCCTCGAGATCGTCGTCGTCGACGGCGGCTCGCGCGACGGCTCGCGCGAGATCGTCGCGCGAGTGATTGGTGACGACGCCCGGTTCCGCCGCCTCGAGAATCCCGGCGGGCGCGTGCCGGTGGCCTTGAACCTCGGTCTGGCCGCCGCGCAGGGCGAGGTCTTCCTGCGCATCGACGCCCATACGATCGTCGCTCCCGACTACGTGCGGCGTTGCGTCGAACGGTTGCGCGCCTCGGGCGCCGAAAACGTCGGCGGCCCGATGTCCCCCAAAGGCCTGAGCCCGCTCGGCCGCAGTATTGCCGTCGCGATGCGCTGCCGCTTCGGCGTCGGTCCCGCCCGATTTCGCTACGCGCGCGAGGTCGAGGAGGTCGACACGGTCTATCTCGGCGCCTTCCCGCGGGCGCTCTTCGCGCGAGTCGGCGGTTTCAGCAGCGCGATGGTGCGCAACCAGGACTACGAGATGAACTACCGCATCCGCCGCGCGGGCGGACGGATTCTCGTCGACCCGGCGATCCGTTCGACTTATCTCGTGCGGCCCGACCTGCCGTCGCTGGCGCGGCAGTTCGCCAGCTACGGTTACTGGAAGGCGCAGATGCTGCGCCGTCACCCCGGGTCGCTGCGTCCGCGGCAACTGGCGGCGCCGGCGCTCGTCGCGGCGCTCGTCGTCGCGGCGGCAACGACGCTCGCGGCGGTCTCCGGGGTCGTCCGGCCGCAGCTGCCGGCCCCGGCGGCGTGGCTCCTGCCGGGAGTCGCCGCGCTCTACCTCCTGGCAAGCCTCGGTGCCTCGTGCGCCGTGGCCTGGCGGCAAGGGCTGCGGGCCGCGTTGCCGCTGCCGGCGGTCTTCGCGACGATGCATCTCGCCTGGGGCGCCGGATTCTGGGTCGGTACCCTCTTCCCGCCGCGCCTCGCGCCAGGCGATCGAGCGCGCCGGGAGACGGAGTGAGCGGCACCGTCCGGAGCACTACCTGGATGGGCTCCAGCGAAGTCCTGGGATGGGCGGCGGCGGCAGTGGCGTTGCTCTTCCAGAATCCCTACGGCGAGCTCGGGCCCGAGTCCGACCGTTTTCTGCTGCTGCAGATCCTCGCTCTGGTGGCGGTCATTGCGCGCGTGTCGGCGGCGCTCTCGTGGGCGCGCGGCGCCGGTCGGCACGCCACGGACGTCGCCCTCTGGCGCGCGCTCGCGGCCCTTCCCCTGGCGCGCTGGGCGCTCGCCCTGGGCGGCGCGGCCGTGGTCACCGCGGCGGCCGGAGTCGATCCGTTGCGCGGCCTCTTCGGCGCGCCGCCGCGGCTCTTCGGACTGGCCAGCGAGCTCGCGCTGATCGTCCTGTTCTTCGTCTGTGCACCGCAACTGCGGGCGATAACGAGCCGGGAGCGCCTCGAGACCGCCGTGCTGGCGGCGACCGGCGCCCTCGTGGCCTACGCCTTCGTGCAGTGGGCCGGGCTCGATCCGCTGCGCTGGCAGGTCGATTGGCAGGGGAGACCGACCGCGGCGCAGGGCAACCCGCTCTTCCTCGCCCAGGCGCTCGTCTGGCTGGTGCCGATCGCCGCCGGCCGGGCGATCACCCGGTGGCGAGCGGGTGAGCGCACGGCGGCGCTGGCGGCGGCGACCCTGGCGCTCGCCGCCGGCGCGATCGCCCTGCGCACGCAGGCGCGTGGCCCGCTCCTCGGCCTCGGCGCGGCCGTTCTCCTCTTCGCCGCGGTAGCCGGTCTCTCGAGTCCGGCGCCGCGGGCGCGCCGCGCCGGCGCGGCAGTCGCCGGCCTGCTGGGGCTCGCTCTCGTCGTCGGTTCGTGGCTCGCCCTCCAGCGTGTCGACCGTCTCACCGGCACTGCCGGCCAGCGCCTGCTGCTGTGGAGCTCGGTCGTCCGGCTGTTCGAGGCGAGCCCGGTCACCCGGTTGGTCGTCGGCTTCGGCCCCGAGTCCCTGGCCCTCGTGCTGCCACCCTACCTGCCGCCCGAGCTGCCGGAGCGTATCTGGCGTCCCGACCTCTACCACGACCGGGCGCATAACGCCCTCCTCGACGCGCTCGCTTCCGGCGGTTTGCTGCGACTGCTCGCCAGCCTTGCCCTCGCGGCGGCGGCCGCGGTTGCCGTGCTGCGGCTCGCCAGAGGCTCTGCTGCGACCAGTGAGCGCTGGCGTTTCATCGCCCTCGCCGCGGCCCTCGGCGGTCACGCGGTGGCGGCGCAGTTCGGCGTGGCGACCGCGGCGACGGCGACCCTTTTCTGGTTGAGCCTGGCGCTTCTGGCCGGCGCGCAGCTCGGGCCCATCGCCGCAGGGCCGAAGCCGGCCGCGGGCGGCAAGCGCCCGGCGAAGAACCGGATCGGCGCGCTGCGCCACGGCGCCCGCGGCTCGACCCGGTTGCAGTGGCTGGCCGCCGGCGGTCTCCTGGCGATCGTCGCCTTCGGCGCCTGGGTGCCGGCGCAGCGCGAAGGCGACGCGATGGGCGGTCGCGTCGTTCTGCTGCTGGTCGTGGCGGCGGCGGGAATCCGCCTGGCGTTGGCCAGCATCGGGGCCTCGCCGGAGGACCTCGCAGCGGGCAGCTCCGGTGCCATGACCCCTGCGCCCGGGACGCAGGGCGGGCGCCTGCGCCAGGCTGGGGCAGCGGCGGCGATCGTGGCTGCTCTCGCCTGCCTGGCCTTCGTCCAACTGCCGCAAATCGCCAGTGGCGTCGCGCTCAAACAGGGGAGGACGGCGCTCGACGCGGGCCGCCCCGATCTCGCCGTGCCGCTGCTCACCCGGGCACACGCGCGCTTCCCGGATTTCGAAGATCCTTCGGTGGCACTGGCGCGCGCCGAGCTGCGGCTGGCCGAGCGCTCCGCCGACGAGGTCAGCCGGAAGGCGGCGTTCGAGCGCGCCGCCGCGGCGCTCGCTGAGGCCCGCCGCCGCCATCCCGGGCTGGCGCAACTGGCGCTCGAGGAGGCTCACCTCGCGGCGCGCCGCGCCGACGGCGCGGGCTCGCCAGAGGAGCAGAGAGCGCTGTTCGAGCGCGCCGTCGGCGCTTACCGGGAGGTGCTGGTGCGCGACCCGCAGAGCTCGATGGTCCATCGCGGGCTCGGTGCGGCGCTCCTCGCTCTGGGCAAGCTCGCCGAGGCCGGGCGCGAGCTCGAAACGAGCGTGCGCCTCGCCCCGCGATCGCTCGAGTCGCGCCTGCTCCTCGGGCGCCAGCGCCTCGCCGCTCTCGACGAGGCCGGTGCCCGGGCCGCCTTCGCGGCGGCACGCGAGCTCGATCCGCTGCGCTCACGCCAACTCCTCGAGGGGTTGGTGCGGGCGCGCCCCGGAGATCCTTCGGCCTTGCGCGACCTCGCCCTGCTCGAAATCGTCGAGGGGCGGCGCAAGGAGGCGATCGCCGCCCTGCAACAGGCCATGGCGCTCACCCCGCCGCAGGACCTGCCGCCGCTCGTCCGCCTGATCGGTCTGGCGTCGGCGCTGCCCTAGGCCAGCGGAGAAACGATTGGAGCGCCTGCGCATCGCCCTGCTGTCGTACGAATACCCGCCCGAGACCGGGCTGGGCGGGATCGGCACGTACACCAGGACACAGGCGCAGGCCCTGACGCGGGCGGGGCACGAGGTGCACGTCCTCGCGGGCAGCGCCGGCCAGGGGGCGGCGCGAGGCCCGCGGCGCAGCGAACAGGACGGTGAGGTCACTGTCTGGCGCGACGGCGGTTCGCGCGCGGCGCACCGGCTCGGTGCCGTTCTTGGGTCGATGGGCTGGTGGTGGAGTCGCAACCGCCTGGAGAACGGCTTGCGGATGCGCCGTCTGCTGCGACACGTCGCGAGCCGGCAGGCGCTGGACCTGATCGAAGTGCCCGAGTGCGGCGCGGAAGGGCTCTTCCTCGACCGCCGGTGGGAGCGCCGCAAAGTCGTGCGCTTTCACTCGCCTGCCGAGCTCATCATGCCGTTCTACTCCACGCGCCCCGGCGATCGCCGCCTGTGCGCCCGCCTCGAGCAGCGCGGTTACCGGCGCGCCGCGGCACGGACCTCCTGCTCGCAGTTTCTGGCCAGGGAGGTGGCGAGCCGGCTCGACATCGCGCCGCCGATCGTCACCGTGCCCAACGGTATCGATCTGGCTGCCGCCGCCGACGGCGGGGCGTTCGACCTGCGCGCCGCGATCGGCGCCGCGGCAGACGAGCCGGTGGTGCTCTTCGCCGGCCGATTCGAGCCGCGCAAGGGCTCGGTGCTGCTCTGCGACCTGGTGCCCGAGCTCCTGGCCCGGCGATCGGTGCGCTTCGTCGTCCTCGGCGAGGATCTCTTCGGACAGGGCGCCAACGAGCTCGCGCTGCGCTGCCGTGAACGGCGGCGCGAAGGCGCCCTGCATCTTCTCGGGCGTCGGCCTCTCGTCGACGTACGTGCGGCGATGCGCCAGGCCGATGTCGTGCTGCTGCCGAGCCGCTGGGAGAACGCTCCCTACACGGTGCTCGAGGCCATGGCCGCCGGTGCGCCGCTGGTGGCGTCGCGCGTTGGCGGAATCCCGGAGATGGTCGCGCCGGAGAGTGAGGCTGTGCTCGTCGCGGACCGGGACGCGACGGCCCATCTCGCAGCGGTCGAGCGCCTGCTCGACGACCGAAACCTGGCGCGGAGGTTGGGATCGACCGCGCTGGCGCGCGTCGAGCGGGAATTCACCGCCGATCGGATGGCGGCGAGCTCGCTCGAGATCTACCGCAGCGTTCTGCGACGGGTCGGCTAGATGACCCTCGGGCCCATCGAACCGGAGAGGCGGCGTGTCGAATGGCTGCGCGATCCGGTGCGTCGCCTCCTGGCGAAGCTCCGGCGGCGACGGGAGACCGCCCGACGCCGAGCCGAGCACCAGATCCTCCTTGCCGAGCTTTCCGCCGCGTCCTCCGCCAGCGTTCCGACGGCGGCAGGCCCGCGCCTGCTGGCGATCGGCGCCTGGGTCTTTCCCGTCCATTCGCAGAGCTTCGTCTACCAGGAGCTCACGGCGCTGGTCGCCGCTGGCTTCGATGTCCGGTTGGCGTGCAGCGACCCGGGAGATCCGGCCGCCCTGCCACCACAGTGCGCGGCGCTCGCCAGCCGCACGCTGCGCCTGCCGGGCGAACGGGCGATCACGCGCCGCGATCTGGCGCATTTCCAGCGGACTCGCCCGGCCGCCGTGGCGGGAGTGCTCGCTTTGCTGGCGGAGGCCAGCGGACGCAGCGAAGGCGAGCTGGTCGCGGACGATCACCTCTTGCGCGGCTTCGCGCTAGCGCGCATCGCCGAGGCCTGGGGGGCGGAACTCGTGCACAGCTATTTCTTCTACGAAGGGAGCCTCGCCGCCTTCGTCGTGCAACAGCTGCTCGGCTTGCCGCGCGGCGTCACCGCTTACTCCGACCATCGGCTCGCCGACTACGCGCTGAAGCTCGTGGCGCTGCAGCTCGCGCACGCCGATCTCATCGTCGCGACCTCGGAGCGTGCGCGCCGCGAGCTCGTCGAGGTCGCTCCGGACTGTGCCCGGCGGACGATCGTCAAACCGAATGCGGTCGACGGCCGGTTCTTCGCCCCGGTGGTGCGTTCGGAGCCTCTCTCCGGCAGCCCGTTTCGGCTGCTCTCGGTGGCGCGGATCGATCCGAAAAAGGGCCTGTGCGACCTGCTCGCGGCGGCGGCGGAGCTGCGTCGGTGGGAGATTCCGTTCGTGCTCGACCTGGTGGGGGGCGTTGAATCGGGGTCGGCGGCAGGCGCGCAGGAGCTCGCCGCGCTGCGCGCCGCGATCGACCGCCTCGGGCTGGGCGGTATCGTCACCCTGCGCGGTTTTCTCGGCGCCGGGGAGATCCGTGCCGCGCTCGCCGCGGCGGATCTCTTCGTCGCGCCTTACGTCGAGACCGCGCAGGGCGACAAGGACGGCATTCCGACCGCGCTTTTGGAGGCGATGGCGACCGGCATCGCCGTGGTGGCGACGCGCTCGGGGTCGATCCCGGAGGTCGTCACCGACGGGGCCGACGGAAAATTGGTCGCCCCCGCAGCCCCGGCGGCGCTCGCCGCGGCGCTGGCCGCGCTCCTGGCCGCCCCGGATGAGCGCACGCGGCTCGGCCGAGCGGCGGCCTGCACGGTGAAGGAGCGCTTCGAGATTGCAGTCTGCGAACCGGAGCTGGCGCGGCGGCTGCGCGCCCTCGCCGGCGAGGGCGCGCAGCCGCCGCGCCAG
>JBDTQT010000101.1:0-13594 GCA_039932055.1 Thermoanaerobaculia bacterium
AGCTTCGCCGAGAAGCGCGAGGTCTGCTCGGGATCGTTGACGTAGAAGTACCAGCGCATCGCGTCGGCGCCGGTCTCGGCGATGACGCCCATCGGGTCGATGACGTTGCCGAGGCGCTTCGACATCTTGCGCCCCTGGTCGTCGTTGACGTGGCCCATGACGATGCAGTGCTCGAAGGCCACTGAGTCGAACAGAGCGCAGGCGAGCACGTGCAGCGTGTAGAACCAGCCGCGGGTCTGGTCGACCGCCTCCGAGATGAAGTCCGCCGGCGCGAACTTGCCACCCGGCGCTACGAGCCCGGTGTTCTCGAAGGGATAGTGATGTTGGGCGAACGGCATCGCGCCCGAGTCGAACCAGGCATCGATGACGTCGTCGACTCTGCGGAAGACGCCGTTCCGGCCCTCCTCCCTGCAGCCGTAGCACTCCCAGGTGATGTCGTCGATCGTCGGCCGGTGGGGATCGAACTGGGTACGATCGTAGAGGTCGTCCGGCAGCTTCCGGCCGGCCTCGTGGAAAAGCTCGGTAAAGGAAGAAAAAACTCGTTCGGCGGGGCAAAGGTCGCACTTCCAGATCGGCAGGGGTGTACCCCAATAGCGCTTGCGAGAGAGCGCCCAGTCGACCACGCCTTCGAGCCAGTTGCCGAAGCGGCCCTTGCCGATTGCCTCCGGATGCCAGTCGATCGTCAGGTTCTTGGCCACCAGGCGGTCGCGAAGGGCGGTCGTCTGGACGAACCAGCTCTTCGAAGCGAACTGCAGGAGGGGCGTGTCGCAGCGCCAGCAGAACGGGTAGCTGTGCTTGTAGCGCTCGGAGTGGAGCAGGAGGCCACGTTCCTTGAGGTCGCGGGTGATCTCCTTGTCCGCGTCCTTGAACCAGATCCCGGCGAAGCGCTCCAGCCCCTGCCTGGCGGCGATCTTGCCGTCCGCCTCGACCGTCTTGAAGAGCGGCAGGCCGTACTTGCGTCCGGTCGCGTAGTCGTCGGCGCCGAAGGCCGGGGCCGTGTGCACGAGACCGGTGCCGTCGGCGGCGGTGACGTAGTCCGCCGTGACGACCAACCAGCCGTCCTCGTCGGAGGGCGGCGGCTGCGGCGCGCCATGGGGCTCCTGGCGCTCGTCGAAAGGCTCGGTCCGGTAGGGGCGGTCGTACCGCAGACCCTGCAGCGCTTCGCCGGTGAACCGGGCGAGCGCCGGCTGGTCGCGCAGGTCCCGCTTCTGGCGCTTGCCCTCGATCTCGATCTCGTACGGGATCGGGATCTCGATCCCATCGGCGAAGAGGAGGCGAGCCCCCGGACGGGTCGGATGCTCGACGACGCGATAGACCAGGCCGGAATGGACGGCCAGACCCGAGTGGCCCGGCATGGTCCACGGCGTCGTCGTCCAGGCGATGAGGTAGAGGTCGGTCGGAACGACGAATTCCATGCCCTCGACGGTTTTCAGACGACGTCCCGGACGGGCGGGGAAAAGCGCCCAGATCGAGGGATCCTCGATCTCCTTGTAGTTCTGCGCGACCTCATGCGATGACAGCGTCGTGCCGCAGCGGGCGCAATAAGGCTGGACTTTGTGGCCCTCGAAGAGGAGCTTCTTTTCGTGCAGCTCGCCCAACGCCCACCAGACCGACTCGATGTAGCGGTTCGAGTAGGTGAAGTAGGCGTCGTCGAGGTCGACCCAGTAGCCGACGCGCTCGGTCATGGCGCGCCACTGGCGCTCGTAGGTCATCACCGAGTCGTAGCAGGCGCGATTGAACTGTTCGATCGAAGCGCGCGGATCTCCGGGGACGAGCTGTTCGATGTCGCGCTTGCCCGAGAGTCCGAGCCGCTTCTCGACCTCGATCTCGACCGCCAGGCCATGGGTGTCCCAGCCGGCCTTCCTTGCGACCCGCTTGCCGCGCATCGTCTGGAAGCGCGGGAAGAGGTCCTTCACCACGCGGGTCAGGACGTGGCCGACGTGCGGCGTGTTGTTGGCGGTCGGCGGACCTTCGAAGAAAGTGAATTCCTCGGCGCCGGCATTCTTGGCGACCGAGCACGCGAAAACTCCCTCGCGCCGCCAGAGCTCCAGCACCGCTTCCTCGAGTCGGGGAAACGGGTAGCCCGCGGGAACCCGGGGAAATCTGGGGGTCGTCATCCGGCCGGCAACTGCTCGACGAACGGGCCGATTCGCTCCGCGAAGGCGACCGCCGCTTCGCTGTGCGGCAGCGTTCCGGCGCCTTCGAGAACTTCGAGCTCGGCACTCTGGATCGCCTGCAGCCAGAGGTCGGCCGACTCGACGGGTGGATTCACCGCCTCTCGGCCCCAGACGAGGAGCGTCGGTGTCGCGAGGCGTGCGAGCGCCGGGCCGATGCGATGATTCAGGTAGCCCGAGAGATAGGCAGCGAGCGCCGCCCGGTTCTCGGGTTCGTGCGCGCCGCGGTAGTGATGATCGACGACCGAGTCGGTCACCTGCGAAGGGTCGAAGTAGACCTCCTCGGTGAGGTAACGCTGGATGCCCCGGCGGGTCGTGTAGAGGTTCATCGCCGAGGTACCAAAGATCGGCAGCTTCAGCAGCCGGTGGATGACGGCGTCTTTCAGGTCCGGTTCCTCGCTCGCGAGGTCGATGCCCACCGGGCAGGAGAGCACCAGACCGCGGATCAGCTCGGGATGATCGACCGCCACCTGGACGGCGTAGGCGGCGGTGAGGCCCGAGGCAACGAGCACCGCCCGGCGGCGTACGACGTCGTCGAGGAAGTCGAGCAGGAACTCGATGTAGAGCTCACCGTCGAGCGCCGCCGGCGGTCGCTCGGAGCGCCCCCAGCCGGGGAAGTCGGGGGCGAAGACCTGAAAGCGCTCGGCCAGCCGCTCCGCCGCCCGGCGCCACTCGAGCGAGTCGTGGCCGGGCCCGAAGGAGTGCAGCAAGACGATCGGATCGCCGGCCCCGAGACGCTGGAAGACGACGTCCGCCAGGTCCCAGGCGTAGCGATGACGGCGGCCCCAGGCGGTCGGTTCGAGCTTCCGCGCGCGGCGTGCAATGGAAGCGTTGATGACCGCGGGCAAGCCGATCGCCGCGCCGCCCAGGAGCAGGCCGCGGAAGATCCGCTGGCGCCGCTTTCGACGTTGTTCTTCTTCAGAAGTCCAGGCGGTCATGGAGAGCCCAGAATACCATGGCGCCTGCCACCTCCCGGAGGCGCTAGGATGAGCTACGAGGGGGACTTATGGCCGTTCTGCCGATCGTTCGCATGGGGAATCCGGTGCTGCGCACTCCGGCTGCGCCGGTGCCGCCGGCGGCCCTCGCCGAGGCCGCGACGCAGCAGTGGATCGACGACATGATCGAGACCATGCACGACGCTGACGGGGTCGGCCTCGCCGCTCCCCAGGTCGGCGTCTCCTGGCAGCTCTTCGTCTATCAGGCCGAGGACGACGACGATACGGCGGCGGGAATTCCGCTCGCCGTCGTCGTCAATCCCATGGTCGAGCCGCTCGCCGGCGAACAGGTCTTCGACTGGGAAGGCTGTCTGTCGATTCCCGACCTACGTGGCCTCGTGCCGCGTCACCCGGAACTGCGCCTGCGCGGCCTGGACCGGAACGGTCGGCCGGTCGATCGGGTCGTCGAAGGTCTCGAAGCGCGCATCGTGCAGCACGAGTTCGACCACCTGAACGGCGTCCTCTTCCTCGATCGGATGCGCGATCTCGTTTCGCTCGCATTCCTCGACGAGTGGCAGGAGTTTCTGCATGACGCCGCCGATACCGGTCTGTCCTCCGGCGTCAAAGCCGAATAGTGGGTCTCGGGTTCCAGCTGATCTGGGCCGGCCGGCACTCGCCGGAGCCCTGGGAGTCGCTGTCGGCCGACTATCGCCGCCGCATCGAAGCCTGGGTCCCGATCCGCGAGCAGGCGGTTCGCGTCGCGACCGGAGGCGAAGACCGCGCGCGACGCCGGCTGGAAGGCGAGGCGCTCGCGGCGGCGACTCCGAAGCCGGCCTTTCTCGTGGCGCTCGACGAGCGCGGCGCCCTGTGGACCTCGGAGGAGCTGGCGCGGCAGGTCGAGCGCTGGCGGGCGGAGTGGCCGCACCCGGTGGTTTTCTATCTCGGCAGCGATGTCGGCCTCGACCCGGCGCTCCTCGACGCCTGCCGATTGCGCCTCGCTTTCGGGCGCATGACCCTGCCGCATCACCTCGCCCGCCTGGTGCTTCTCGAGCAGCTCTATCGAGCGCTTTCGATCGTCGCCGGAATCAACTATCATCGCGCGACGTTGAAGTAGGAGTTGAAGCCCGAGCGCAAGGCAGTTGCGAGGAGGCAGTGGGTGGTAGCCAAGACGACGAAGAGATCGAGCAAGAGCGCGAAGCAGGGGGCGAAGGCCCGCGGCTCGGCGCAGCCGGCGCGCAAGTCCGCAGCGAAGCCGGCGAAGAAGGCGGCGGGACCGGCGCCCGGAAAGAAGCTCGCCAAGCCCCTCAAGTCCCTCAAGTCCCTCAAGCCCCTCAAGGCGGCGAAGCCTCTGGCGAAGAAGGCGTCCTTGAAGCAGCCGGCGGTCAGGAAGCCGGCGGCCAAGAAGGCGGCGGAAACGAAGCCCGCCGCGAAGAAGGCTGCCGCCGCCAAGGCGGTGCCGGCCAAGGCCAAGGCGAGCGCGAAGCCGAAGGCTTCAAGCGGAAGGCCGAAGGTTTCAGCCGAAAAGGCGAAGGCTGCAAGCGAAAAATCGAAGGCTTTGGCGCGGTCGGCCCAAGTCGCAGCCCAAGCTTCCCGGCATCAGCAGCGCAAGTCCGAGGCCGCGCGTGCGCCGATCGCCGGCGCGAAGGCGAAGCAGGCGGTCGCCGAGCCGGTCGCCGTGATCCGCCCGGTCGCCCCGGTCAGGCCGATGCCGGCGGCCAAGCGGCCGTTCTCGCGTGAATCCGTCCGGGTCGGCGAGTCGCGGAACGCGCAGCCGGCGGGCGCACGGCCGATTTTTCCAGCGGAGTTTCTGGAGCGCCAGCGTGAACGGCTGCAGGTCAAGAAGCTGGAGATTCTGGCGATGTATCAGAAGGACCTGAAGAGCGGCCAGGAATCCAACGACAGCCCGACCGAGGATCTGGTCGATCGCGCCAACAACGCCTATACGCGCGAGCTCGCCTTCTCGATCTCGGATAGCGAGCGCGAGCTCATGCACCAGATCGACCTCGCGATCGAGCGCCTGCGATCGGGCTCCTACGGCTTCTGCCTGCACACCGGCCAGCAGATCGGACAGGCGCGACTCGAAGCGATTCCGTGGGCCAAGTACAGCGTCGAAGCCCAGGAACTGCTCGAGAAGGGACTCCTTTCGGAGGCCTGACCTGGGGCCTTCCGGCCCAAGGGCGGCCGTAGCCCCCCATGCGCGTCCGCTCCTTCATCGGCCTTCTGCTTGCGATCGCGGGAGTCGTCTACGCGGTCGCCCTGCACACGGAGAACCGCGACCTCTTCCACCAGCGCTTCCACCTCGGACCGGAGACCTCGATCCCGCTCTGGGGGGCGCTGTTGGCGATCTTTCTCGCGGGATTTCTGCCGACCGGCATCACTCTCGTCGTCGACACGCTGCGCCTCGATCTCAGCCATCGGCGTGGCCGCCGGCGGCAGCGCGAGGAGGAGAGCCTCGAAGGCACCTTGCGGCGCGCCGTCGACTTCCAGGCCGACGGCCAGTGGGGTAAGGCCGCCGCGGAGCTCGAGACCTATCTCGCCGGCAAGCCCGATCATTTCTCCGGCCAGCTGCGCTACGGCGAAGTCCTGCGCCATCTCGGGCGCACGGCGGAGGCGATCGAAGTTCATCGCCGCGCCGCCGCGACCTATCCGCGTTCGGTGAGCCTGCTCTACCACCTGGCCACCGACTATCGCGATCGCGGCGACGTCGAAATCGCCCGCGAGACCGAATCGCGGATCGTGCGTGACTTTCCCGGTTTCGGCCTCGAGGTCCTGCGCGGCCGGCGCGCTGCGGCGCTCTCGGCCCGCGACTTCGGCGCCGCCCGGGAGCTGCACGGCCGTATCACCGAACTGCTGAACGAGAGCGGCGACTCGGCGGCGCTGGCGCGCGAATCGAGCCTCGCCCAGGGCCTCACTTACCAGCAAGGTGTGCGGCTGCTGGAGGATGACAAGTCGGCCGAAGCGGCGGCCCTCTTCCGCAACCTGCTAGCGCACGAGCCGAGGTTCATCCCGGCGCGCATCATGCTCGGCGAGGCCGAGCTCCTCGAGGATCGCGAAGCCGAGGCGATCGCGGCCTGGCGCGCCGGCTACGAGGAGACCGGCAGTCCCGTCTTCCTGCAGCGCATCGAGGACTACTTCATCGAGCAGGAAGAGCCGATGCGCGCCATCGAGACCTTGCGCGCGCTCATCGCTTCCGCCGGCAATGACCTGCTGCCGCGCTTCTATCTCGGCCGCCTCTATTACCGTCTCGAGATGCTCGAGGAGGCGACCAAGCAGCTAGGCGGGATAGAGGAGCGCATCAAGTCCTCCCCGACCTATCATTTCCTGCTCGGCCGCATCCACCATCGGCGCGGCGACTTCGCGAAAGCGGTGGAGTCGTTCGGCGCCTGCCTGCGCCAGCTCGATATCGGCGCCGCCGAGTACCTCTGCCGCGTCTGCCGGGAGCGCTATGCCGACTGGCGCGACTCCTGCTCGCGTTGCGGGTCGTGGAATTCTGTCGACCTCAACTTCGAGGAGGAGCGGCTATCGGCCGAGGAGTTGGGCGTCCTCGAGGTGCCGGTCTGGGGTCCGGCGGAGGACTCGGGCGAGTTCTCCCTCGCGGCCCTCGCGGCAACGTCGGATTCCGAGCCGGAGAAGTAGCCCCTGCAATCGATCCTGAAGGCAGTCGCCGCCGGGCAGGTGCAGCCGGTCTATGTCGTTCACGGCAGCCGGGCGCTAGCCGAGCCCGCGGGAATGCGCCTGGCCGAGGCGCTGGGCAAGGCGCTCGGCTGCGCGCCGCAGGTCGTCCGCCGGCCGGACGAGATCGCTGACGTCGCGGCCGACCTGAGGACCTTCTCCCTTTTCGCCGACGGCAAGGTGGTCGCGGTCGTCGAGAGCGGGGTTTTTGCCGACCGCGCGACAGCGGCGACGCTGTTCGAGGAGGTCCGCCGCGAGCTCCCCTGGACCGGCGGCCCGGACGACCTCACCGGCAAGGCGCGCGACGCCGCGACGCGGCTGCTGCAGGTCCTGCGGCTCTTCGACCTCGACCCGGTCGCGCTCGGTTGCGAGCGCACGCTGGCTGGTCTGCCGGAGGCTCTTCTCGCCGGCAAGGGGACGCGCGGCGCCAAGGGGAAGGGGGCCATCGAGGAGGCGCGCGCCGGACTCCGGCCGTTGCTCGAGGTCGCCGTCGCTTCGGGACTGCGGGGGCTCGGCGACAGTGCCGCCTCGCTGGTCGCGGACCTCGTGCGCGACGGCCTGCCCGACCGCCATGCCCTGGTGCTGATCGAGAGCGCGGTCGCCGAGGGCCACCCGGTGCTGGAGGCGCTCACCCGCCGCGAGGCGGTCGTCTTCGCCGGCGAGATCACCGCTGGCAAGGGCGGATTCAACGGTCTCTCTGCGCTGGCGAGTGAGCTCCAGCGCGAAACCGGGGTGGAGATCGATCGCGCCGCTCTGGCGGCGCTTGCAAGTCGAACTTTGCGCTTCGAGGAGGGCTTCGGCGACGGCAGGGAGGTCGACTCCGACTCCATGGCGCGCTTTGCCGGCGAATACCGCAAGCTCGCCGCGCTCTCCGGTGGCACGAAGATCCAGATCGGCCTGGTCGAGCAGAGCATCGAAGATCGCGGGCAGGAGGACTCCTTCCAGATACTCGATGCGATCGGCGACGGCAAAGCTGCCGAGGCGCTCGCCAAGCTCGCGCGTTATCTCGGCAGCGCTGAAGATCCGCTTGCGGCGCGCCTGATGTTCTTCGGCAGTCTGGCCGGCTTCTGCCGCCGCATCGTCGTTGTCCGCGGGATCGCCGCAGCCGTTCGTGTTCCGGCCGGGGAACGCAACTACGGTCGCTTCAGCACTCAATGGGCGCCGAAACTGCAAGGCGAGGTCCCCGGACTGGCGAAGAATCCGTTGGCGGGAATGAAGCCCTTTCCGATTTTCAAGGCCTACCTCGCCGCGGGCCGGCTTCCCGCCGCCACCCTCGACACCCTGCCAGCTCGCGTTCTCGAAACCGAACGTCGCCTCAAGGGAGACTCCGGCGAGCCGGACGCCGCCCTCGCGGCGCTGGTCCTGGCGCTGGCGAAGCCCTAGCACGCGAGCGGAGGGCCAGCGTGTCAGGCGCGCGGGCGGACCTTCAGGCGTGCGCGGCCTGGGCGCGAGGGAGGCCGTGCTGCAGGCGCAGGCGGCGGAAGTTCGTCAGCAGCTGGTCTTTGGCGCTCCCTTCGAGATAGTCGTTCTTCGCGTAGAGGCGCTGGTACATCCCGAGGAGGTGGGGAAACTCCGCCTTCAGCCAGGGGAAGAATTTGTCGCGGCTCGCCGGCTTGAGGAAGAGCGCCTGCTGATGGACGTCGATCGCGCCGGCCGCGAGCGCCGCCTCGAACAGCGGCCCGAGCTCGGCCTCGCTGTCGTTGATGCCGGGCATCACCGGCATGCAGTTGACGGTCACGGCGATGCCGGCCTCGGCCAGCCGCTCGACGGCGCGCAGGCGCGCCTGCGGCTCGGGCGCCGCTGGGTCGAGCTTCCTCGCCAGCTCGCGATCGAGGGTGGTGATCGACATGTGGATCTCCATCGCGTGCTTGCGGTCGAGCTCGGCCAGGAGATCGAGGTCCTTCAACACCAGCGGTGACTTCGTGGTGATGGAGAGGTTCAGGCCCTCGACCGCCGTGAACGCTTCGAGCAGCGAGCGGGTGACTCCGAAGTGCTTTTCGGCCGGCTGGTAGGGATCGGTCGCGGTGCCGATGGCGATGGTCTGGCCGCGCAGGTCGCTCTTGCGCAGGCGCTGGATGAGCCGCTCCGCCGCATTCCTCTTGACGAAGATCCGGGTCTCGAAGTCGTCCGGGCTGGTCGACTCGAAGAAGCCGTGGGTGGCGCGGGCGTAACAGTAGACGCAGCCGAACTCGCAACCGCGGTAGGGGTTGATCGTCCAGTCGAAGGGCAGTCGGGCGGCGCTCGCGGGATTCGACTTGTTGAGGATCTCGCGCACCAGAAGGTCGAAGTAATCGACCCCGGCACGGCGGCGCAATGCCTCGGCATCCGGTGCCGGGCGTCCTGCCGCGGGGAGCATGGGGAAGAGCGGGAGAGTGGCTTCCTGGTACATTTACGCCTTTTTTACGCCATCCCGGAAAGTTTGTCAAGAGGACAGAATGCGGCCGTGCCCGAACTACCCGAGATCGAGGTCCTGAAGCGCAGCCTCGAGCCCCGCCTGGCGGGCCGCCGGGTGCTCGAAGTCCGCATTCACTCGCCGGCGCTGCGCGAGCCGCTCGACCGGCGTTCTCTCTCCGGTCTTGCTGGCCGGCGCATCGAGCGCCTCGGGCGGCGGAGCAAGTACCTGCTGCTCGAGCTCGAGCAGGGAGCGACACTGGTGGTTCACCTCGGCATGAGCGGCCGGCTGACGCTGGCGCCGGAGGCCGCCGAGCGCGAGGCCCATGAGCACTTGAGCTTTCGTCTCGATGGTGGGGAGCGTCTGCGCCTCAGGGATCCGCGCCGCTTCGGGCTCGCCTTCGTGGCGCCGACGGCCGGCCTCGAGAGCGAGCGCCACTTCCGGCATCTCGGCGCCGAGCCGCTCGCTCCAGCCCTCACCGGCCCGCAACTCGCCGGGCTCGCCGCCGGGCGGCACGGACCGGTGAAGAGCTTCCTCATGGACGGGCGGCTGCTGGTCGGGGTCGGCAACATCTACGCCACGGAGGCGCTGCATCGCGCCGGGATCCACCCCACCCGGTCGGTGGCGCGGATTGGCGCCGAGCGCTGGCAGCGCCTGGCGGAGGCGGTGGTCGAGATTCTCGAGCGCGCCATCGACGAGGGCGGCACGACGCTCAACGACTTCGCCGACGGTGCCGGTCGCGAAGGCGAGTACCAGGACTCGCTCGCCGTCTACGGCCGGGCAGGGGAACCCTGTCCGGCCTGCGGCGCGACCCTGCGGAGAATCGTCCAGGGTGGCCGAAGCTCCTTCTATTGCCCGCGCTGTCAGCGCTAGAGTGTTCGCTCACCGTCGTGCGCAGCATTCCAGGAGGTTGCCATGAGAACGTCCCTACGAAGCCGCGCCCTGAACCTTGCCGCCATCGGCGCCGCCTGCGCCCTCGCCCTCGGGGCGGCGGCGAGCTGCGCCAAGCCGGCGGCCAAGCCGGCGGCGAGATTCGCCGAAGAGCGATCGGAGCCGGAAGCGGTGCCCTCGGGGGAAGCGGCGAAGACGCGCGAGCTCGAGGACAAGGCCGCCGCCTACAAGGATCGCTACCAGGAGATCCAGGACAGTGACATGACGGCCGAGGAGAAGGCCCAGGCAGCTGGTGAGCTCGTGGACGAGCAGCAGCGCACAGTCCGCGAGGCCGAGGACGGCCCCGCCGGAGGGGGCGAGGATCAGCAATAGCCCGAATGGGCTGCAGAAACCGCGCGGAGACGGGCCCGTTCCACAGCCCACGTTCGATAGGATCCGGCACCATGAGCGCGATGATCCTCGGTGTCGCCGGCGGGACCGGTTCCGGCAAGACCACCGTCGCCCGGGAGATTCTCGAGGCGGTCGGAACCGACCGAATCGCCTTTCTGGCCCAGGACAACTACTACCGCGACGTCGATTGGGCGAGCCCCGATCAGCTCCTGGCCTACAACTTCGATCATCCCGATGCTCTCGACAGTGCGCTCTTCGTCGAGCATCTGCGCGCGTTGAAGGAAGGCCGGGCGATCGAGCTTCCGGTCTACGATTTCGTGAGCCACCGCCGGACGACATCCTGCCGCCGCATCGAGCCGCGGCCTGTAGTGCTCGTCGAGGGCATCCTGCTCTTCGCCGAGCCGGAGATCCGCGCATTGCTCGATTTCAAGGTCTTCGTCGACACCGACGCCGACGTCCGGCTGGTGCGACGGATCCGCCGCGACCTCATGGAGCGCGGGCGCGCGGTCACGGACGTCCTGCGCCAGTACATGGGGACCGTACGCCCCATGCATCTCGAGTTCGTCGAGCCGTCCAAGCGCTGGGCCGACGTCATCGTGCCGGAGGGGGGCGAGAACCGCGTCGCCCTCGAGATGGTGGTGGCGCGGGTCGAGCAGCTCCTGGTGCCTGCGCCTGCCGCTGTCTGAACGCCCTGCCGATCTCCGCCAACCTGACCAGCGTCATAAGGAACACCGGCGGGAGCTGATCCAATCCCGTTCATGAGGCACCTCCTGCTCATCCCGATCGTACTTTCCGCGCTCACTCTGGGCGCGCATCTCCTGCGCGGCGGTCACCCTCTCGTCGCGCTCGTCGCCGTCGCTCTGCCCTTTCTTCTCGTTCCGCGGTCCGTCGCCGCCTTGCGTCTACTGCAGGGGTTGCTGCTGCTCGGCGCGTGCGAGTGGCTGCGGACGCTCGCCGAGCTCCACGAACTGCGGCGCGCCCTGGGGCAGCCCTGGCAGCGCATGGCGGTCATTCTCGGCGCGGTGGCGCTGGTGACTGCGCTCTCGGCGCTCGTCGCCGGCCGCTGGAGTCGCGGCCGCGGCGCCGCGAGGTCCGGCAGGGAAGCGATCCTGCCGTCGGCGGCCGCATGAACCGCCTCGAGCAGGGACGTCTACGGCGCGAGTGGCGCACCCTCGACGCCATGATCGCGATCGCCTGCCGCGGCCGGAACCACGAGCGGGCGCCGGGTGGGCGCCGGGCCCTCTGCCCGGAGTGCGCGGAGCTGCGCGCGTACGCCGAGCAGCGCTTGACGCGCTGCCCGTTCGGCGAGGCCAAGCCGACCTGCAACAACTGCCAGGTGCACTGCTATCGCCCCGAGATGCGCCAGCGCGTGCGCGAGGTCATGATCTTCGCCGGTCCGCGAATGCTGCTCCACCACCCGGTGCTCGCGCTCCTCCATCTGGTGGTCGACGAGCGCCGGCCCGCGCCGCCGAAGCCGACGCGGACCCCTGCGAACCCGTCGACCGCTGAGCCGGCGCGGGAGATCCCTAGCCCGTGAAGGGCCAGATCACCGGCACGAGCAGGCTCGCGAGCAGCCAGAAGACCAGGTTCAGCGGGATGCCCGCCAGCAGAAAGTCCTTGTAGCGGTAGTTGCCGGCGCCATAGACCATCGCGTTGGTCTGATAGCCCACCGGGGTCACGAAGCCGTTGGAGGCGGCGAAGGCGACCGCCATCAGGAACGGCCGGCTGTCGACTCCGAGCGAGGCCGAGGTGGCGATCGCCACAGGCACCATCAACACCGCGGTCGAGGCGTTCGAGAGCACCTCGGTCAGCACCATGGTCACGAGGTAGAGCAGGGAGAGGGCCGCCCACGGTCCGAGGCTGCCGCCTTCGATCGCGAGCCAGTCGCCGAGCCGCTTCGCCAGGCCGACCCGCTCCACAGCGATCCCCAGTGGCAGCGAGGCCGCGAGCAGGAAGTAGACCGACCAGTTGACCGACCGGTAGACGCGCTGGATGCGCACCACCCGGGTCACCAGCAGGGCGACGATGGCCACCAAAGCCGCTTTGAGCAGCGGCACATCGAAGAAGGTCGCGGCAACGACCGTCCCGGCGAGCGCCGCGGCATGCATCCACCAGCGCCGGTGGAGTCGCAGCCGCAGATCGACCTCCTGCAGCGGCAGGAAGTCGTCGAGCTTGTAGAGCTGTTCGACGCTCCGGCGCGGGCCGAAGACCAGCAACGTGTCCCAGCGCTGGAGCGGAATGAGCGCCAGCTTCTCGCGAATCAGCTCGCCGGTGCGCGAGAGCGCCAGAACGAAGGCGCCGAACCGGCGCCGGAAGTCGATCTCACGCAGCGTCACGCCTTCGAGCGTCGACGAAGGTGAGAGCTGCATCTCAGCGAGCACGTTGTTCTCGTCGGCGAGATCGGCGTCCGAGAGCTTGATGTCCGAGAGCAGCAGTAATTTCTCCTGTTCTTTGAACAGAACGATGTCTGCCATTGTGCCGCGCACGATGAGGATGTCGTCCGGCGCGAGCGGCGTATTGCGCAGGTCGAAGGCGATCTTGCGCGTGCCGCGCAGGATCTCGAGCACGTTCAGGTGGTAGCGATCGCTCACCTCTTCGTCGACGACCGTGCGTCCGACCAGGCGCGAGCCTGCCGGGACCTTGACCTCGGTAAGGAAGGTCGCGAGCTGGTATTTGGAGGTCAGGCTCGAGGCGTCGCCGCGCTCGGGGAGCAGGCGCACGAGGAGGACGTTGTAGATCATGCCGCAGGTGAAAAAGACGATGCCCATCGGAAAGAGCTCGAACATCGCGATCGCCGGCAGGCCGCGGGCCTCGGCGAGCGACGAGACCAGAATGTTCGTGGAGGTCCCGACCAGCGTGCAGGTGCCGCCGATCACCGCCGCGTAGTTGAGCGGCAGGAGGAGCTTCGACGGCCCCTTGCGATGCTGCTTGGCGATCTGGATCGCCACCGGCAGAAGCATCGCGATCGCCGCGGTGTTGTTGATGAACATCGAAATCCCGCCGCAGACGACGAGCAGCAGCGCGACCGATTTTCCCCACGATCCGCCGGCGACCCGGCTGATCCGATGGCCAACCTGGGCGACGAGGCCGCTATCGGTGACCGCCTCGGAGAGGATCATCATGAAGAGCACCGTGATGAC
>JBDTQT010000102.1:0-13445 GCA_039932055.1 Thermoanaerobaculia bacterium
TCGAAGCAGTCTTCGTTGTGGCTGCGAAGCACCCCGACATCGGAGAGTCCGCAGGCCCTAGCGCGCAGCATCAGGTGCCCTTTCCGAAAAGACCGCTCCAGCCCTTCTTCTCGTTCTTGCGCAACTCGTCCAGAGCCTTGGAGACCACCGGATCGTCTCCGCCCCAAGTTTGCGCCTCATTGTAATAGTGCTCGGCCCTATCCACCAATCCCGCCTCGGCGTGGAGCTTTCCGGCCAGCTTGAGGTACGCGGGGTTGATCGCCTGCAACTCGCAGGCGCGCGCGACCACCTCGACAGCTCGCGCCAGATGGCGACGCTGATGCGAAAGCGCCTGGGCCAGGTGATGCCAGGCCTGATGATTCCTGGGTTCCGCCTGAATCGCCCGCTCGAAGGCTTCGGCCGCCTGGGCGAAGTTGCCGTCGCGATAGAACTGCACTCCGGCCTCCATGTGGAAGCGGCCGAGACGCGAGGCGTCACTGGCTGCCGAGGAGACCTCCGGGCGCGACAGCTCGAGGTCGTGCTGGCGGCGGCGGCTGGGGTCGAGCAGCACGTTGAACGCCTCGGTGATGTCCTGGAAGTCGAGCTCGGCCTGCTGGCGCACCGCTCCCTGAAAGCGATCCGGGTGACGCTCGCGAGCCAGACGGCGAAAGCGTTCACGGATCTGCTCCCTGGTAGCGTTGCGCGCCGCGCCCAGAATGACGTAGTAGTCCTTGGCCATACTTACTTGGTCTTGATTCTATACAACCGCCCCGCCGAAGACCGCACGCCGTCGGAAACGTTGCGATCCTTGGACATGGTACGCAGGTCGCGGACCGAAAGTTTGGGCAGGAGCTTCACCGCCACCCCGACGGGGATGCGTGGGTTCTTCGCCAGCGCCAGGCAGATCTTGTACTTCGCCAGCCACTCCCGGCGCCGCGAGATGACGGTCAAGACCTCGTCGATGACCGACCGGCTGGCCGCGACCTGGGCAATCTCGTCGTCCGTCATCGCCGCATTGTTGACCACCGAAAGCGCCACTGACTGGTTCGTGTCCCGGATCAGGATTCCCCGCAGAGTCCGCGAGGCGCCGCGGGTCAGCTTGATCTTCAGCGGGACCGGCAGGACCCGGATCTGGCTCTCCGAGAGACCCGTCCTGTCGTCGCGCTCGCCCAGCGCCGGCAGTTCTTTCGCTTTCTCGATCGCGGCCAGGTCCTCCGGCGCGAGCTCGCGACGCTGGAGGTCGGAGAATCCGGCCTCTTCCACCTGGCGCTCGCGCGGCAGGAGGTGTTCGCGATACTCGACGATCTTGCGCCGCGCGTAGATCGACAGCTCGGGATTGCCCTCGAGCGCAACCAGGATCTCCGGCTCCTCGATGATCGCGTCCTGTCGCAGCAGCAGGCTCTCCTGCAGGTCCGCGGGGAGCCTCCCGGCGAGATCCACGAGCAGGAAGCGGGGGACGTCCCGGCGGCGCATGAGCGCTTCGAGGACGAGCGGGTGACTCGGGTTGGTGGCGAAGTACCCGAGGACCTCATCGGAGGCCTCGGTCTCGATGAACGTCGCGGCGAGCCTGGGGTCGAGCTCTTCGAGGGAGGACCTGGCGTAACCTGAGATCTCCGGGCTCTCGGAGTCGGTAAGCTCCACCTGGAGCGGGATGAGGTCCTGCGCCGAGAGCGGCAGGATCCCCTGCGCCGCCAACAGTTGCAGCTCTCGGCTCACACCGGACCGGACCTGCTCGACGAGCGGGTGGGTCGACGCCATGGGCGTCAGCGACGAACCGGCGGAGGGTCGGCGGGGATGGCGCCGGGAGTGGGGACGGCGAGCCCGGGACGGCGGGGCGGCGCACCTGCGGGCGCCGGGCCGGCCTGACCGGGGCGCTCGATCCGCAGATCCCGGACGACCCGGGTGGAGTTTTCGGGCAGCGCGAACGGCACGCCGTCGACTTCGACAGTCAGGGCGCGGGAGTTGCCGAGCGTGAGAACGACTGACTGGAAAGCTTCGAGCTGGACCGTCTCACCGGCGGCCTTGAGCTCGCTGGTGCGGCGGATGCCGTCGACCACCGACTCCATCCAGCAGTCCTGGCTGAAATTGAGAACGACGCGGAATGGGCCCGCGGCAGCCGGGGGCACCCCGTCGGCGGCGGCCACTGCGGCGGCAGGAGCGGGCGATGTCGCAGTCGCTACCGGAGACATCGGAGACCCGGAAGCCGGTGCCTCGGCCATCGTGCCGGCCGGCTCCCCCGCCCCGATCCCCGGCTCAGCCGGGGACAAGGACACCAGAGCTGCGGGCGCTGGTGCCCCGGAGGCCGGCGCAACCATCGTCGCCGGGGCTACGAGCTGGGATTCCGTCGGCACACCGCGGCGGCGCTCGGCCAGGAAAGAGAGCAGGGCCGCGATGCCCACGAAGAGAACGACGGCGAGCCCGAGAAGCAGGCCGTAGCCGAGCGATGATGGGGCCGAGCTCAGACTCTCGGCGCGCGCCGGCTTGGGGTGCTCGATCCGCCGGGTGCCCTCTGCGCGCTCTTCCAGGGCAACGAGATAGAGGTTCACGACCTCGTCCGGATTGAGTCCAACGACGCGGGCGTACTCGCGCAGGAAACCGCGCGCGAAGACCGGTGCCGGCAGAACGTCGAAACGGTCCTGTTCGAGCGCTTCGAGGTAGCGCAGACTGATCTTGCTGTTGTCGGCGATCTCGCGCATCGAAACGCTGCGCGCTTCGCGCTGGTGCCGCAGCCAGGCGCCAAACGACAGGCCCGGGCTCTGGGCGGTGTGCGCTTCCACTGACTTCGACGTTTCTTCGGAGACGGGCTGGCTCATGCCGGTACCGGGAGGCCTGCTGCCGGACCAACTAGGGTATCGAGTCCCGTCCCTCGCGGTCAAATTCGCAGTTCTTGGCCGCCTCGGGCCAGAAGCTGCGCCCGGCGGCGCACCGGCAGCCGCAGGTGCGGATTCGCCGCCACGCTGCAGAGATCGCCGCGCTTGAGCAGCGGCAACAGGATCAGGACGCGGTCGAGCGGAGTGCGGGTGTTCTGGCAAAGGGCGAGGCGAACCGTATAGCGCACGCTCCACTTCGCGCTGCCGGCGATGACCGCAAGGACCGACGGCAAGGCGCTTTCCGCGGCGACGAGCGGCAGGAGGAGGCCTTCGGTAAGCCTGGGGTTCTCGAGCAGGGCCGCGATGACCCGCGGGGTCGGGTCGTGGCGCAGCGCCGAGAGGACTCCCGGTGCGGCGCTCCGGGCGATGGCTATCTTCTCTCCGACCGCGAGCACGGGCAGGCGTTCGACGAGGCGTGACACCGCCGCGCGGCGGACGATCGGATGCAGCCGCATGTCGAGCCCCAGGCGGACCAGGTCGGCCCAGTAGAGGCCGGGGATGAAGCGCAGGGCGATGAGTTGGGGGGTCCGCGGATGCCGCGCCGCCTCCGAGCGGACCTCATAGGCGGAAAGCAGGCGATTCGACGCCAGCACCCGCTCGATCTGGACGCCGGTCAGGAAAGGATTCCGGAAGAGCTGCCGGGCCTCGGCCGGCTCGATCTCGTCGAGCCGGCCGGTGAGCAGGAGGTCGAGCTCGCTCTCGTTGCCCTCCCGCAGGAGGCGGGCCAAATCGTCCTGCTGCCCCTCGTCCATCCCTCTCGTCCCCCGACCCCTCTGATAAGGTGGCCTGCACATGACACCGCGCTCGATCGAAGAATACCGGGCCCCGGGCTCCACGGCGAGCCTCGAAGACGACTGGATCGCCGCGGTCGAGGCCGAACCCGAAAACCTCGACTCTTTCCTCGACCTCGCCCAGGCGCTGGTCGCGAACGAAGAGGAGGACCGGGCCCGCGGCCTCCTCGAACTCTACGACGCCGAGCTCAAGAGCCGCAGCCTCCACCTCACCCGGCTCGAGCTACTCAGGCGGGCAGGCCTTCTGGTGCTGAAGCCGAACAAGCTGCAGCGCGAGATCCTCGCGACACTCGAGGGCATCTGGTCGGCGAAACCGAACTTCAAGTCGATCCTCGAGTACGTCGGGCTGCACAAACTCTCCGACGAACCGAAGAAGATCTGGGACAAGGTGACCCGGCTCCAGAGCCTGCTGCTCTACGATGTCGGCGAAGTCGTGGCGATGGCCAGCCAGGGGGTCGGACGCGTCGTCGAGGTGAATCTCCCGCTGGAGACCCTGAAGATCGACTTCGAGCGCATGAACGGCGTGACCGTCGGCTTCCGCGCGGCGGCCAAAATGCTGACGCCGCTGCCCCCCGGACATCTCCTGCGGCGCAAGCTCGAAGATCCCGAAGGTCTCGCCAAGTTACGCGACGAACAGCCCGCGGAGCTCCTGCGCGCGGTGCTGGAAGCGGCTGGCCGCCCGCTCCTCGGCGCTGAGATCCGCGACACGCTCGCCGGCATCGTCTCCGAGACGCAATGGACCTCGTGGTGGAACACCGCGCGCAAGCATCCGCAGATCATGGCCAGCACCGGCGGGCGCCAGCTCTACCGCTGGGAGAGCTCGACAGCCGGTGCGCTCGCCTCGGTCAAAAAGTCGTTCGAGAAGGCGACGCCGCGGGAGAAGCTGGACCTCTTCCGCCGCAACGCCGAGCGCGACGCGGCTCTCGCCAGGTTGATGGCCGGTGTCCTCGGGCGTCTGGCGGGCGAGCGCCGGGAGAGCGAGCCGGCCTTTGCCTTCGAGACCTGGTTCGCCCTCGAGCGCACCGGATATCTTCCCGCCGACCTCTCCTGGTCGATCGAGGATCTGCTCGGCTCGACTTCCGACGCGCGCAAGCTCCTCACCGGCCTCGACGACCGCATGCTGCGCGAGCGTGCCTTGACGATGCTCCGGGAGCGCCGCGACGACTGGCCGTCCCTCTATCGCGACCAGCTCCTGCGAGAGTCCGATCCCAGGGTGTTGAACCTGCTCGCGACCTCCATCGGCAACGAAGCGCCGGCGGACCTCGACCGCCTGCTCGATGACGTCCTGTCGCAGCCGCGCAAGGGACCGGCGGTCTTCACCTGGCTCGCCGAGCGCGCCGCGGACGACGAGACGTTACGCGGCCGCAATCCCCTGCGGCTCGCCCAGCAGATTCTCGCCGCGCTGGCGAGCGACGACTTCGGCCCGTTCAAGGGCCGGCTGCGCGCGCTCGCGGACTCCGGCGGCACGCTGCCACGGCTGTTTGCGCAGCTCACTCTGGAGCAGGCGACGACGGCCCTGGAGGCGATCACGCGCACCAACGCGCTCGATTCGTTCCAGAAAGAGCCGCTCAAGAACGGGCTCCTCATGCGCTTCCCCACCCTGCGTGAAGAGACGGGCCACGCGCTCTACGCCAGCGCCGAATCGATCACGGCGAAGCGGCTCGAGATGAAGCGACTGGCCGAGGTCGAGATCCCGACCAATCGCAAGGCGATCGAAGAGGCGCGGGCGATGGGCGACCTGCGCGAGAACTTCGAGTACAAGTCGGCGCGAGAGCGCCACGAGTACCTCAACTCGCGGCTGGCCGCTCTCCATCGCGACCTCGGACGGGCGCGTCCGATCGACTTCGACAACCTCGATCTTACCGAGACCCGTATAGGCGCGCGCCTGGTCCTGCTCGCCCCGAACGGCAACGTGCGCGAGCTCGCCGTGCTCGGTCCCTGGGAGAGCCGGCCGGAGAGCGGTGTCGTCTCCTACGAATCCGAGCTCGGCAAGCAGCTCCTCGGCAAGCGGGTCGGCGAGGCGCTGCAGATCGGCGACGAGCTCTACTCGCTGTCGCGCATCGAACGCTGGGTCGCCCGCTAGCCCTGCAATCCCGGCTCAGCGCGGCGCGCCGAAGTAGCTCAACAGACCCTCAATCACCGAGCCCGCCACGCGCTGCCTGAAGGCGCGTGTGGTGAGCAGTGTCCGGTCCTCCAGGTTGGCGAGATTGCAGACCTCGAGCAGGAGCTTCGCCGGGATGGCGTTGTACCGCAGCACCGCCGGCACCCAGGCGCGACGACCGCGGAAAATCCGGTCCCGCACCGGGTTGAAGGGATGGACTCCCAGACTCTCCTTCCTGAAGGCGCCGATGATCTGCTCGGCGAGATCACGCGACAGGCCTTCACTGCGCTGGCGCTCCTGCAGCGAGAACTGCACCTGCGGCTGTTCCCGAACTTCTTTGCGCGCCGTGAACGCCGCTCCACTCTTGCGCGTCGTACCGGCGGTTCCGGCGGCGTCCGGAATATAGGCCGTGGCGCCTCGCAGGCTCGGGTGCAGCGAGTCGGCGTGGATCGAGATGAAGACCACCTTGTCGGGGCTCGAGCCTTTCGTCTTGGCCTGCCGGTACTGGCTGTTCGCCAGGTACCAGCGCAGATTGACCCCGATGACTGTGTCGGTGATCGGGAACGGCGGCGTCGTGAGCACCGCGTGACCGCGCGAGAACGGCAGCACATCGCGGTCGGCGATGGTCCAGGCCGCGCCATCGCGGGTGGTCATCACGACCCTCGCGCGGGTCTCGGTCTCGAGCGTCTTCTTGACCCGCAGGGTGATGTCGTAAACGTAGAGGCTCTCCCAGACCCCGGCCATCGAAGCGCCGACATCGATGCCGCCATGGCCGGCGTCGAGAACCACGGTCACGCCGTCGAGCCCGCGCGCCTTGACCTCGTTCTTGTACTGTCCGCTCAAGCGGCGTTCGACCTCGTACTCGAGACGGCGGGGATCGTTCGGGGGCAGGAACTCCGGCAGCAGGACGTCGAAGGGAATCCGCACCGGAAAGCCGATCGGGATGCTGGTGACGTCGGCGATGCCGCTGCGCGCGGCGATGTCGCTCGCGATGGACCGCACGTCTTCCGAATGCAGGCGCCCGGTGAAGCGCATCACGACGCTCGAATAGAGCGCCTCGCCGGCGTGGAGGGGATAGATCGCGAACTTCCCCTGGGCGTCCTCGCCGTACTGCAGAAGGGCCTGGGGCGGCGGCGATGGCGCGCCGACTCCCGGGACAGCGGCGGTCCCGGCACCCCCGACGATGACCGACTCGGCACCGATCGTCGGTTCCACCGGCGGTGCCGAGGACGGTGCGCCAACTCCGTCCCGCGCCGGGCCCACAGCCAGGTCGCCAGCCGGGCCGCCAGCGGGCGCGACTGCATGCCCCGGAGGAGCGGCCGAGAGGGTTGGCCCGGGCGCAGGTTGAAAGGCGGAGACGGGCGCCACCGGCGGAACCTGGGCCGGCGCCGGCGTCCCAGCCTTGGCCTGCGTTGGAGCAGGACCGGGCGAGCGGAACGGAGCGCGCAGGATCTCGTTCGCAATCCGCACCGTCGTCTCGGCCGGCAGCCGGCCCGCGCCCAGCTTGTTGCCTCGGCGCAGGCTGGCGACTGCATTTGGGCCGGCCGTAAACCACTCGGCCACCTTGTCGAGACTCTCGCCGCGCGTGCGGTGCTGCCAGCCGTCCTTGTCGCCCTTGTCGCCAGGAAAGAGCGCGCGGACGACTGCCAGCTGCCGCTCTGGTGGGAGCAGCCGATAAGGCACCCGGTAGAGCACCCCCGAGAGCAGCCGCCGCACGTTGCCGTTCGTCTGGCCGACCTCCGCGGCATGATTCGGCGAGCCCGTCACCCGCCGGCTGAATGTGATGAGCCCCTCGCCCGGTTTCGGCACGGTTTCGAGGTAGATGTCGCGCTTGTCCACCAGCACGGCGCGATCGCCGTTGGCGAGCCGGGCGCGCTCGACCACCGTCCTGGATGCCGCGGCTACGGTGGCCGCGGGCGCCGCCAGCACGGCGAGAACGAGGAGCACGGCGAGAGCGCTGGCGGCGCGAGGTCCGCGCCCGCCTCCACCCGCAGCCGCATCGGAGCCACGCCGGGCGACGGCGCGGTCAGTCAGCGTCGCTCTCCCCGCGAAATTCCGGGGCGACGCTCCAGGCGAGGTCGCGCTCGAAGGCGCGCGCCGCGCGCAAGAGACTGGCCTCGGCGAACGGTGGCGACATGAGTTGCAGCGAGAGGGGAAGGCCGAGGAGGTCGCTGCCGCACGGCAGGGCCACCGCCGGCAGCCCCGCCAGGCTCGCCGGCGTAGTGAAGATGTCCGAGAGATACATGGCGAGCGGATCGCCGGACTTCTCGCCGACCGCGAACGCGGCCCCCGGCGTGGTCGGCGTGGCGATCAGATCGACGGTCTCGAAGGCGCTGCGGAACTGGCGCTTGAGGGCGAGGAGAACGCCGCGTGCCCGACCGTAGTAGGCGTCGTAATAGCCCGCCGAGAGTGCGAACGAACCGAGGAGGATACGCCGCTTCACTTCAGGACCGAATCCGGACGTGCGCGTGGCGACGTAAGTCTCCTCGAGGCCGCCATCCGCGACGCGCAGCCCAAAGCGGACGCCGTCGAAGCGCGCCAGGTTGGCCGACGCCTCGCTGTTGGCGATCACATAGTAGACCGCGATCGCCGCCGGTACATTGGGCACCGAAACCTCGACCAACTCGGCGCCCAGCCGCTCGAGACGGACGAGCGCCGCTGCCCAGGCGCTCGCCATCGCCGGCTCGAGCCCGCCGACCGGCATCTCGCGGAGCGTTCCGATGCGCACCCCTGCCAGTCCGCCTTCAATGTTCTCGAGCATCGCTGGCACTTCACGGGCGGCCGAAGTCGCATCGCGCCGGTCGACTCCCGCCATCACCTCGAGCGCGAGAGCCGAGCTCCGCACGTCGCGGCAGATCGGCCCGATCTGGTCCACCGACGAGCCGAACGCCACCAGGCCGTAGCGCGAAACACGGCCGTAGGAGGGCTTCACGCCGACGACGCCGCAAAAGGCGGCGGGCTGGCGGATCGAGCCGCCGGTGTCCGATCCCAGAGCGAGCGGCACGGCGCCGGCCGCCACGGCTGCCGCGGAACCGCCGCTCGACCCACCCGGAACGCGCCGCAGATCCCAGGGGTTGCGCGTCGTCTGGAAGGCGGAGTTCTCGCAGGACGAGCCCATCGCGAACTCGTCCATATTGGTGCGCCCCACGAAGACCGCATCTTCGTCGATCAGGCGCTCGATTGCCGTCGCCGTCAGGGGAGAGACGAAGCCGTCGAGAATGCGCGAGGCGCAACCCGTCCGACGCCCGGCGAGCGACAGGTTGTCCTTGCGGGCGACCGGCACGCCAGCGAGACGCCCGAGGCGTTCGCCGCGACTTCGCCGTGCGTCGATGTTCGTCGCAGCCCGGAGCGCTTCGTCGATTTCGACGCCCAGAAAGGCCCCCAGAAGCGGCTCCACCGCGGCGATGCGGTCGAGGCTCGCTTGCACCATCTCCCGCGCCGACACCTCGCCGCCGCGTACGGCAGCGGCGATCACCTCGGCCGGGCGTCCAAGAAGCTCAAACATCGACCGGGTCCGTGTCCGCTGCGCCCACACCGCCCGCCTGCATCCGCGGTACGGCGAAGAACGGGCCGCGCACCTCGGGTGCATTTTCGAGGAAGAGCTCGCCGCGCGGGTCCGGCTGAGGCTCGTCGGCGGCTTCACCGCCCGCGGGCGGGTCGGGCTCCTCCGTCGAGGTCTCGAACTCGCGCAAGTGGTCGATATGAGCGACGATCCGGCCGAGCTGCCCGGCATACAACTCCTCCTCCGCCGGCGTGAGCCGGAGCCGGGAGAGCGCCGCCGTCCGCCGTACTTCTTCGAGAGAGAGCGCCATAATCGTGCCATGGTCATCCTAGCGAGGAAGCCGAAGGGGGCGCAATCGGAATGACCGCCGATTCCAGGCTCGCGGCCGCCTGGCGCGAGTTGCTCCTCGACGTGCGCGTCGCCGCTCTCGAAACGGCCGCTGCGGGCGTGCCGATCCACCTCGTCGGCGGCGCCGTGCGCGACGCCGGTCTCGGCCGCCCGGTGCACGATCTCGATGTCGTCGTCGCCCACTCCGGCGCGGCGATCGCCGGGCGGCTTGCCGCCGCCACCGGTGCTCGTCTGGTGGCGCTCGGAGGCGAACGGTTCGGAGCGCTCCGACTGGTCAGCGGAGCCAACCAGATCGACATCTGGGACCTCAGAGGCGGTGCGCTCATCGCCGACCTCTGGCGGCGGGACTTCACGGTCAACGCCATGGCGCTCACTGTGCCGAGTGGAGCGCTCATCGATCCGACCGACGGCGAAGGCGATCTCGTCCGCCGCCGCCTGCGCGCGACACGCCCAGAGGTCTTCGCCGAGGATCCCGTGCGGGTCCTGCGCCTCGCCCGTCTGGCGACGACCCTCCCGGGCTTCGACGCCGATCCCGCGACCGTGGCCGCCGCGCGAGCCGCGACGCCGGACCTCGCCGCGATGCCGCACGAACGCCTGCGCATCGAGCTCGAGATCCTCTTCTCCCAACCCCGGTTCGCACCGGCGGCGGTTTGGTGCGGCGCTCTCGACCTGCCGGCATTCTTTTTCGGTAAAGGGTCAGCCTCGACGGGCGTCTCGCCGATGGCTCACAGCACAGCGAAAAGACTCGACGACTGGAGGGCCTCGCGCCGGGCATCCGCCTCGGCGGCGCTTCGAGAGCGAGCTCCCGTGGCGAGCGCGCGGCAGGCGCTCCACTGGTCTCTCTTTACCGAGCTTTTTTTCCCGTCGCACGAAGCGAGAGCATCGGCGACACTGGACCTGGCGCGGCGCGGCTTGCTGACCCGGGGCACCTGCGACGCAGCGCTCGCGCTGTTGGCCCCGGATTGGCGCCCGCCGGCCGATGATGTCGCCCGCCGTCGCTGGCTGCACACGGCCGGCGCGGTCTGGCAGGACGCCATCGCCCTGCGCGCGACGCTCGCGGGGACGCCAGCCGAGGTCGAGGAGTGGCGAAACCTCGAGGCGGAGCTCCTGGCTTGGCCGGAGAGCGAGCGCCTGTGGATTCTCACACCCCCGGCGCTACTCTCCGGCGAGGAAGTCATGGCGCTGCTGGGGATCGCGCCGGGGCCAGCGGTGGGGGTGGCGCTCGCCCGGATCCGGCGAGGCCAGGTAGAGGGGGTCGTGCGGGTGCGGCGGGAGGCGGAGGCCCTGCTGCGCGCCGGGGAGCCCGGCGCCTAGGTCACTTCAGCGGAAGACGCCGGACTTCTTGTCGTCGCCGCCACCGTTTCCCATGAGACGATTGTTGAGCTCCTTGATGCGCTCCATCAGCTTGTCGATCTTCTCCTGCGCCTCGCTGCGCAGCCGGTTGTAGTCGCCGCGCATGCGCTCCACCTCCTGATGCCCTTCCTGCAGCCGTTTGTCGATGTCGCGCAACTGGGTATCGCGCGCCGCCATCGCCGTCTCGAGGTCGGCGATGCGCTCGTCCTTCTCCACGACGCGCAACTTGTTCTTCTCTTCCTGCTCCTCGTAGAGCTTGCGGTACTGCTGCAACATGAGAATCTCGGAAAAGTCGGCGGTGGACGGATTCATCTCTCCTCCTCGCTCCTCGATGCCGGGGAACATCTTACGCAGCTTGAGCGACAGATCTTCGGGATCGGTGCTCTCCTTCATCGCCTCGACGTAGGTGATGACTCCGTGCACCAGCAGCGCGAGCAGCGAGTGGTTCATCGACTGCATGCGGTAGAAGGCGACCGAGGACTCGACCTCCTCCAGCAGCGCCGACGTCTCGCCCTTCTCGATGAGCTGGGAGAGACGCGGCGAGGCCTTGAGAATCTCCAGCGCAGCGACCAGGCCCTGGCCATCGCTGCGTTCCACGAGTTTCATCGAGACCACGCCCTTGAGCACCTGGGCGACCTGCGCCCGGACCTGGTTCTGCTGGTCCGGAGGGAAGGCGTCCAGGATACGGTCGACCGTCTGGGTCGCGCTGTTGGTGTGTAGCGTCGAGAACACCAGATGCCCCGTCTCGGCGGCGGTGATCACGGTGGCGATCGTCTCCGGGTCGCGCATCTCGCCGACCATGATGACGTCGGGATCCTGGCGCATGACGTTGCGGAGCGCCTCGGGAAAACTCGGAGTGTCCGTTCCGACTTCGCGCTGCGAGATCGAAGCGACGCCATCGGTGAACAGAAACTCGACCGGATCCTCGATCGTGACGATGTGAACCGGCCGTCGACTGGTGACGTACTTCACCAGCGCCGCGAGAGTCGTCGACTTGCCGCTGCCGGTCGGTCCGGTGATCAGCACCATGCCCATCGGCAGATCGCAGAAATCGAGCAGCACGGAGGGCAGGTTCAGCGTCTCGACATCCCGGATCTCGTAGGGAATGCGGCGGAACGCCACAGCAATCGTGCCGCGCTGGATGTAGACGTTGCAGCGGAAGCGGGCCAGACCGCGGACGCCGTATCCCAGGTCGACCGACATTCGCTCCTCGAGCTTGCGCTTCTGATGCGGCGCGAGAATCGAGTCGACCATGCCGTGAATCTCGTCCGGTGTGAGCGCCGGCTCGTCGAGCGCGACCAGCTTGCCGTGGACCCGGATCAACGGCGGCCGCGTCGGCTTCAGATGAAGATCGGAAGCCGCTCGGGCACTCATGGTCCGCAGAAGAGTGTCCAGGTCGCGCATGGGCAGCGGCATTCTAGCCCTGAAATCCGCCGGATGATGTGAAACGACCGGCAGGTCAGTACTTGCGCATCAGGCCGACAACGATGCCCTGGATGCGGAGATCGGCCGCAGAGACCCGGAGGGGTTCCATCGCCGGGTTCGACGGCTGCAGGCGGACGATGGCGCCTTCAGGATAGAAGCGCTTGAGCGTCACCTCGTCGCCCACCAGAGCGACCACCATCTCTCCCTGCTGGGCGCGCTCGCGGCGCTCGACGACGACCCAGTCGCCGTCATGGATCCCCTCGCCGATCATCGACTCGCCGGCCACCTGGAGAACGAAATGATCATCGATCCGGGCGCCGAAAAGGGCCGCTGGGACGGTCAGCGTCTCGTCACCGACGACCGCTTCGATCGGCCTGCCGGCGGCGATCCGTCCGAGGAACGGAAGCTCGCGGCCGGCGCCCGAAGAGCCGCCGGAGATCGAACTGTCGCCTTCGCCGTCGAGCAGTTCCATGCCGCGCCGCTGATGGCGGTCGCGCTTGAGAAAGCCCTTCTCCGAGAGCAGTTTGAGGTGCTTGTAAGCGGTGCCGTAGGAGGAGAAGCCGAAGCGCTCGCAGATCTCGCGATGGGTCGGAGCAACCCCCTTCTCGCGGCGGAAGGCGTGTATGAACTCGAGGATCTCTTTCTGCCGTGCGGTCAGATAGGAGGCCATGGCCGAGAGCCTACGGCGGTAACGCGGCGTAAGTCAACTCGCGCGCAAGCTCGGCTCTCCCCCGCCTGCGCCGGTTCGTCGCGGCTCGCCTTGACAGTGCCGGAGTCGCTGCCTACACTGCGCGCTCTTTGACCTCCGCGACCCCGACATCCGCCTTCACCCCCCGGCCGGGCCGGCACCTCGCGCGCCACCGGCTCGCCAACGGCCTCGAAATCGTTCTGCATCGCGACGCGACCCTGCCGCTCGTCGCCGTCAATCTCTGGTACCACGTCGGCTCGAAGAACGAGCAGCCCGGGCGAACCGGCTTCGCCCACCTTTTCGAGCACATGCTCTTCCAGGGCAGCGAGCACGTCGGCACGAACGACCACTTCCGCTACCTGCAGGAGGTCGGCGGCGTCGCCAACGG
>JBDTQT010000103.1:0-13119 GCA_039932055.1 Thermoanaerobaculia bacterium
CGGCGTTGAATCCGGTCTTCAGGTACTCTTGAGCGCGTGGCAGTCGGGACACGAGGCCTCTCCTCTGATTGCGAGCGGCGAGAACGCCGGAAGATCGAGGTGACCCGGCGGCGGCGCGCGCTGAAGGGTATTCTAGGCCAAGCGAAGCGCTCGCGGGCAATCCCTACGAAACTCCGCGCCAGCGTCCGCGTAGTTTCCTAGCAGACTCCGGAACTTCGATCGTGCCGCGCGGCTCGCGAACCCTCACCCAAACCACCCTGCTGATTTCGGGCCTGATCTACGTCCTCTTCCGCGGACTCGCGGCGGCGTTCGACTCCGGCATCTTCCGGACGCTCTCGAAGCTCGCGCTCGCCTGCCTGGTGCTCGTGGCGCTGGTGTGGGTCTTTCGGGTCGTCTGGAGCAGGTTCTTCTGGCGGGTCGGCCGGCGTCTGGCTTTTTCCTACTTCACGGTCGGCGTCCTGCCGATGGCGATGCTGGCGCTGATCTTTCTCCTCGCCGCCTATCTTTCCGGCGGATTTCTGCTCGGCCACCTCTATCGCGATGCCCTCGACGACCTCGATGACGAACTGGTGTCGGCAGCCGAGACCCGGGTCGCCGACATCGAGCACCGGCGGCCGGACCTGCCGGACCGCGTCGGCGACCTCGCCTTCGCCGAATACCGCAAATGGAGAAGGGTCTCCGGCGACGCCGAATCGCCGCTGCTCTGGCCAGCCTGGCTCGAGGCGGGCGCCGAGAGTGCCGCCGGCGAGGCCGCCGGCAAGGCCTCGGGCAAGGCAGCGGCGGGCGATCCGGCGGCGACCGAGCGCCACCCGTTCATCGCGCTCGCCGACGGGCGGATCTCCGCCGCAGCGGTGGCGCGGAGCGGAGATCACGGCGTGCTGGTCTACTTCACCGGCTCCCTCGACGCCGAGCTTCGCCGCCGCACGCACGTCTGGGTGGATCTGCTGCGCGACGACGACCCGCGCCGCAAGTCGACCACCCGCTTGCAGATCTCCGGTCGCGAGTTCCGTCTCGGCGGACTCTGGCTCGACCGCACACCCGAGCAGAGCGCCGACTACTACCAGCTCAATCCTCCGGCCTCGCCCGGCGCGCCGCGATTCTGGGAGAAGCCGACGATCCTCTGGATGGAGTCCACCGGCTCCCTGCCGGCGCTCGCAACCGGGCAGGCGGCCTCCGGGGACGTCGCCGCGGCGCTCGCCAGTAGCCCGCCCAGTCTCTTCCGGGCGATGCTCTCGACCTCCGCCGAGGTCGACTCGGCGGCCTGGCTCGCCCTGGTCGGCGTCGCGGTACTGTTCGCCGAGATCTACCTTGTCGCGGCGGGAGTCGCGATTTTCATGATCTTCGGGCTCTCTCGGGCTGTCAATCGGCTCTCCCAGGCCACCGAGGCGATCGCGCATGGGGACTTTTCGACCCGGATCCCGGTCCGGCGCAAGGATCAACTGGGCGACCTCCAGCGCTCCTTCAATTCGATGTCCGAGCATCTGCAGGAGCTCGTCCAGACCGCCGCGCAGAAAGAGGCTCTCGACAAGGAGCTGGCGCTCGCGCGCCAGGTGCAGCAAGACCTTCTGCCCACTGCCATCGCGGACCGCCCGGGCGTCGAGTTCTCGACCTACTTCGAGCCCAGCGCGGCGATCGGCGGCGACTACTTCGACATCCTCGCCGCCGGCGACGGCCGGGTCGCCGTGGTCGTCGCCGACGTCGCCGGACACGGGCTGGCGGCGGGACTGCGCATGGCGCTGGTCAAGTCGGCGCTCACCCTCCTGGTCGAGGACCGGTTCGCCGCCCCGGCCATCCTCGCGCGTCTCCACCGCCTGCTGCGCAACAAACCCGGCGAGCGCAGCTTCGTCACCGCGAGCCTCTCGCTGTTCGATCCCGCCACCGGCAGCTTCGAGCTGACCAATGCGGGTCACCCCCCCGCCTATCTCGTACGGGCCGGCGGCGAAGTCGAAGAGATTCTCGTCCCGGGCCTGCCGCTCGGTGCCCTCGGCGGCATCTCGGCTCCTCCTGGCGAGGCCCGCGGCACCCTGGCCCCTGGCGACGCCCTGGTCTGGCTCTCGGACGGCCTCATCGAGTGCGTCGATGCGGTCGGCGAACAGTTCGGCTACGACCGCGTCCGCCAGCATCTGGCGGGGGTGCCGACAAGCGCCGCCCATGTCCGCGACCGCCTGCTGAACTCGATCCGGCACTACACCGGCGGCCTGCCGGCGGACGACGATCGCACACTCGTGGTGATGGTCTACCGCGGAGCGGTCGAAGGGCGCGGCGCTGTCGGCGCGAGTCCGAGATAGCCGAGGATTCGCCGCACGTAGCTCTGCGTCTCGCGATAGGGCGGCACCCCGCCGTAGCGGTCGACGGAGCCTTCGCCGGCGTTGTAGCCGGCGAGGATCATCGGCAGGTCGTCCTTGAAGCGGTCGGCGAGGAAGGCGAGGTAGCGTACGCCTGCTTCGATGTTGCGCGCCGGCTGGAAAAGCTCCGAGGCGCGCACGCCGTAGCGTTTCGCGGTCGCCGGCATGAGCTGCATGAGGCCGCGTGCCCCTTTCGCCGAGAGCGCCCGCGGCTGGAAGGCCGACTCGGCGCGGATCACCGCTGCAACGAGCGCCGCATTCATCTTGTGCTTGCGGGCGGCGGCGAGAATCAGGTCACCGTAAGCGGTGGCCGGCGCTCCGCTGCCCTCGACGAAACGCACCGGATAGTTGTGCGCGGTGAGCTCGAGCACCTCCGCGGCTCTCTCCGGCTCGGGCACGACCTCGTCGTCCACCACGCGTTCGACCCGCAGCAGCGACATCCGCATCGACCCACCCTTGGCGAAGGTGAGGACGGCGGTCTCCTCCTCAGCCGCGAAGGCCGTGACCTTGAGCACCGAGCCGTCGGTGAGGATGACGAGCTCGGCGCGGGCGCTCGACGCCGCCAGGGCGATCACTGCCGCGGCGAGCGCCGGGATCCGGAGCGTGCGCAAGACTCTCCTTCTACGCGCGGGGATGAAAACGGTCATAGGCGCCGCGCAGGCGCTCCTGGTGGATGTGGGTGTAGATCTCGGTCGTCGCGATGTCGGAGTGGCCGAGCATCGCCTGCACCGCACGCAGGTCGGCGCCATGCTCCAGCAGATGGGTGGCGAAGCTGTGCCGCAGGATGTGCGGCGAGATCGGCCGATCGATACCCGCGCGGACACCCAGAGCCTTGAGGATCTTCCAGAAGCCCTGCCGGGTCATCGGCGCGCCGCGCAGGTTGACGAACACCGCATCGTGCCGGCCGCGCGCCAGCTTCGGCCGAAGCTCGGCGAGATAGCGCGCGAGCGCGCGTTCGGCCTCCTCCCCCACCGGCACGACGCGCTCCTTCGAGCCCTTGCCGAAGGCGAGGAGGAAGCCTCCCTTGAGGTCGATCTGCGGCAGGCGGAGGCCGACGAGCTCGGAAACGCGAAGGCCGGTGGCGTAGAGCAGCTCGAGCATCGCCCGGTCGCGCAATCCGGCCGGCGTCGCGAGGTCGGGTGCCGCCAGGAGTCGCTCGACCTCCTCCTCCGACAGCACCTTGGGCAGCCGCCGGAAGAGGCGCGGCGCCTCGAGATGTTCCACCGGATCGTCGCGGCGCTCGCCCGCTTCGACGAGGTCGCGATAGAAGCCGTGCATCGCCGCCATGGCTCGCCGCACCGAACGTGGGCTGATCTCCCTACCGTGCAGCCAGCGCAAGTGCGCGGCGATCGCCGCCGGGTCCGCGGCGAGAAGGTCCTTGCCCTTCCCATGCTCCAGCCACTCCCCCAGCCGGACGAGGTCACTGCGGTACGCCGCCACGGTCTGGGGCGAGAGTCCGCGCTCGTAGGCGAGGGCGTCGAGCCAGAGGTCGAGCCGCCGCCGCCAGGGGACCGTCACCATGCCGGCGAGACGACCGCCGCGCCGACGAACGGATTGTCGCGCCGCTCTTCGTCGAGGCCGGTCTCCGGGCCGTGGCCGGGGAGGAGGCGGTAGTCGCCACCGAGCACGAACAGCTTCTCGCGGATCGAGCGCGCGAGCGCCGTGCCGTCGCCGCCGGGGAGATCCGTGCGGCCGACACCGCGGTGGAAGAGGGTGTCGCCGACCAGGATCTGCCGGCTCGCCTCGTCGATCAGGCAGACGCCGCCGGGCGTGTGCCCGGGGGTGTGCAGCACCCGCAGGACGAGTCCGGCGACGGCGACCTCGACGCCCTCCTCGAGCCACCCCGCGGGCTTCGGGCAGGGGCGCGCCTGAAGAAAGGCCTCGAGGTCGGGCCACTGCGGCCGTTCGAGGTAGGGCAGATCGGCCGGGTGGATCCAGACGCCGACACGGAAGCGCTCCGCGATGTGGGCGCAGTGCGCGATGTGATCGACGTGCCCGTGCGTCAGCAGAATGCGCTCCGGGGTGAGGCCGCGGCGCTCGATCGCGGCCGTGATCCGTCCGCTCTCGGCGCCGGGATCGACGACCGCGCAGCGGCCGCTGCCCGCGGCCCCGACGAGATAGCAGTTCTCCTCCAGCGGCCCGACGGTGAGTTTTTCGATCAGCATGGCGGGATTCTCCGGTGCGTCCCGATCGCCGACCCCGCCGACATCTCGGCCGGCGGCCGGCGGCGCCGAAGCGAGTCGAAGCCCGGGCTCAGGAGGCCCCGTGGGCCTTGCAGAAAGCGAGCAGACGCTCATCCGAGAGAACTGCGGTCGACTCCTTGGCGGCGCGGAAGATCGCCTGCACGAGCTCGGGCGAACCTTCGATGCCGCGCTCCTGCAGCCAGCAGGTGACGTTTGCCTGGCCGCTCATCGGACCGACCTCGACCTCTTGCCGCCGCCCGACCATCGCCGCCGGGATCCCCGAATAGACCCGGTCGGCGAGCCAGTCGTGGCCCTTGGCGCGCGCCTTGAGGATCGCGGCGGCGTGCACTCCCGTCTGGGTGCGGTAGGCGTCCTTGCCGAACACCGGATAGCTCTCGGGGATGGTGACGCCGGTGGCCCGCGACACCAGCCCGCAGAGGCCGGCGAGCGGCTGCAGGTTCCAATGACTCCACCCGAAGAGCTCGAAGTTCACCAGCAGCTGGTCGAGCGCGCAGTTGCCCACGCGCTCGCCGATGCCGAGGATCGTGCCGTGGATCCGGTCCGCTCCGGCCTCGGCTGCGACGACGGCGTTGGCGAGTCCCAGACCGCGATCGTTGTGCCCGTGCCAGTCGACCGCGACGTCCTCGCCGGTGTCGTCCACCACCTGGCGGAGGAAGCGCACGAGATTGCGCGCCCCCTCGGGCGTCGCATGTCCGACGGTGTCGGCGATGCAGATGCGGCGCGCGCCGGCCTCGACGGCCGCGGTATAGAGCGCCCGCGCGTCCTCGGGCCGGGCCCGCGTCGTGTCCTCGGTGACGTACATCACCGGCAGGCCCTCGCGCGTCGCCAGGCCCACCGCCTCGCGCGTCAGCTCGAGGAGCTTCGCCATTTCCCAGCCTTCGGTGTACTGACGGATCGGCGAGGAGCCGAGAAAACAGGCGACCTCGATGGCGAGTCCGCTGCGCTGCGAGATCTCGACGATCGGGCGGATGTCGGCCTCGAGGGTGCGCGCCGCGCAGTTGGCGGAGATGGCGAGCTTCTGGTCGACGATCTCCCGGGCGAGACGCGCCACGTCGGCCACGACGTGCGGTCCGGCACCGGGCAGGCCGATGTTCAGCGAGTCGATGCCGATCGCGGCGAGACCGTGGAGTATTTCGAGCTTCTGCGCGATCGACGGCGTCCTGACGGACGGCGACTGCAGGCCGTCGCGCAGCGTCTCGTCGTTGAGCGCGATACGCCCGCGCGCCGGAGTCATGTCGCCTTCGGCGCAGTTCCAGTCGTAAATCAGTTCGGCTTCGGACGGCAGCATCGGCGCGCCTCCTCAGGAAACGACGGCGGTGGACCTGGCTTGCGCTAGAGCCCGGGCCACGAGGTCTCCCACCTCGCTGGTGGTGAGACTGCCACCCAGATCGTAAGTGGTGTTGCCGGCGCGGATCGAGCCGGCGACGATGGCCTCGATCTCGAGCGCCGCCTCGCGGTGACCGAGAGTCTCGAGCATCAACGCGGACGACAGAATCGCGCCGACCGGGTTCGCCCGGCCCGTGCCGGCGTACTTCGGCGCCGAACCGTGCACCGGCTCGAACATCGAAGTCCGGCCGGGGTGGAGGTTGGCCGAGCCAGCGACCCCCAATCCGCCCTGGAGCGAGGCGCCGAGATCGGTGAGGATGTCGCCGAACATGTTGTTGGAAACGATGACCTCGAACTGCTCCGGCGCCTTCACCAGTTGCATGCAGAGGGCGTCGACGAACATGTGCGAGGCCTCGATCGCGGGGAACTCCCTGGCCAGCGCAAAAAAGACGCGCTGCCAGAGATCGTGGCCGTAACGCATCACATTCGACTTGTCGGCCATCAGAACTTTCTTCTTGCCGTTCGCCGCCGCCCACTCGAAGGCGGCACGGCAGATGCGCTCGACGCCCTTGTAGGTGTGAACCTCCTCCTGCAGGGCGACCTCGTCGGGCGTGCCCTTCTTGAAGAAGCCGCCGACGCCGACGTAGGCGCCTTCGGTGTTCTCGCGGAAGACGGTGAAGTCGATGTCCGCCTCGGTCTTTCCTTTGAGCGGGCAGAGACGGGCATCGTAGAGCTTGCACGGCCTGAAGTTGATGTAGAGATCGAGCTGGAAGCGGATGCCGAGAAGGATGTCGGCGGCGTGCCGCATGTCGGGGATGCGCGGATCGCCGTAGGCGCCGATGAAGACCGCCGAGAAGTTGTCGCGCAAGTCTTCCATCGCCCCGGCCGGGATCGAGACTCCGGTCTCGAGATAGTGGTCGGCGCTCCACGGAAAATGCACCAACTCGAGCGGCAGAGAGTGGCGTTCCGCGGCCGCCTCGAGCACTTTGACCGCCTCGGCGGTGACGTCTCGTCCGATACCGTCCCCGGGGAGAACGGCGATGCGCTGCGGGCGGCGGTTCCTGGGATCAGTCAGATTCATCGGCGGTCTCTCGGAGAGGTCGAGCGCAGGCGTTGGATCTCGTTGGGCTTCATCCGGCGGGCCGCGTGCGTCACGCCTCGGCCGCCGGCGATGCTAGCACGCGACCCAGGGCGCGAAAGCCGAGCCAGAGGATCACGCCGACGACGCCTGCGGCCCCCCAGAGCACTCCTCCGCCCCAGCGTCCGTAGACCGACAGCCCGAGCGCCGGCGCGATCAGGAAGGCGGTCGCGAACGACATCGTGAAAGCGCCCATGTAACGGCCGGAGCGCGCCGATCCGGCGCGCGAGGCGACGAAGATGTTGGTCATCGGCAGGGTGAGCATCTCGCCGACCGTCCAGACCAGCACCGTGCCCGCGGCGTAGAACGTCCCGCGCGCGAGCGGCAGGAGGGCGAAACCGAGACAGAGCAGGAACGCCCCCGGCGCGATGACCGACAGCGGTGGCAGGCGCTCGATGCGATGCAGGATCAGCATCTCGCAGGCGACGACGATCAGGGCATTGAGTCCGAGCAGGCCGCCGATTCCGGCCTCGCTCAGGCCGTACTCGTGGTGCAGGTAGAGCGGAAAGGTGCCGTTGATCTGGAAGAAGACGATCGCCAGCAGCGTCGAGAGCCCCAGGAAGAGGACGAAAGGGCCGTCGCGCCAGGGCGATCCGGCGGGAGCCGGGTCGGGCGAACGCGCCTCGCCGGCGCCGCTGGCGCCCGTCGCTGCGGTGGCCCGGGCGCGGCGCGCAACGCGCCAACGAGCCAGGAAGAGAACCGTGGCAGCGGCCCAGCAGGTGCAGGCGTCGGCGACGAAGAGCAGGTCGTAGTTCACCGTGGCGAGCAGTCCGCCCAGCGCTGGCCCGATCGACATACCGGCGTTCACCGCCAGTCGCAGGAGACCCATCGAGCGCCCGCGGACCTCGGCCGGCACGCCCTTGCCCGCCGCGGCGAGGAGCGCCGGGCGATACATCTCCGCCACCAGGCTGATGAGGACCATGGCGACACCAAAGGCGTGCTCGGACGAGATCCGCGTCAGCGCGAGAAAGCCCACACCGGTGCCCACGAGCGACAACTGCTGCACTGCCACCGGCGACCAGCGGTCGGCCGCCCAACCGCCGAGGAAGGCCCCGCCGATGGCTCCGGCGCCATAGAGGGCGAGCATCCGTCCGGCGGCTGCCGGACTCCAGCCGAACTGACCCGTGAGATAGAGCGTCAGGAAGGGCAGAACCATCGTCCCGGCGCGATTGACCAGCGTCGCGATCGCCAGGATCCAGACGTCGCCCGGAAGTCCGGAAAAGGCTCGGGAGTAGCTGCGGCCGAGCCGACGCAAAGGGCTCACGAGACGATCTCTGGAGTGCGGCCGAGCGGGCAGGCGGAAAGACCAGTACTGGCGCTCAACGCCTCATCCGGCGGCGGCCATCGGCGCGGCGACTGGCAACTCGCGCGCCGTGTCGAAGGCGAAAACCATCTGCACCTTCGACACCAGGAACGACGAGTGCACTTCCGACCAACCCGCGGCCGGCGCGAACGGCAGGAAGATGTCGAGCCATTCGGTCTGCTCGAGGCGCGCGCGCACCGGCAGCACCGCGGTTCGCGAGGGCTCGGTCTCCAGCCGGCGGACTCCCGCGCCTTGGCGCCAGAAAGTCCGCTGCCGTTCGCAGAAGAACGCAGCCTCGGCCTCCCATCCCGGTCCGCTCCGGGCAGCGCCGACAGCGCTTGCGCCGGCAGCCCCGAGCCGCATCGCCACCTGAAAACGAGCCCCGGCGGAGAACTTCCAGCGCCACTCCCGGGGATCCGGCGGTACTGCGCCCGGCACTGCGCCCGGTACTGCGCCCGGTACCGCGCCCGGCATCGGCCCGGGAATCTCCTCTGGCAGGCCGTGCGGAAACTCACAGACGGCGGCGGAGAGCGGCTGTCCACCGACGAGGCGGCCGATCGGCACAACCCAACCGGGGACCAACTGGCGCAGCACCAGGACCGCCGCCGTGTTGGCGGAGTCGCGCACATAAAGGCGCGCGTCGACCTGCGGATAGGAGAGCGCCAGCCAGCTCGCCCCTCGCGGGTGAAGTCCCACCTGGCGGAAGAGCACCAGCGAAAAGAACGCAACGCTCTCCCCGCCGCGGAGCTCTCCGCCTGCCAGGTCGTAGCGCAGCCCCGGGGGGGCCGGCGGCAGCGCCGCCAGCGGCACGGCCCAGTTCAGGTAGAGAGCGTCGGCGAGCGCCGATTCGAGGATCACGCGCGGAAGTTAGCCTGTCTCCACGCGAGCGGCAAGTCTGCCGTCTCTGGCGGCGCTCGCCCAACCTGCCGAGGCGGTCAATTCCAGCGTTTCGGGGGAGAATAAGAGCATGACCCGACGCCGCTTCCCTGTCCTCCCAGCGATTCTCCTGACGCTCGCCGCCAGCACCGCCGGCATCGCCACCGCGGCCCCGTCCGCCACGGCCGCGAACCCCGGCCTCGATGCCGCCCGCGAACGGATCGACGCCGCCAGCCTTGCCGCACCGGTGCGCTTCCTCTCTGCCGACGACCTCGAGGGTCGCGGACCCGGTAGTCCCGGAGACCGCCTGGCGCGGCTCTACCTGGCAACCGGGCTCGAGGCGCTCGGCCTGCGGCCGGGCGCCGGGAGCGTCGGCGCTCCGTCGTGGGAGCAGCCGTTCCCGATGGTCGGCATCGCCTCGCAGGCGCCGACGACATGGGAGTTCTCCGGCCCGCAGGGCCACCTCGCCCTGGCGCGCCGCGCCGAGTTCGTCGCCGTCTCGGGGGTGCAGCAGCCGGCGGCGGCGATCGCCGATGCCGAGGTGGTCTTCGTCGGCTACGGCATCACGGCCCCCGAATTCGGCTGGGACGACTTCAAGGGAACCGACCTCAAAGGCAAGGTTCTGCTGATGCTCAACAACGATCCGGACTGGGACGACGCCCTCTTTGCCGGCAAGCGGCGGCTCTACTACGGCCGCTGGACCTACAAATACGAGAGCGCCGCGCGCCAGGGGGCGGCGGGCGCGATCCTCATCCACACCACGCCTTCGGCCGGCTACCCGTTTCAGGTCGTCCAGTCGTCGTGGACTGGCGAGCAGTTCGAGCTCCCGGCGAAGGACGAACCGCGCCTTCAGATCGCCGGCTGGACGACCGAGAGCGCCGCCGAGCGGCTCGTGGCGCTCTCCGGCAGCAAGCTCGCCGAGCTGGTCGAGGCGGCGAAGTCGACGTCCTTCCGGCCCGTGCCGCTCGGCGTCCGCACCAGCCTCGCCCTCACCAACACGATCCGCCAGGTCGAGACCGCCAACGTCGCCGGGCTGCTTCAAGGCTCGGATCCGCGGCTGGGTGCCGAGGCGGTGATCTACACCGCCCACCACGACCACCTCGGAGTCGCCACCGCCGACGGCTCCGGCGACGCCATCTACAATGGCGCGGTCGACAACGCCACCGGCTGCGCGCAGCTGCTCGCCCTGGCCAAGGCGTTCGCCACCCTGCCCCAGCCCCCGCGGCGTTCGATCGTCTTCCTCTTCGTCGCCGCCGAGGAGCAGGGCCTGCTCGGTTCCGAACAGTTCGCCGCGCATCCGACGTTCGCTCCCGGCAGGATCGCCGCCAACATCAACCTCGACTCGGCCAACATCTACGGCCGCACTCGTGACATCACTTTCGTCGGGCTCGGCAAGTCCTCGCTCGACGCCGTGGTCGTCGCCGCGGCGGCAGCGCAGGGGCGAATCGTGCACGGGGATCCGGCGCCCGAGAAGGGCTCGTTCTATCGCTCCGACCAGTTCAACTTCGCGCGCATCGGAGTGCCCGCGGCTTACATCGACCCGGGGACCGAGTTCCTCGGCGCAGGCGCCGCGGCCGCGAGAGCCCGCCAGGAGGCCTATGACTCGAGCTGCTACCACCAGCCCTGCGACGAGATGAACGCCGACTGGGTCTGGGACGGCATGATCGAGGACACGCGGCTCGCCTTTGCCGTCGGCCTCGCCGTCGCCAACGCCAACGAGATGCCGACCTGGAACGCCGGCGACGAGTTCGAAGCGGCGCGTCACAAGTCCCTGGCCGACATCGCGGCGGCACCGATCACGCAGGTTCCCTGACCTGCCTGCCGGCAGTGGAATACCCGGGTATTCCGACCGGTGTTACACTCGCTGCGTGAAGATCGGAGTTTCCCTCTCCGAAGACCTCGTGACATTCGCCGACGCGGAGGCCGAGCGGCGTGGCACGACACGCTCGGGCCTCCTGGCCGAGCTTCTCGACGAGGCTCGCGTCCGCGCCCAGACCCGGGCCTATCTCGACCGGCATGGTTGGGACGTGGCGGAAGACGAGACGGCCTGGCGGACCTACCAGCGCGAGCGCATGGCGCTCGAATACTCCGAAGATGACTGGTGAAACACCGCTGCCAAGGCGCGGCGAGGTCTGGTGGGTTCGGGTCGACAAGCGCCGTCCGGCGATCATCGTCCAAACGGACAAGGTGCGCGAACCGCGCGTCACCTCTTTCCTCGTCGTTCTCCTGACGAGTCGACTGCATCTCGAGGGATTGCCCGGGAATGTGCGCCTCGACCCGCGCTCGACCCGGCTCTCGAAACCGTCCGTCGCCAACGTCTACGACTTGCAGAAGGTCCTCAAGGGAGACCTGATCGAGCAGGTCGGGGAGCTTCGCGGCAGCGAGCTCGAAGCCATCGACGCTGGGCTGCGCCTCGTGCTGGGGCTCTGAGGCATGAGCACCCAGGGACGAGGCCAGCGCGCCGCCCGATCCGCGCCGCCCGCCGGCGAAGCGCAGGGATGGGGAGTGAAATTCCCCGAGTCGCTGCGGGCGCTGCGGCATCGCAACTACCGGATTTTCTTCTTCGGCCAGCTGGTCTCGCTCACCGGCACCTGGATGCAGTCGGTGGCGCAGGCCTGGCTCGCCTACCGGCTGACGCACTCGGCGGCACTCCTGGGCATCGTCGGATTTGCCAGCCAGATTCCGACTCTCCTGTTCTCCCCCGCGGGCGGCGTCGTCGCCGATCGCTTTCCCCGCCGCCGGGTGCTCATCGTGACGCAGGCGAGCTCGATGGGGCTGGCCTTTGCGCTCGCCGCCCTGACCTTCGCCGACGCCGTGACCGTCCCCTGGATTCTCACCCTCGCCGCGTTGGGCGGTGTGGTGAACGCTTTCGACATCCCGACCCGCCAGGCGTTCGCCATCGACATGGTCGGGCGTGAGGACCTGGTGAATGCGATCGCCCTCAACTCCTCGATCTTCAACGGTGCGCGGGTGATGGGTCCGGCGATCGCCGGTCTGCTCGTGGCGCGCATCGGTGAGGCCTGGTGCTTCCTCGCCAACGGCGTGAGCTACCTCGCAGTCCTCGCCAGCCTCGTGACGATGCGGATCCCGGACGGCGCTCCCTTCCCCCGCACGGTTTCGGCCTGGACGAGCGTGCGTGACGGCTTCGTCTACGTCGCCCGCGCCCGGCCGGTGCGGGCCCTGCTCCTGCTGCTCGGCCTGGTCAGCCTCACCGGCATGCCCTACGCCGTGCTGATGCCGGTCTTCGCGCGCGAGGTCCTGGGCGGCGGCGCGCGCGAGCTCGGCTTGTTGATGGGAGCCTCCGGCGTGGGCGCCCTGCTCGGCGCTATCGTCCTGGCCAATCGCCGTTCGGTGAAAGGTCTCGGCAGCTTCGTGGCCCTGTGCGCCGGCGGCATGGGGGTGGCGCTCGTCGCCTTTTCCTTCTCGCACTCCTTCTGGATCTCGGCGACACTGCTCGTCCCCGTCGGCTTCTTCATGATGAGCGAGATGGCGAGCTCCAACACGCTCATCCAGTCGCTCATCCCTGACGAGATGCGCGGCCGCGTCATGTCGCTCTACGCCATGATGTTCATGGGCATGGCGCCGATCGGTGCGCTGCTCGCCGGGAGCCTGGCGGCGAAGATCGGCGCCCCGGCGACCATCGCCGGCGGCGGCATCGTCTGCCTCGCCGGCGCGCTGGTCTTCGCCCGCCATCTCCCCCATCTGCGCGGCGAAGCCCGGCAGATGATCGTCGAGCTCCAGATGACCGGCGGCGACCCGCCGGAAGAGCCGACCTGAGGAGCCGGCGCGACAGAACGGCGGCGCAGGCTCCTAGCCTGACCTTCTCACCGGGTTCGTCGCGAGGCGTCGCAGATGCCCATGGCTGCAAGGCGTCGCGACCGAGGCCCGCGCAGACGTACCTGCAGTAGGTCGAGCAGGCCGAGAGAG
>JBDTQT010000104.1:0-13098 GCA_039932055.1 Thermoanaerobaculia bacterium
CCGGAATCTGGGAGGAGGCCCTTCGCTATCACTACCTCCGGGGACTGCATCGGGCTTGGCGCGAGGGGTCGGCGGAAATGGAGAGGGTAGGGTCATGAACAAGCGAACTCGAGGTACGTTCCTGAGGTTGGCGCTCGCGGTGGCGATGATGCTGCCCGCGGCGGCGCTGACGGCGCAGACCAGTGGTGGGCATGGTAGCGGCGTCAGTCACGGCGGCAGCAGCCACCGTGGCGGTGGCAGCAGCCACCGCGGGCACGGCAGCGGCTACTACGGTGGCCGTGGCGGTCACTATGGCGGGTACGGTGGCGGTGGCTACTATGGCGGCTACTTCGGGCTCGGAGGCTACGGCTGGTACGGCAATCCCGGCTACGGCTACTACGGCGGCTCTGGCTATTACGGCTACCCCTGCTACTACGGCGGCGGCTACACCACGGTCTACCCGGCGGCGGGAGCGACCATGGGCGCGCTCGATCTCGATGTCAGTCCGGAGGGTGCCCAGATCTACGTCGACGGCAATCTGGTCGGCGTCGCGGACGACTTCGACGGCTATCCGACCTACCTCTGGCTCGAAAAGGGCACCTATGACGTGGTGATCTTCGCGCCGGGTTTCCAGACCATCGCCCGCCAGTACTCGATCTATGGCGGGATGGTCATCGACGTCGAAGACTCGATGGTCCCCGGCAAGGAGACGATGCCGCAGGACCTGGCCTCGAGGTCGACGGTCAATCGCCAGGAGCGTCTGCGCCGCGACCGTGAGAACGAGGAACAGGTGCGCACCTACGGAGATGAGCAGAGCCAACGTAGCAGCGCGCCCGCGGCAGGCGCGCCGCAAGTCGCCCCGGGCGAGCGGGTAGCGCCCGATCGCCTCGACGCGCGCGGTGAACCGGGGAGCCTCAAGCTGGGAATCGAACCCGGCGACGCCTCGGTCTATCTCGACGGCCGCTTCCTCGGCACCGGCCGCGAGCTTGCCCGTCTGCGCTCGGGCCTCATCGTCGATCCCGGCGAGCATCGCATCGAGGTCGTTCGGCCCGGCCGGCAGTCGCAAGAGAAGACCTTCTCGGTCGCCGCCGGCGAAGAGGTCCGTCTCGACATCGAGCTCGCCCTGCAGTAACCGCCGGCGGCGTCGGCGGCAAGGGGCAGGAAAGAGATGGCGCGCCGTTTCGCGCAGCCGCTGGCAGCGAAAGAGCTACAGCGTCTGCGCGGAGCTCTCGCGTTCCATGCGCAGCAGCCAGCGCTTGCGCGAGGCGCCGCCGACCCAGCCGCCGATCCCCTCCTTGGTGGGGATGATCCGGTGGCAGGGGATGATCAGCGGAATTGGATTGTCGAGCAGGATCGACAGCACCTGGCGGTAGGCCTCGGGGCGGCCGGAAGCGTCGGCGATGTCCTTGTAGGTGCGCGTCTTGCCGTACGGAGTCCGCAGCGCCTCCTTGAGCACCCGGCGCGAAAACGGGTCGACTCCGGATGGCGCCAGGTCGAAGTCGCTTTCGAGTGCCCGGCGTGCGCCGGCGAAATACTCCGAAAGACGGCCGAAAACCTCGTCCAGGAAGTCTGAATCGTCGAAGGCGGAGAGCGGATGGAACAGGCGCGCCGTCGGGCCGGTCGGCGCGATGAGGATCCGGCCGATCGCCAGGCCGTAGAACTCCACTCCCAGCGTGCCGATCTGCGACGGCACAAGCACCCGCACCGGCTCGACGGGCACCGGTAGAGAGGCGGCCTCCTTGGCCTCGACCTGCTCGCTGGGCATCGCGTTCAAGGTTACCATGCCCTATTGGGGAGGCAAGGGCCCCTTCGAACCCGCTTCGCCTCCCGGTGCCTGCGGGTAGAGAGCCGCATACTGAGCCCGGCTCTCGAGCACCCGGACCAGATAGGCCCGGGTCTCGCGAAAGCCGACTTTGGCCAGGTATTCCTCCGGCTCGCCGGTCTGGCAGTAGCGCCGCCAGAGGGTCGCCTGGTCCTCCCCCGCGTTGTACGCCGCCACGGTCATCGGCGCCACGGCGTTCTGCGCTCCACCCTTGCCGAAGCGCTGTCCCAGCTCAGCCAGGTAGGCCGCCCCCAGGGCGATCGAAACCTCTGGCCGATGGAGATCCTCGGCGCCGATCCCTGCCCAGCCCAAAGCCTTGGCGAGGCGTCGGGCGGTGGGCAGGACGAGCTGGGCGAGACCACGCGCGGCGGCCGGGGAGACCGCCTCGGGCTGAAACCGGCTCTCCTCGCGCATGACGGCGGCGAGCAGGTAGAGGGCGTCGGCGTCGCCGCCGACCCGCTCCTCCAGGCGCGCACGGTAGGGCAGCGGATAAAGGAGGCGACGCAGAGCCGGCGAAACCCATTCGAAGGGGAGGCGCTTGGGAACGGTCGAGAAGAGACGTTCGGCCACCTCGATCGCGCGGTCGGTCGCCCCCGACGAGTCGAGCTCGTACGCCAGGGTGAAGGCGAGTGGATGTTGGCGACTGGGGAAGTAGCGCGCCTGCGCGGCGGTGCCCTCGCTCCACAGGCCAAGCGCCAGCAGGCGCTCCTCCGGCTGCAGGAGCGCTGCCGACCAGATTGGCCAGGTGGCAACCGGTACCGGCTGCCAGTCGACCCAGGCCGCGAGCACCGGCTGCGCCCGGAGCGCGGCGAGCCCACGCTCCCGCGCCAGTCTGCCGGAGGCCTGCGCGTCGCCCAGCAGGGCCCAGGCGGCATAGGCCTCCTCGAAGCTCCGGCCCGCGGCCCGCTGGCGGCCGATCTGCAACGCCGCGGCGGCGAGCTCCGGCCGTTCCAGTCGGGTACGCGCCGCGGCGGCGAGCGGGTGGTAGGGACGCTCGCGCAGCACCTGGAGATAGAAGCCGACGGCGGCGTCCACCTGATTGCGGAGCTCCGCCAGGCGGCCGCGCCAGTAGGCGAGCTCTTCGCCGGCGGCGGCGCCGGAGCGCTCCGCCGCCACCAGCCGCGCCGCTGGACGCTCGCTGGCGTCGCCGCGTTCGATCTCGGAGACCGCTGCGAAGAGCGCCGCGCGGGCGAAGGCGGAGCGCCAGGAGCGCTCAGTGGCGAGCAGCGTGAATAGCTGCTCCGCCCCTGTCGCGTCGCCGGCCAGCCAGCGCAGACGAAAGGCGGAGAGCAGGGCGGCGCCCGACCACTCGCCCGCAGGCTCGGCGGCGTAGGCGTGCTCGAAGAGCACCTGGGCGTGCGCCCAGTCGCCCGCGAGCTCGAGGCTTCGCGCCTGCTGATAGCGGGCATCGGCGCGCGTCGCGGGGTTGTGGGCGGCGGCCGCCAGTCGGTCGAAGTGGCGGCTGGCCTCGGCATACCTCCCCGACCAGAATTCGGCGCGCGCCAGCACGTAGAGCGTCTCCGCGTCGCGCCCGGCGCCCGCATCCGGGGCCCCTGCGAGAGCGCGTTCGAGGAGCGGGATCGCGCCGGCAAAGTCGCGCTGCCGCGCGAGCACCGTGCCGAGGGTGCGCGCGAGCTCGCGGTCCTGGACTTCCGGCCAGAGGGAGAGCCAGAGCTCGGCCGCGCGGAAGGCCGCGAGGTCGGCGTCTCCCGCGGCGAGGAGTTGCTCGAGCTCCTGGCGCGCCGCGCTCTGCTGGTCGTTGCGCAGATGGCACTCGGCGAGCATCAGGCGAAAGTCGCGCGCCGTGTCGAGGGCGAGCGTCGCGGTGGGCACGCCGCGCAGCAGTCGGCAGTCGCCGCCGCGGCGCACGCTGCGAAAGAGCAGCGCAGCGGCCGGTCGCACCAGCGGCTTTGGCGCGCCCTGGGCGAGGAGCGTTGCCGAGATCCCGGCGGCGACCTCCGGATGCCCGAGGGCTTCCTGGACCTTCGCCAACCGATAGCGCGCCCACGGCGCGAAATCGGGCGAAGTGCCGATCGCCTGCGCGAACGCCGCCGTGCCCTCGCTCAGGCGGCCGAGCCGCTCGAGCAGATGGCCGCGCAGGAAGTCGAGCCCGATGGCGCGGGCGCGCGCCGGCTCGGCATCGGCGAGGCAGTTGGCCTCCTCGAGCGCCCGCATGTTCTCCCCGGCACCCTGGAGCTCGACGAGTTGGATGCGCGGGTCGATGCTCGCCGCGAGCAGCATCGACGCCAGTCCCAGATTCATCCGGGAGGCCACGCCAGCGGCCGGCCGCCGAGCAGGTGAAGATGGAGGTGAAAGACCGACTGTCCGGCGCCGGCGAGACAGTTCATCACGAGGCGGAAGCCGACGTTCTCGAGGCCGGCCTGGCGCGCCAGATCGGTGGCCGTGGTGACCATCCGGCCGAGGAGTGCCGCCTCCTCCCCGCCGGTGGCGAAGAGATGCGGAACATGGCGCTTCGGCACGATCAGCAGGTGCACCGGCGCCTGGGGGGCGATGTCGGCGAAGGCGATGAGTTCGTCGTCTTCGAAGAGAAGGTGGGCCGGAATTTCGCCGGCGACGATGCGACAGAAGAGGCAGCTCTCGTTCATGCGATCTCTCTCCGAACTGCGACGAGCGGTCGTGGACTAGGCGTCGCCGGCGGCGGACCGCCGCGCGACGTTGGCGCCGAGCGCGTTCAGTTTCGCCTCCATCGCCTCGTAGCCGCGATCGAGGTGGTAGATCCGGTCGACGATCGTCTCGCCCTCGGCGACCAGGCCGGCGAGCACCAGACAGGCCGAGGCGCGCAGGTCGGTGGCCATAACCGTGGCGCCCGACAGCGCGGTCCTGCCGTGCACGCGTGCATAGCGGCCGTCGAGGTGGATATCGGCCCCCATGCGCGCCAGTTCGGCGGCATGCTGAAAGCGGTTTTCGAAAACGGTCTCGCAGATCGTCGTCAGTCCATCGGCCTGGGTCGCGAGCGCCATGGACTGCGCCTGCAGGTCGGTCGGGAAGCCGGGGAAAGGGGCGGTCACGACGTCGCGCGGCTTGAGCGCGCCCGGGCGCGCCACCGTGATCTCGCCGCCGGCGCCGACGTCGACCGCGACTCCGCAGCCGCGCAGGAGATCGAGCAGCGGTTCGAGATCGGCGGCGGCGGCGCCCACCAGGGTGATCTCGCCGCCGGTGATCGCCGCCGCGATGAGGTAGGTCCCCGCTTCGATCCGGTCGGGGATGACGCGGTGCGTCGCGCCGGAGAGCGCCGGAACGCCGCGCAGGCGGATCGTCTCGGTGCCGGCGCCGTCGATCTCGGCCCCCATGGCGACCAGAAGCCGCGCCAGGTCGGCGACCTCGGGCTCGCGGGCGCAGTTCTCGAGCACCGTCTCGCCGCGCGCCAGCACCGCCGCCATGAGCAGATTCTCGGTGCCGGTGACGGTCGGCATGGCGAAGCGGAACCGGTTCCCGACGAGGCGCGGCGCGCGAACGTCGACGTAGCCGTGCTCGAGTGTCACCGTGGCGCCGAGCGCGCTGAGGCCGGCGAGGTGCTGGTCGATCGGCCGCACGCCGATGGCGCAGCCGCCCGGCAGCGAGACGCGCGCGTGGCCGCGCCGAGCGACGAGCGGCCCGAGGACCAGAATGCTGGCGCGCATCGTCTTCACCAGATCGTAGGGCGCGTCGTCGTCGGAGGGCGCGCCGGAGGGCGCCAGGATCAGGCCGTTCTCGGTCGCCGTCGCGCCCTGCCCGAGGTGGGCGAGGAGCTTGCGCATCGTCACGAGATCGCGCACCCGCGGCACGCCGTCGAGGCGCACCGGTTCGTCGGAGAGCAGCGTCGCCGCGAGCTCGGGGAGGGCTGCGTTCTTGGCTCCACCGGCGCTCACCCTGCCGGAGATTCTGGTCGGTCCGACGATGCGAAATTGATCCACGCGCTGACACCCTCTTTCCCGTCGAAACTACGAAGCTCTTCTGAATACCACATCTCGCGCGATTCCCGCGAGGTCGCCGCGGATCTCCACGAGCTCGAGTCGACGGCGCTCGCCGGCGAGCGCGAGAACGGCGTCCAGTTGGCCGTAGCCGATCTCGCAGGCGAGCAGGGCAGCTGGGTGCAAGCCTTCCGCCAGGTCGAAAAGGCGCGCCAGCACGGCAAGACCCTGTTCCGGCGCGAAGAGCGCCAGGCGCGGCTCGTAGGTGCGCACGTCGAGCGCCACCAGCGCCGGCTCCCACGGGTCGATGTAGGGCGGGTTGGCGACCACCAGATCGAAGCGGTCGAGGGCGAGTGCCCCGGCGAGGTCGGCGGCAACGAAATCGACGCGGTCGGCGAGAGCGAGCCGGCGGGCGTTCGTCCGGGCGCAGGCGAGGGCGGCGAGTGACAGGTCGGTCGCTCGCACTTTCCAGCGCGGCCGTTCGGCGGCGAGGGTGAGCGCGATGCAGCCCGAGCCGGTGCCGATGTCGAGCACCGACGCCGTGGCGGGCAGCGCGGCGGCGAGGGCGATCTCCACCAGCAGCTCGGTTTCCGGACGCGGGATGAGGACGCGTTCGTCGACCGCGAAGTTGCGGCCGTAAAACTCGCGCCGGCCGAGAAGATAGGCCATCGGCTCGCCGGCCGCGCGGCGCTCGAGGAGGGCCGCATAGCGCGCCGCGAGCGGCTCCGCGACCGGCTCGTCGTCACGAGCCCGGATCTGCACCTCGGAGAGGCCGAGGAGCGAGCCGAGCAGCAGCGCCGCCTCCCGCCCGGGCGAGGCGATGCCGGCGGCGGCGAGGGTCCGCCGTCCGAGGGCGACTTGTTCCCCGCAGTTCCTCACCGCCGGATCTTATGGTTGTGGGACAGCCAGCGGCAGAGTTCGCGCCAGGAGAGGCGCAGAAGTCGATTCGTCTGCAATAAAGATGCTTTGTAGACGATTCCACGGCATGTTTGTAAAATGACAGCGTTATGGACGAAAAAGACTTCCAAATACTGTCGCTTCTCCAGGCCGACGCCCGCATCGGCAACGCCGAGATCTCCCGCCGGGTCGGCCTCGCCGCCTCGGCGGTGCACGAACGTATCCGCAAGCTCGAACAGCGCGGCGTCGTGCGCGGCTACCACGCCCGCCTCGACCCGGAGGCGCTCGGAAGGGGTCTGCTGGCCTTCATCTCCGTTCAGGTCGATGACCGTCTGACGGAGGAGACCACCGGCGCCCAGTTGGCGCGTCTGCCCCAGGTGCAGGAGGTACATCACATCGCTGGCGAAGACTGCTACCTGCTGAAGGTGCGCTGCGCTTCGACCGCCGATCTCGGACGCTTCCTGCAGGAGGAGATTGGCGCCTTCGCCTCGGTCCGCAGGACCCGCACCACGATCGCCCTCGGGACGGTGAAAGAGGGGCTCGAGCTGCCGGTCCCGGCGCTCTCTCCGGGCGCAGAAGCCGATTCACGGGAGGCGATATGACGACCTTCGACGGTCGCAGTCTCTTTCGGGGGAAAACGCTCGCCGCGCTGCTCGCGGTCTATCTTGTCTGGGGCTCGACCTATCTCGCTATCCGTTTCGCCATCACCTCGCTCCCCACTTTTTCGATGGCGGGAGCGCGTTACCTGATCGCCGGAACGCTGCTCTACGGTTGGGGACGGATGCGCGGCGGCGCGCGGCCCGGTGCGAAGACGCTGGTGCCGATCGCGTTGATCGGCGCTCTCCTTCTCGTCGGCGGCAACGGGCTGGTGGTCTGGGCCGAGCATCGGATCGCTTCCGGCATCGCCGCGTTGCTGATCGCGACCGAGCCGCTGTGCATCGCGCTCCTGCTGCCGTTTTTCTCCACCGGCCGGCGGCCGGGTCTGCGCACCTGGGTTGGCATCGTCGCCGGTCTGGCAGGCGTCTTCGTCCTGGTCGGCGGCTTTTCCGGCATGGGTTCGGGCGGGATCGACGCCGGCGGTGCCCTGGCAGTCGTCGCGGCGTCGTTCTTCTGGGCGCTCGGGTCGCTCTATTCGACCCGAGCCAGGCTTCCGGCCTCGCCCTGGATCGCGACCGGCAGTCAGATGCTCGCCGGGGGAGCTCTTCTGTTCCTGATCGGCGGAGCTGCCGGCGAGTGGACGGCGTTCGAGCCCGCGAAGGTCACCGCGCCGGCGTTGTGGGCGTTTGCCTACCTGGTGACCTTCGGCTCGATCGTCGCCTTCATGGCCTACGCCTACCTGCTGCGCAATGCGCAGCCGACGGTGGTGTCGACATACGCCTTCGTCAATCCGATTGTCGCCGTACTGCTCGGGTGGTGGGTCGTGGACGAACCGGTGAGCGGCAGGATCGTCTTGGCGGCGGCGCTGATCCTGGCGGCGCTGGTGGCGATCCTCTACGACGAACCGAAGCGCGAGGCGGCGGTCGCCTGAACGGCGGCTGGCACGAAGCCTCAGGCCGTGGTGCTGCTGCGCGCCGCTTCGTCCAGCTTCTGCGCCTGGAAGTACTCGACGAGCGGATGGATGAGCGCATCGAGATCGCCGCCGAGCACCGCCGGCAGCTGATGCAGGGTGAGGCCGATGCGGTGGTCGGTGATCCGGTTCTGCGGGAAGTTGTAGGTGCGGATCTTCTCCGAGCGGTCGCCCGAACCGACCATCTTGCGGCGCTCGGCGGAGACTGCCGAATCGGCCTTCTCGCGCTCGAGATCGTAAAGCCGCGCCTTCAGCACCCGCATCGCCTTCTCGCGGTTCTTGATCTGACTGCGCTCGTCCTGGCAGGAGACCACCAGGCCCGTCGGCAGGTGGGTGAGGCGCACCGCGGAGTAGGTGGTGTTGACCCCCTGGCCACCCGGACCAGAAGCGCAGAAGCGGTCGATCCGCAGGTCCTTCTCGTGCACCTCCACCTCGACGTCGTCGGCCTCGGGCAGGACGGCGACAGTGGCGGCGGAGGTGTGGATTCGGCCGGAGCCTTCAGTCTGCGGCACGCGCTGCACGCGATGGGTGCCGCCCTCGTGCTTGAGCTTGCTGTAGGCGCCCTGGCCCTCGATGATCGCCGAGACCTCTTTGACGCCGCCGGCCTCCGATTCCGAGAGATCGATGACCTCGACCCGCCAGCCACGGCGCTCGGCGTAGCGGCTGTACATGCGGAAGAGCTCGGCGGCGAACAGCGAAGCCTCGTCACCGCCGGTCCCGGCGCGGATCTCGAGCACGACGTTGCGGCTGTCGTTCGGGTCCTTGGGGACGAGCGCCTGCTTGATCTCCCGGTCGAGCGCATCGCGCTGTGCGACGAGCGTCGTCACCTCCGCCTCGGCCATCGCCTGAAGGTCGGCGTCGGCCGTCGCCTCGGCGGTCGCGGTGAGCTCCTGCGCCTCGTCGAGCTCCCTGCCGAGGTCGCGAAAGCGCCGGAAGAGCGTGACGATCGGATCGATCTCGGCGAGCGCCTTGCTGATCTCGCGCACCGCCTTGGGGTCGGAATGGACCTCCGGCAGAGCGAGGCGCGCGGTGAGCTCGGCGTGCGACTCCTCGAGGGCGAGCAGACGATCGATCATGGAAGCATCACAATGGCCAGGACGGGGCCGGGCGCAAAATCAAAACCCCGGGCACCGACCGCAGGAAACGGTGGCGACCCGGGGTCGGAATCTGCGCGCAGGCTGGCTAGGCGGTCTTCGTATAGCGGCGGTTGAAGCGCTCGACGCGGCCGGCGGTGTCGATCAGCTTCTGCTTGCCGGTGAAGAAGGGGTGGCAGGCGCTGCAGATCTCGAGGCGCAGCTCCTTCTTCGTCGAATGCGTTTCGAAGGTGTTCCCGCAGGCACAGACCGCGGTGACCATGTGAAGTTCCGGATGGATGCCAGTCTTCATGCGACGCCTTCCTGACTTGGAACGACGCACGCGGAGATCGCGCGCGGACCGCCGATTTTAGCGGATAGTGCCGTCAACCGCCAAGAGGCATGTTTAATTCCCTTGAATGGAGGGGTTTAGGTGAGCCCGGCTGACCCGTCCAGCGCCCCGGCGGGGACCCCGGCCAATGGCGCCGACGCCTCAGGAGGCAGTCACTTCGGCGTGGACTCCCAGCCGCTTCATCATCTCGTGCAGCGTCGTCGGCTTGATCTGGAGGAGCTCCGCCGCGCGCTTCTGGACGCCGCCGGCGTTCTGCAGCGCCGCGATCACCAGCTGGCGCTCGTAGGCAGAGACTGCGTCCCAGAAAGAGCCGGACGGCAGGCCGGCGCCGTTCGCCGCGGTCGCCGGCATCCCGAGGCTCGCGCCGCTGCCGCTGCCGTTGCCGCCGCCGGCGCGCACCGCTGGCGGCAGGAGGTCGACCTCGAGCGTCTCGCCCGACGACAGCACCACGGCGCGCTCGATCGCGTTCTCGAGCTCGCGCACGTTGCCCGGCCAGCGATAGTCCATCAGCAGCTCGAAGGCCGCCGGCGAGATGGTGGTCATCGCCTTGCTGTTCTCCTCGGCGTAGCTGCGCAGGAAGTGCTTCGCCAGCAGCGGAATGTCCTCGCTGCGGTCGCGCAGCGGCGGCAACTGCAGGGTGATGACGTTCAGGCGGTAGTAGAGGTCCTCGCGGAAGTCGCCGCGCCGCACCAGGTCTTCGATGTCGGCGTTGGTGGCGGCGATCAGGCGCACGTCGACGCGGATCGTGTCGACGCCGCCGAGGCGCATGAACTCCTTCTCCTGGATGACCCGTAGAAGCTTCGCCTGGGTCTCCATGGGGATGTTGCCGATCTCGTCGAAGAAGATCGAGCCGTTGTTGGCGGCCTCGAACAGGCCCTTCTTGGCGGCGATCGCGCCGGTGAAGGCGCCCTTGACGTGGCCGAAGAGCGTGCTTTCAAGTAGATCGTGTGGCATCGAACCCGAGTTGACGGTCACGAACGGGCCCGACGTGCGGCGGCTGTGATGGTGCAGGGCCTTGGCGACCAGCTCCTTGCCGGTGCCGCTCTCGCCGAGGATGAGCATGTTGCTCTTCGACGGCGCAGCGAGGCGGATCAAGTCGAACACCTGCTGCATCGGCGCGCTCTTGCCGATGATGTTGTCGAGTCCGTAGCGCCTCTCGAGCTCCTGCTTGAGCGAGCGGTTTTCGCTCGTCAGGCGGCGCTGCTCGAGGCCCTTGCGGATGGTGAGCAGGACCTCTTCGTTCTTGAAGGGCTTCGGAATGTAGTGGAAGGCACCGATGCGCATCGCCTCGATGGCGCTCTCGATCGAGGAGTAGGCCGTGACGACGATCACCACCTGTTCGGGATCGCGCCCGCGGAGCTGCTTCAAAACCTCCATGCCCGACATGCCGGGGAGCATCAGGTCGAGCAGCACGAGGTCGATCGGCTCGCGCTCGGCGAGGAGCAGCGCCTCCTCGCCGGTGCGGGCTGCTATCGGCCGGAGACCCTCCCGGCGGAGGAGCGTGCCGAGGACGTCCTGCAGCACCTCTTCGTCGTCGACGACGAGAATGTTGGTCATGCGCGCTCTCGCGAGGGACTGGATGGCGAGAAAGAGGGCGAGGCATTGCCGGACGTCGGCAGGTCGACGACGAACCGGCAGCCGAGATCCCTCCCGCGACTCTCGACCTGAATGCGCCCTCCGTGCTGCTCGACAATGCTCCGGCTGATGGCGAGGCCCAATCCCGTGCCCCCTTTGCCTGTCTTCGTGGTGTAGAACGGCTCGAAGACTTTCGCCAGATGCTGCGCTTCGATCCCGGAGCCGTTGTCCTCAATACGCACGCGGACGCCGGTGGTTGCACCGCCGGGCAGGGGTGTGGTGTCGATCGCGACCTCGATCCGGCCGTCTTTCTCGGGCGCGGCGTCGATGGCGTTGAGCAGGAGATTGGTGAAAACCTGCTGCAGCTCGCCCTCGGAACCGGCGATCGACGGGGTCTCGACGGGCAGGTTCCACTCGACGGCGACGCCGCGCGCTTGCAGACGTTCGTGCAGCAGGTCGACGGTTTCCTGAAGGAGCGCCGGCAGCGCGACCGGGCCGCTCTCGTGGTCGCGCTTGCGCGCGAACTCGAGCAGGCCGTTGACGATGCGCGAGGCGCGGAAGGTCTGGCGCTCGACCTTCTGTAGCAGCTCGCGCCGCGGGTCGGAGGCGTCGGTGTCGGCGAGCAGCATCTGGGCGTAGCTCGAGATGCCGGTGAGCGGCGTGTTGACCTCGTGCGCGACGCCAGCGGCGAGAACGCCCAGCGAGGCGAGGCGGTCCTGTTCGCGCAGCGCCCGCTCCATCGCGACGCGCTCGGAGACGTCCTGGACGACCAGCACGCGGTCGGGGCGCCGGCTCCCCTCGCCATCAGAGCCATCGGAGCCATCGGAGCAAGCGGAGCCATCGGCGGCAGCGGCTAGCTCGGCGCTGAGTGGCGCGGCGGTGAGCTGCAGATGGCGCTCGGCGCCGCCGGCGTCGACGAAGGCGAGCTGGCGGATCCCCGAGCCGGGCTCGGGCATCGACTCGAGCGGGAAGAGCTCGAGCAGCCGCTGGCCGATGAGATCGCCGCGCGCCCGCCCGGCGATCGCCGCGAAGGCGAGATTGGCGCTCGTCACGGTGCCGTCGGCGGCGAGCACGACGATGCCCGCCGGCGACGACTCGAGGATCTCTTCGTTGTGGCGCTGCAGCGAGGTCACGCGCGCCAGCTGGCGGTGGACCTGGTCGAGGAGTTGGGCATTCTCGATGGCGAGCGCCGCCTGATCGAGCAGCGCGCGGACGATGTCGATGTCCTCGGAGGACAGCGGCAGGCGGTCATGGCGCAGCGACGAGAGCGCGAGGCCGATTTTCTGCCCGCGCACCAGCAGCGGGAAGACGTAGCGGTAGCCGGCGAGGTAGAGCTGCTGCTCCGCGGTGGCCGATTCGCCCGGCAGGCCGATGGGCGATAGCGTTTCGAACTCTCCCTCCCAGAGGCCGTCGCGCAGCGTCGCGAGCGCCACGGCGCGCGGAATCCCGGGGTGGGGCCGCACCGGCACGAGCGCCGGACCCTGCAGCAGGAGGAGATTGGCGCGCTCGAGATCGAGCGCCTGTTCGACCTCGGCGAGCAGCGCCTGGCAGAGCCGATCGAGGTCGCGTTCCTGGAGGAGCTCCTGCGCCACGCGCTGCAGGCCGCGGCGATGGCGGAGCGCCCCGCCGTACTGCAGGCGTTCGAGCATGCCATGGATGCCGCGGTGGGTGGGGACGACCAGGCCGACGGCGAGAATGCCGCCGATGAAGGTCAGCAGGTCGCGGGTGAAGCCGAGGCCCACGGGCATCGTGCGCCGCACCGCGAGGTCGATGAGCGAAAAGGTTGTCAGACCGAAGATCAGCGTCAGGGCGTAGGAGAGCCCGTTGCGGACCATGACGCCCAGGTCCCAGAGGCGATAGCGCAGCACCGCCCAGGCAAAAGCGAACGGCACGCAGGCGAGCGGCAGCACGGCGAGCGCCGA
>JBDTQT010000105.1:0-13086 GCA_039932055.1 Thermoanaerobaculia bacterium
GCGGCTCCGGCGGTTCGGGTGGCTCGGGTGGTTCTGGCGGCAGCGGCGGCTCCGGTGGATCCGGTGGCAGCGGCGGCTCGGGCGGCGGCTGTGAGCCCGGCGACGACTGCACGGGTGACGGCTCAGGCGTGATCAAGTTCGACGAGCACACCTTTCTCGGTCTCGAGAGCGGCGGCGTGGCGGTGATCACCGTCGAGCGCTCGCACGGCGAGAGCGGCAGCGCCTCGATCGACTACTCGACCGAAGACGGTACGGCGATCGCCGGTTCCGACTACACGGCAGCCTCCGGCACCATCACCTGGGGCCCGGGCGACGGCGCGACCAAGACCTTCACCGTTCCGCTGGTCGATGACGGCATCGCCGAGGGCAACGAGACGGTGAATCTGATTCTTTCGAATCCGACCGGTGGCGCCGTGATCGACGGCGACCGTGGCACGGCGGTTCTGGTCATCACGGAAACCGGTGGCGTGCCTCCGGGCGGCAACAACAATCGTCCGGGCACGTTCAAGTTCGGCGAGGCGAGCTATCAGGTGATCGAAGGCCAGGCCTTCGCGGTGATCACCGTCGAGCGCTCGCAGGGCGAGCGCGGCGCCGTGACCGTCGACTACTCGGCGGCCTCCGGAAGTGCGGCGGCAGGGGAGGACTTCGAAGCGGTCTCCGGCACGCTCTCCTGGGCGGCGAACGACGGCAGCACCCGGACCTTCCAGGTGCCGATCCTCGACGACACCCTCGCCGAAGACAGCGAGACAATCCTCCTCGATCTCGCGAACGCCACCGGCGGCGCGGGCATCGATGCGGTCCGCGGCTCGGCGCTGTTGAACCTCCTTGACGACGACGGATCGCAGGCGGCGTGCGTCCCGACGGCGACGAACCTGTGCCTCCTGGGCGGGCGGTTTGCGGCCCAGATCACTTACCGCACACCGAATGTCGGCACCGGCGCGGGCAAGGCGGTCGCTTACTCCAACCAGACCGGGCTCTTCTGGTTCTTCAATCAGGACAACGTCGAGATGCTGCTCAAGGTCGTCGACGGCTGCGACGTCCCGGGCCTCAACGCCTACTGGGTCTTCTACTCGGCCACCACCAACGTCGACTTCACGTTGACGGTCACCGACACCCAGACCGGCATCTCGAAGCAGTATCGCAACCCACTCGGACTCGCGGCCGAGCCCATTCAGGACGTCTCGACCTTCCGCGCCTGCCCGCAGTAACCTCCCCGCCTCACCCCACTCCCCCCGCGGCCCCGGAGAACTCTTCCGGGGCCGCTGTCTTGTCTGCCGAGCCGGCGCAACCGGCGGCGAGACCATAAGATCCTCCGGTGGCTCCGCGTCGATGCCAGCTGTTCGCCCTCTTTCTGGCCACGCTGCCTGCGGCGCTCGTTGCCGGAACCCCCGGCGCAGACGCTGAGCGCAGTGCCTGCGGACGCCTGAACGACTCCGGGCGCTACGCCGAGGCGCTGCCTCACTGCCAGAGCGCCGCCGAGACGCAGCGCTCGGCGAGCGCCCGTTTGCGCGGAGAAACCGACGCCGGCGCCCTCGGCCAGTCGCTCAACAGCCTTGGCCTGGCGCTCGAGATGACCGGCGATCGTCGCGCGGCCGAGGCGGCCTACCTCGAAGCGCTGGCGCGCCACCGGGCGCTGCAATTGCACGAACTGGAAGCGCTCGTGCTGTCGAATCTCGCGGCGCTGGCGATCGGCGGCGGCGACTATCGTGGGGCGCTTGCCTGGCTCGGGCAGGAGGAGGCCGTGGCACGCCAAGCCATTGCCGGAGGCGCCGAAGACTGGCCCGCGGCCGAGCTCGACTACGTCCGGATCAACCGCAGCGTGGCTCTCGAGCAGCTCGGCGCCTATGCCGAGGCGCTGGCGGAGCTCCGCCCGATCTCCGGCCCGGCGCTCGCCCAGGACTCCGGCAGCGGCGATAGCGCCGAAACCGCCGCGCTGACAGTCAACCTCGCGGTGCTCTACCGGAACCTCGGTGACCCCCGCCGCGCGCTCGTCCTGCTCGACCGCGCCCGCGTCGCCTACGAGCGCCTGGGGGATCGCTCGGCCCTCGCCAACGTCCACCTCAATCGCGCCCTCGTCCAACAGTTGAACCTGCGGTCGCCGGAGCCGGCGGCAGGCGAGCTCGCCGTGGCACTCGATCTCGTGCGCGCGAGCGGCGACCGCGGCGAGGAGGCCCGGATCCTCTGCGCTCAGGGTGAGCTCCGATTGCACAGCGGCGATCTCACGGCCGCACGCCAGGCCTTTTCGCTGGCGCTCAAGACCGCCGCCGCCGCCGATGCCGTCGCTTCACGCTGGACCGCCGAGGCCGGTCTCGGCCGCGTGGCGCGCGCGGCCGGCGACTCCGCTACCGCGCTCGCCCACCTGCGCGCGGCGATCGCCGGGATCGAGCAAGTCGGCGCGAACCTCGAGAGCTCGGCGTTGCGCGGCGGGCTGCTCGCCGACCAGCGCGCCGTCTATGCTGCCGCCGTCGATCTCCTGGCGGAAAGCGCGCTCGCGACCCCGGAACCCGGGAGAGGCGCGGCGGCGCTCGAGGCACTCGCCCTCGCCGAGCAGGCCAGGGCTCGCGAGCTCCTCGAAGCCCTCGGCGGCGCCGCCGCGGAGCCGCTCTCGCCGAAGGCGATTCTCGCTTTGACTCCGCGCCTCGGAGCGACGCTCGTCTACTTCTTCGGCGAGCGCCGACTGTGGCGTTGGCAGGCCGCCGGCGGCGCCTGGAGCGTGGCCGTCGCCGGCGAGCCGAAGGCAGTGGGCAGGCTCGTCGCGCGAACCCATCGCCATCTGGCCAACGCCGAAGTCGCGGAGGCCGACGACCTCGCCCAGCTCGCCCGCCAACTGTTGCCGGCCGGCCTGCCCTCCGGTGGTGAGTTGCGCATCGTCCCCGACGGGCGGCTTTTCTACCTGCCGTTCGAACTGCTACCGGCGACGGAGGGTGGCGACGTGATCATCGAGCGGTTTGCCGTGAGCTATCTGCCCAGTCTCTCGGTCTTCGCCCACCTGCGAGTCCCGGCAGCGAACCCGCGCTGGCGCCTGGCGGCGCTCGCCGACCCCGCGCTTCCGGCAGCCGTCGGCTCCGGAGAAGCCGGAACCTTCGCTTCATTGCTGGTTCGGCGGTTCGGGCTCCCGGCCCTGCCCGGGGCCGCGCGCGAGGTCCGCTCCGCCGCCCGCTTTCTCGGCGAGCCGAGCGCCGTCGACCTCGGAGACGCCGCCAGCGAAGCGCGCTTGCGTCAGCGCGCCACGGAAGGAGCCCGGGTCCTGCACATCGCGGCTCACACGGTGGTGGACGAGGGCCTCGCCGGAGGTGTCGCGCTCTTTCTCGCTGCGACCAGCGATTCCGACAGCGCGAGCGACGGACTGGTCACCGCACCCGAGCTGGCGCGGATGCCTCTCGCCGCCGATCTCGCCATCCTCTCGGGCTGCAGGACGGCGATCGCGGAGACATCAGCCAATGGCAGCACCAGCGACGGCCGCGGGCTCGCCAGCCTGTCCGGAGCGCTGCTCGGCGCCGGCGCCTCCGGCGTCGTCGCCTCGCTCTGGCAGGTCGGGGACGCTGCGACAGCGGTGCTGATGGAGCAGTTTTACTTCGAGCTGGCGGAAGGCGCGCGCCCGGCCGAAGCGCTGCGTCGCGCCAAGCTGCGTCTCGCCGGTGACGCGCGCTGGAACGCGGCGCCGGCCTGGGCTGGCTTCGTCCTCCTCGGCGATCCCGGACCGGTCGCCCAGCCGCCTGCCAACTGGCGTTGGTTGGCCGCGGCGCTGGCGGCCGCCGGGGTGCTGCTCCTTGGCGCCAGGCGGCGCCGTGCGTCGCAGGCGGGGGAAAAGTCGGGTTAGTTCGTCGGCGGCTCGACGCGGAAGGTCGCCGTGGCGGAGTGTCCGATGGCGCTCTGCGCAGCATCGAAGGCGGTGACATGCCAGCGATAGGTCACCAGCGTCTCGAGCTTCGCCCGCAACTCCGGCGGCGCGACCAGTGAAGGGGCCACCACGCTACCTTGCCAGAGGAGGTCGTCCGCGACGTCCCGCACGTCGATGCGATAGCTCGCCGCGCCGGTGACCGGACGCCAGGCGAACGTCGGCAGACTGTCCATGCCGACGACCTCGACGACGCCCACCGGCGAATCGAGGCGCACTTCGCCGCTGCGCACCACATCGGACGACAGGGCATCTGAACGGTCGGGCAGTGCCGGTGCGAAGCTGCGATGCCCCCATTCGAAGACCAGGCCCAGACCGACGATGACCAGCGCCGCCGCCGCCCACCGCGTCCACAGTGGCGTCCCGGCAGCCTGGCGAGCGAGCCTGGCGCGCTTCGCCGCATGCGGGGCCATCGGCAGGACGCGCGCCAGCTGCGGCGTGAGCGCGGCCACTGCTGAGGCCGCCGCCGGCAGCTGAAGCTGCGCCGCCACCCAGGCGATGTCCTGCGCCTCTTCGGCGCTCTTCGGCGCGGCGTCGAAAGCGCGCGCCAGCGTCAGCTCAGCGGCGCAGGCAGAACACTCGCCGGCATGGGCCCGGAGCTCCGCGGCCCGGGGGCTGGCGCTCTGGGCAAGCAGCGTATCGAGCAGTTCACCAAGTGGCGGACACCCCGCCGCAGGCTGCAGCGCCTGCCGCAGCGTCTGATTGCGGTCGAAGTCGGTCGTCGTCATGACAGCCCTCTCTGGGGGATGGAGGCAGAAAAACTGCGCTGCAATTTGCGCTTGGCGCTCACCAGGTAGGCGCGCGCGCCCGACTTGTTGGCGAGCTCGAGCAGTTGGTCGATCGCCGCCAGCGTCAGCCCGTCGACGAAATGGAGATGCAGGATCTTCGCCTCGAGCGGCTCGAGATCGGCGGCGATCGCCTGTCGCAACTGCTGCACGAGAAGCGCCTGGCCGACCGCCTCTTCGACGCTCGGGCCGGGGGCGGCCGGTTCGAGGAAAGTCTCGTCGTCGATGGAGTCGGCGTCGCGCCGCCGGTTCGAGATCGAACGATTGATCGTGACGCTGCGGGTGACGAGGTAGAGCCAGGTCGAGAACGAGCTTTCGAAGCGGAAGGTCTCGAGGCGCTCGAAAACCCGGACGAAGACCTCCTGGGCGAGATCGGCGGCCTCTTCCCGCCGGCCGCTGATCCGCAGGCACCAGGCGGCGACGCGGGTCTGGTAGCGCCGGAAGAGCACATCGAGGTGGCGCGCCGCGAGGTCGGGGTCGTGTTGCGCGGCCCGGGCCCCCCGCACGATCTCCTCGTCGCTCCAGTCCGCGATGTTCTCCATCGTCTCCCAGGTTTCGCTTCCCACCGGCGGTCTCGAGCGCTGCTTGTCCCCGCCAATCGGGAAGACGAGCAGCCGGGACGGCCCTCCGGCAGTCCTCGGCGTCAGCCTAGCCGATCCCGCGACCGGGCCGGAAATCGGCGCCGGCGAGGAGCCGCTGCTGGCGCTTTGCGACGGGACTAGCGGGAGTGGCCTCACGCCTACCTGAGACAGCCGGGAATGCCGAGTGGAACAGTCCACTGCGGGGAGCTCCGCTCATTCCGGCACTCCCCCCGGCTCCGGCTGGTCGGCGGAGAGGTCCCACAGCGCGCCGAGGGTGCCGAACGGCCCGCCCCAGACGGCCCGCATCAGCACGGCCCGCCACGCCTTGCGGGCGAGACGCCGGACGCGGATGGCGCGCAAGAGCAGCAGCGGCAGAAAAAGGAAGCAGCCGAAATTGCAGACTACGGCGGCCCAGATGAACGGCCGATTCTGCGCTGCACCGGGCGAAGAGAGCTCGGCGATCACGGCAGAGAGGAAGGACAGAATCGCCGCTGCCAGGAGGAACAGTCCGAGCCAGCGGTACCAGACGATCGATGGCGCCTGCGGGGCCGCCATTTCAATCCGAACCGTCAGCGCGCGTCACCGTGACCCGCCGGTGCTCGCCTTCGCCGGCGAGGCGCAGCAGCCAGGGCCGGCAGCAGACCTCGCAGTCCTGAACGAGACTCCCGGCGAGATCGGCCTCGAGGAAGACCTCCACCGCTTCGCCGCAATAGGGGCAGGTCACCAGGAACACTTCGTCCACGCCCGCCCAGTTTACGGGAGGGCGGGACGAAGCGCGAGGGCTCGACCTCGCCAACGCGGCGCTACTTCCTCAGCCCGTCGAGGATTCCCTGGATGCGCGCCTTCTGTGCCTCGGGAGCCATCGCCAGCGCCTTCTGATACGCCGCCGTCGCCTCCTCTTTCTTGCCGAGCGCAACGAGGCCTTCGGCGAGACTGTCCTGCGCATTCCACGATTTCGGGTTGCGCTTGACGTTTTCGCGGAAGATCGCCACCGCGTCGGTCGCGCTGCCGGCGCCGAGCAACTGATAGCCGTAGGCGTTGAGCTCAACCTCGGTCGCGCCGGGAAGCGCCTCGTCCATGAGTTTCTTCGCCCCGGCGGTGTCGCCCTTCTCGCCCAGTAGCCTCGCCTTGGTAAAGCTGTTGGCGAAGTTCTTCTGGATGGCGATCGACCTGTCGACCCAGACCATGGCGTCGTCGAGGTGGATCTTGCTGGTGAGCAGGGTTGTCGCCGCCTGATTCCAGGGCTGCCAGAAGAACTGCGGCAGTCCGCGGAGCTCGCTCTTCAGGCTCTGATAGACGACCTCGGGGGTGTCGACGGTGACCTTGAAAGGCACGCGCAGCTTCTCCCAGCGCAACGCAACGGTGGTCTCTCTCGCCGTGGCGTCGTCGAACGTGTAGGCGAGCGCCTCTTCGAACGGTGCAGCTTCGGGCTTGACCTCGACGCGCAGGAGGTCCTCTTTGGCGTCGTAGGCGAAGCTCCCCCAGTTCGTGTCGACCGACGAGAAGATCAACTGCCAGGAGCCGGCCGTGGGCAGGGTGTGGAAGCCGTAGCGTCCGGCCGGAAGGACATGGCCCTCGACTTCGACCGGAGTCGAGAACTCGATGGTGGTGTTCTCATTCGCGCCGGCGCGCCAGATCTCGCCGAACGGCACGAGCTTGCCCCAGATCTCGCGCCCTTGAACGCGCGGTCGGTGATAGGTAATGGTGATCGCGGTGAGGCCGACAGTCTGGGAAACCGTCGCGGCCTGCGACGGCTGGGGAACCGTGAGCGGCGGCGACTGGGCGAAGGCGACAGGGACACCGGCAAGTGTCCCGAAAGTGAACAGCGCTGCGACGGTTGCGGTGGCGGCGGAGCACTTCAATTTCATGGTTCCTCCTCGGGAATTAGGTTGCCCTCGAAGCAGGGATGAACGCCAGGAGATACGGCGGATAGCTCGCGAAGTTCTCGCCTCGATAGTCGTGGATCCCGTCCATGCGTCGGTCAGGGACGATCCAGATCGCCGCGGCGGCAATGTGACGCCCCTCACCCAAGGCGCCTCCCGGCGGCGGCGAAGGCGCAGGCGACGGCAGTTGACACGCTGTGCATACTGTATATACTGAGCATATGGATGTGCACAGTGAGCCCTTCTGACCTGATCCTGTCGCAGACCGACGGGCGGCCGATGTATCTGCAGATCGTCGAGCAGATCCGGCAGCGGGTCGCGGTCGGCGACTGGCCACGCGGCGCCGAGATTCCGTCGATCCGCCAGCTCGCCAGCGGCCTCAAGATCAGCGTCATCACTGTCAAGCGCGCCTACTTCGAGCTCGAGCGCGAGGGGGTGATCGTCACCCAGCAGGGCAAGGGATCGATCGTCGCGCCCGATCTCGCCCTGACGCCCCGCCTCCACGACGAGGAGCTCGCGCGCCATCTCGAGCAGGTCGCGCGGCTGGGCGCGATGCTCCGACTGACCGACGATGAACTCGCTGTCAGGTTGCAACAGGCGATTGCAGACTGGCATCGCAGCACGGAGGAATCGAAATGAACGACTTCGCGGTGCGCTTCGATGGCGTATCCAAGCATTATCCTCATTTCACACTCGACGACATTCATCTCGAGCTGCCCACCGGCAGCATCATGGGATTCATCGGCGCCAATGGCGCCGGCAAGTCCACCACCCTGCGGATCCTGATGGGACTCGTCCACCAGGACCGCGGCACGGTCCTCGTTCTCGGCCATGCGATGCCGGCGGCGCAGGCGGCGGCGAAGCTCGACATCGGCTTCGTCTCCGAGGACATGCGGCTCTACAAGGGAGCGACCCTGCGCTGGCACATGGAGTTCATCGCCTCGATCTACCCGGGGTGGGACGCGGTCTACGCCGCCGATCTGGTGCGCCGCTTCGACATCCGTCCAGAGCAAAAGATGAAGGGTATGTCGCACGGGCAGCGGGTGAAGTCAGCACTCCTCCTTGCGCTCGCGCGCCGACCGAGCCTCCTCGTCCTCGACGAGCCGACCACCGGCCTCGACCCGGTGGCGCGCCATGAGGTCCTCGGCGCCCTCATGGAGGTCCTCACCGACGAGCGCCGGACCGTCCTCTTCTCGTCGCAGAACACCCTGGACGTCGAGCAGATCTCCGACCGGATCACCTTCATCGACCGCGGGCGAATCATCGACACCGGCGACAAGGAGAGCTATCTCGACCGCTGGCGGCGCCTGCGACTCGACGTGCCACCCGGGGTCACTCTGCCAGCACTCGACGGCCTCGTCACGCGGAGCACAAGCGGCCGCATCGCCGTCCTCACCACCAACCGATTCACCCCGGCGTTCGCGGCCGCTTGCACCACGGCGGGTGCCACCGTGACGGCGGTCGAAACGATGACTCTCGAAGAGATTTTCGTCACCGAAGTCCAGCAACGGCGGGAAAAGGAGGCCGCATGAACACCCTCGCACAGCCGCTCACCGCTGGCTCGATGATCCGCAAACTCATCTTCAAGGACTGGTATTTCATGCGCTGGGCGATCGTCTCCTATCTCGCGCTGGGAGGCGTCGCGCTCCTCCTGGTGGCGAACGGCGGCGAAGGCTTGTTCTATGCCGGCAGCGTCCTGCTGTTCACCATTCTGATCTCGCTCGGTATCCACCTTGCGATGTTGACGGTGGTCGAGGAACGCACCCAGCAGACGCTGCCGTTCGTGATGAGCCTGCCGATCTCACCGCGCGACTACACGCTTGCCAAGGTTCTGGCGAATCTCCTCATCTTCCTCGTGCCGTGGGGGGCGTTGATGTTCGGAGCCCTCGGCGTCATCGCCGGCCGCCAGGCGATCGAAGACGGTCTCCTGCCGTATGCGGCGATCGTCCTCACCTGGGTCCTGGTGGGCTATACGCTCATTCTGGCTGTCGCGCTGGTCTCGGAGTCGCAGGTCTGGGCGATCGCGGCTATGGTGGTCAGCAACCTCGCCTTCCAGGCCGTCCTCTATGGCGTCGCGCGCGTGCCGTCGATCGCCGCCACGATGAAGAGCGACGTCGCCGTCTGGTCGCCCGCCGCCCTCGGCCTTCTCGGCGCCGAGCTCGCGGCGGTTGTGCTCCTCCTCGGCCTCACCTTCTTCTTCCAGAATCGCAAGACCGACTTCATCTGACCGGAGTCCCCCACAGCTAAAGCTCCACTCTGTCCGCCGACTGCATCGGCGTACGCCTCAGGAAAGGTCCGTCATGGAACCGAACGACCGGAGCCGCGAGGCTCCCAGCGCAAGCTCTGTCCAGAAGAACCCGGCGCTCGGCGCGCTGCGCGCCCTCCTCACCCTGCTGGTCGTCGCCCACCACGCCGCGCTCGCCTACATCTCCTGGGCACCGCCAGCGCCGGTGTCGCTCCTCACCCAGCCGCGCCTCTGGCTCGCCTTCCCCATCTCCGATGTGGACAAGGCTCGCGCTCTCGACCTCTTCACGGGTTGGAACGACACCTGGTTCATGGCGCTCTTCTTCCTCGTCGCCGGCGTGGTCGCCTGGCCGAGTCTGGCGCGCAAGGGCGCTGGCGCCTATTTCCGCGACCGGCTGCGTCGTCTCGGCCTGCCGTTTCTCTTCGCCGCCGGCCTCCTCGCACCGCTCGCCTACTTCCCCACCTGGCTCGCGATCCCAAGGCAGCCGTCAGTGCAGCCCGGGAACGGTTCGTTCGCCGAGCAGTGGCTCGCGCTCGGCTCCTGGCCGGCGGGGCCGGCCTGGTTCCTCTGGGTGTTGCTGGCCTTCGCCGGGGCAGCGGCTCTGGTCTATCGTTTCGCTCCGGAGTGGGGCACGGCTCTCGGCCGTCTCTCCGAGCGCCTGGCACGCGCGCCCATTTTCTATTTCCTCGCGCTCCTCGCGATCACGGCGGCCGCATACCTGCCGCTCGCTGCGCACTTTCGGCCGGAGACCTGGCTCGACTTCGGTCCGTTCTGGATCCAGATCTCGCGCGCCCTGCTGTACGCCGTCTACTTCGCGGCCGGAGCCGGAATCGGCGCTGGCGGTCTCGATCGCGGCTTACTCGACCCAGCGGGCCGGCTGGCGCGGCGCTGGCCGCTCTGGGCCGGAGCCGCGGCGCTTTCGTTCGGGCTCGCGATGGCGGTCCTGTTCGCGATCCTGGGCGCCTTCGCGCATGGCGGTCCGAGTGTGCCCCTTCTTGCCGCCGGCAACCTCGCTTTCGTCCTGTGCTGCGCCACGACCTCACTCGCCGTCCTCGGTCTCTGCGTCCGCCGCGTGCGAAGAAGCCCGCGCTGGCTCGCGAACCTGGAGGCGAACGCCTTCGGCATCTACCTCCTGCACTATGCCGCGGTGAGCTGGCTTCAGCTCGCCCTGCTGCCCGTAGCGTTGCCCGGTAGCGGCAAGTGGCTCCTCGTCTTCATCGGCGCCGTCGCCGCGAGCTGGCTCACGACCGCACTCTTGCGCCGGATGCCGGCGCTCGCCCGGCTGCTCTAGCCGACCTCGTCCCGGCCGGTGTCGGCGATGCCGCTACGCAGTCGCTCCCGCGCCTGTTTGGCGAGGTCCGAGTAGCCCTTGCGGATCCTGTCCAGATCGCGCTCCTCGAGCTCCTCGAGGTCGAGCAGCGCGTTGTGCGCCCCCTCGACGACGCGGATGAGCTCGTCGAGCTTGATCTGCACCGCCTCGGAGTCGCGGTTCTGGGTGTTCTGGATCAGGAAGACCATGAGAAAAGTGACGATCGTCGTGCCGGTGTTGATCACCAGTTGCCAGGTGTCGCTGAAGTCGAAGAGCGGTCCGGTGGTGATCCAGGCGACGACGACACCCGCCGCCAGCATGAATGCCGCGGGACGGCCCGAGGCGCGGGCCGTCTGTTTGGCGAGCGTCGAGAACCAAGAAGTGGACTTCGTCGGGCGCATCGCTGGCCTCCCTGGGCGCGAACCGGGCGCAGTCGCGCCGCTTCGCCGCACATCCTCGCACCGATCGAGCGCAGCCGCCTCTCCCACCTGGCGCCGACCCGCGTAACGCCGGATAATGAGCGCACGTGGCCTCCTTAGCCGAGCTGCTCGACGCCTTCGGGGCCGGTGTCTACCTGCTCTTCGGCGCGGCGCACCTCGACCTCTGGCTGCGCCGCCGGGACCGCCGGGGCTACCTCTGGCTGACTGGGGCGAGTGCCTTCGCTTTGACTGTCGACCTTACCGGGTTCTTCCTGCGCCGCGCCGAGCCGGCGGTCGATCCGCTCCTTGCGACGATCAATCAGCTCGCGGTCACCGCCGCGACGATCTGCGTTTTCGAGCTCGTCGTGTCTCTCGGACGCAGGCCGACCGGGGCCCTTGCGCGCACCTTGCAGATCGTGGCGGTCATCGTTTCGCCGCTGCCCTTCTACGCCGAAGCCCCGCTCCTGATTGCGTTCGGCAGCTGCGGCCTCCTGCTGATCGGGGCCTTGGCCCGTGCTGTGCGCACCGGCCGCGAGGGCGATCCCGAGTCCCGGCTGGTGGCGCGCGGCATTCTTTTCCTGGTTCTCTGTCTGCTCGCCGACATCGCGATGAACCTGGGCTGGCTGCCGTTCGTCCCGGCCGTTCCGCTGCTCGGCTTCACCGTGCTCTTCCTCGCCTCGGGGAGATCGCTCAGCAATCGCTTCGATCGCGACTACCGTGAGCTCGGAGAACTGCAGCACAGCCTCGAACTGCGCATCGCGGAGCGCACGCTCGAGCTCCAGCATGCCAACGCCCTGCTCGCGGAGACCTCGCGAACCGACGCTCTCACCGGCCTGCTGAACCGCCGTGGTTTCCTGGAGAAGGGGGAGGCCGAGATCGAGCGCAGCCGCCGCTCATGCAAACCGTTCTGCGTCGTCATCGCGGATGCCGATCACTTCAAAAGAGTCAACGACCAGCACGGGCACGCTGTCGGCGACATCGTGCTGCAGCTGCTCGCCAATCTCCTGCGCGGTGCGCTCAGGGCACAGGACCTGGTCGCGCGCTGGGGCGGCGAGGAGTTCCTCCTCCTTCTGCCCGAAACCGACACCCACGGCGCCACCTTGGTCGCCGAATCGATCCGCCGAAGAATTGCCGAGCAGCCCCTGCCTGCCGGCGAGTTCGCTCTGCGGGTGACCCTGTCTTTCGGGCTGGCGGAGCACCGCCTCGAGCGCGGACTCGAGACCACCATCGCCCATGCCGACGCGGCCCTTTACCGCGCCAAGGCGGAGGGGCGCGATCGCGTCGTCGCCCACCGCCCGGCGCCGGAGGCGACGCCTGCCTGAGCGCTAGCCGATCGCCGCCCGCAGCGCGCGCTCGATCGTCCCGGGCTCGCGTTCGACGAGCTCGTAAGTGACGTTGACGATCGGCTTGTCGGTCTTGAGGACGCGCGCCAGTTCGATCGGCGTGCCTTCGACGACGACGTCGGCCGGCGTAGCGCGGATCGTCGCCTCGAGATCGCGGATCTGCTCCGCGCCGTAGCCCATCGCCGGCAGGATGCCGCGCGCGTTGGGATACTTGGCATACGTCGCGGCGAGCGAGCCCACGGCGTAGGGCGACGGATCGACGATCACCGCCGCGCCATTGTCGTGTGCGGCGTACCAGCCGGCACCGTAGCTCATGCCGCCGTGGGTGAGCGTCGGCCCGTCCTCGACGACCAGGACGCGCTTGCCACGAATCGCCGCTGGATCGGAGACCCGGATCTCTGAGTTGCAGCGCAGGATCGTCGCCTCGGGATTGAGCCGACGGCAGGTCGCCTCGACCTCGGCGACCTTCGCCGGGTCGGCGGTATTCACCTTGTTGACGATAATGAGGTCGGCAAGCAGCACGTTGACTTCGCCCGGGTGATACGTCGCCTCGTGTCCCGGCCGGTGGGGATCGACCAGGGTGATCTGCAACGCCGGCGTGTAGAAGGAAGTGTCGTTGTTGC
>JBDTQT010000106.1:0-12988 GCA_039932055.1 Thermoanaerobaculia bacterium
CGCCGCGCGCCGCACCGCCATGGCGGCAGGCGCCGCGATGGCGGAGATGGCCGCGAGCGCCAGCCGAACGCGCTAGCCGGTGAGCTCCGCTGAGGTCAGGCGCCCGGCACGACGATCGCGCGGATGGGCAGGCCGGCGCGCAGGGCGTCGAGGCCGTCGTTGATGCGGTCGAGGGCGAAGCGGTGGGTGACCAGTTCGGCGACTTTGATCTTGCCCTGGCGCGCCAGTTCGATGACCCGCGGATAGTCGACCGGGCGACAGCCGAGGGAGCCGGTGACTTCGATCTCGCGGAACATCACCCGGCCCGAGTTGAGGCTCATCGGCTGCGGGCTGTAGCCGACCAGCACCAGCCGGCCGCCAGGCTTCAGGCAGTTGAACGCCTGCTCCTGGGTCTTCGGGTTGCCGATCGCCTCGAAAGCGACATCGGCGCCGGCGCCGCCGGTGTGCTTGCGGACCTCCTTGTCGAGCCGCTCGCACTTCGACGTGTCGATCACGACCTCCGCACCGAGCCGGCCGGCCCAGCCGAGCTTGTCGGCGGCCATGTCGACGGCGATGACCCGGGCGCCGATCGCCGCCGCGAGCTGCACGACGTTCAGGCCGACGCCGCCGCAGCCGAGGACCAGGACCCAGTCGCCGGGCACGACCTTGCCGCGCCGGACGACGGCGTGGAACGGCGTGGTGATGGCGTCGGCGATGATCGACGCGGCTTCGAGCGGAATCTCCGGCGGCAAGCGAAAGACGTCCTTCGCCGGCGCCACGACGTACTCGGCGAAGCCACCGTCGACATGGTTGCCGAACATCTGATTGTGGTCGCAGATGTTCTCGCGGCCTTCGCGGCAGGCGGGGCAGGCGCCGCAAGTGAGGACCGCCGGCAGCAGAACCGTTTCGCCGACCTTCCAGCCTTCCACCCCGGAGCCGAGGCTCGCGATCGTGCCGCTGATCTCATGCCCGAGGACGAGCGGCGGTGTCTTGAAGGTCGGCGTGTCGTGGTCGATGAAGTGCAGGTCGGTATGACAGAGGCCGCAGGCGGCAACCTTGACCAGAACCTGGCCCGAAGCTGGCTCGGGCGTCGGGATCTCGGTCACTTCGAGCGGACGGTGTGCGGCATGAAAAACGGCGGCCTTCATCGCTCTGTCTCCTTCGGCTTGCGGGTATAGATCGTCTTGAACGCCAGCAGCGTCGCGAGTTGGCAGTCGGTGCAGTCGGCAGGCAGATCGAGCCCGGAGAGCGGATCGGCGGCAACCTCGAAGCCGAGCGCCTCGTAGAGCGCCACCGCTTCGGCGGCGCGTGGGCCGTCGGCGATGAAACGGCGCTCCCAGCCCGCGGCGGTGCGCACGGGGTCGGCCGCAAGTGCCGCCGTGGAGAGCACGCGATGCTCCTCCTGCTGGAGGATGCGCAGGAGGGTAGCCTCGTCCTCCGCAGGCTTGTCGCGCGCTGGATCGGCCACCCTCAGGCTCCGGCGGCCGCCTGGTCCGGCGACATCCCAGCGGTTGCGGCGCTCGCTGGGGTCGATGCGCTCGCCGCGGCTTCGGCCAGCCGCTGGAGTCGCAACTGCCCGAGGAGCGCGGCGCCGAGCGCGGAGGTGAACTGCACCAGATCTCCTTCGGGGACGTTCACCTGTTCGCCCAGCTGCTCGCGCACCACCGTGACCATCTTCTCGAAGCGCATGATGCCGCCGATGAGGGTGAACTCGGGCTCCATCTGGGCGCGCTTCATGAGCTGGACCGAGCGGCCGACCAGCGAGACGATCGCGCCGTGCATGATGTCGGCCGGCGGCGTACCCTCGGAGAGCTGGTTGATGACCTCCGATTCGGCGAACACCGCGCAGACACCGGAGATCGGCACGGCGACTTTCGAAGTGTTGACCAACGGTCCGATCTCGAGCGTCGAGTAGCCCATGTAGCGCGCGGTCTTCTCGAGAAAGGCGCCGGTGCCGGCGGCGCACTTGTCGTTCAGGCGGAAGCTCTTGACTGCGGCGGTCGCGTCCAGACGGGAGGCCTTCATCGTCTGGCCGCCGACATCGAGCACGGTGCGGGTGCCGGGAAAGAGGAACATGGCGCCGCGCGCGGCCGCCGTCAGGTCGGTGACCTGGGTGTCGGCCGAAGCCATCTGGTGTCGGCCGAAGCCGGTCGCGACGACGTACTCGACGTCGGCGCGCTGCACACCCGCGGCGGCGAGCGCCTGCGCGAGCACCCTCTCGGCCACCTCGTCGAGCTTGAACCCGGTCGGCTCGAGCTGGTGGCCGAGGATGCACCGCTCGGAGTCGAGGACGATCGCTTTCGTGTAGGTGGATCCGACGTCGATTCCGGCGGTGATGCTCATGCCGTCGCCTCCCTTCCTTCGGCCTCTGCCAGGACCTCGGCGGCCGGCACCCGGCTCGCCAGGATGCGATCGAGCGCGAAGAGGGCCGCGCCGATCGCGCCCATGTAGTGCGACTCTTCGCTGACGTTGAGTTTGAGATCGAGGCGACTTTCGAGCGCGGCGATCATCGCCGGATTCCGCGCCACGCCGCCGGTGAAGGTCACCTGGTCGATGACGCCGACGCGGCGCAGGAGGCCCACCGAACGGGCGCCGATCGACTGGTGCACGCCGAGCAGAACGTCCTCGATCTTCTTGCCCTTGCCGAGCCACGACAGCACCTCCGACTCGGCGAAGACCGTGCAGGTGGTGCTGATCTTCACCGGGCGTTCGCCGCGCATGGCGGTGGCGCCGAGCTGGTCGAGGGGGATATCGAGGGCGCTCGAAGCGGCGCCGAGGAAGCGGCCGGTGCCGGCGGCGCACTTGTCGTTCATGCAGAAGTCGACGATCTCGCCGCTGCCGGCGACCGAGATCGCCTTGGTGTCCTGACCGCCCATGTCGATCACCGTCCGGGTGGCCGGGAACATGTGGACCGCGCCGCGGCCGTGGCAGCTGATCTCGGTGACCTGGGTGTTGCCGAAGGTCACCTTGTAGCGGCCGTAGCCCGTGCCGACGACGTACTCGACCTCCTCCTCGCGCAGGCCGCTCGCGGCGAGCGCCTGGTCGAACGACTCCTGGGCGGCGCGTACGACGTTGGCGCCGGTCATCATGAGGGCGCGGCCGACGATGCGGCGCTCCTCGTCGAGGATGACCGCCTTGGTCTGGGTGGATCCGACATCGACTCCGGCTGCGTAGGCCATGGTTCCTCCGTCAGGCTCCGGCGCCGGCTGCAGGCGCCGCGCCGGTTGAAGTCGCTGTGCTGCCTGAAGCCGCCGTGCCCGCTGCGGTGCCTGCGATCACCGATTGGCGCTTGCGGGTCGCGAGGCCCTCGAAGAAGGCGTCGACCCGGTTCTTGAGCTGGGCTTCCGAGACCACGCGGCGGTCCATGTGGTCGGATTCGATGAACAGGGTCGCGGTGTCGAGCTTCGAGAGCAGCGAGCGGCGGCTGTCGGCGAGGCCGGTCGAGACGGTGCGGCAGCTCTTGATCGGGTGGAAGACGACGCCATCGGCGCCATAGTCGGCGACCATCTGCTCGAGGATCGCCGGCGTGTAAAACATGCTGTCCATGGCGTCGCGCACCGCGAGGAGCATCCCCTCGGCGAGGCTCTCGAGCGGCCGCGTGAGGTCGTACTCGAAGCCCAGGTTCGAGCCGCCCGAGGCGAACCAGAGGTAGGTCGAGTTGACGAAGGTGCCGCCCCATTCCGTGAACAGCTCGTTGAAGCGCCGGAAGATCGGGTAGCAGGGCACGCCGACGAAGAGCAGCCGGTACTGTTCCTCGGTCAGTGTGCCGATGCCGTGCGCGGCCTTGTACTCCATCTCTTCGACCAGATCGGTGAAGTAGGCGGCGCCTTTGGCGTCGCCGCGCAGGCCGTTGGCGACGCCGAGGTAGATCGTGCCGTCGGTGAGGGCGTTGAACAGGGCCGGCCGGCTGCGGTTGAGCTCGAGCACGCGCTTCCAGCACCGGTTCATGGTGTTGGCGTGGCCCAACGCTTCGCGCAAGCGGTCGATGTCGAATTTCTTGCCGCTCACCTTCTCGCAGATCGGGATGAGCTCGGCGATCTGCGCCTGGACGTACTTGCGGTCGTTCTCGAAATCGACGCTGCCGGCGCCGGTGATGCGGCCCGCCGCGCGCGTGCCGGGGACGTCGAGGGTGAAGATCGGCGTCTCGTACATGCGTTCCCAGATCTCCGCCCATTTGATGTAGGTGTTGCAGGCGTTGGTGTAGACCGCGAGCGCCGGCTTGGGGATGCGGCCCATCGGCAGCTGGCCGCCGCGCATCTGGGTGGCGAAGTCGGCTTTGACATAGCCGCAGATGTCGGGGGAGTAGCCGAAATCCTCGGCCTCGTTCAGGTAGTCGTGCGCGAGATGCCGTACGGCGGTCTGCAGCGAGTTGATCTCGGGAAAGACGATGGGAAAGTCGAAGGTGCGCAGGAGCTCCGCGAGGCTTCCCATGACGAAGACGTAGGCGCCGCCCTGGCCCCTCTCGGCGGCTTCGCCGAGACTCGAGAACCAGTCGCGGAAGAGCTGGGCGCCGTCGCGATTGGCGCGCCCGACGAGCGGGTTGGCGAGCGCGGAATCGGCGGATGGAGCGAGTGGCCGCTTGTCGGGTGCTGGGGATTCTGGACTTGGCATCAGGGCGCCCTCAACGGAAGAGAAGATTTTCGACGAAGGTCTGGAGCTGGATCTCCAAGTGGTCGAAGCTCGTCATGCTCTCCTCGAACTCACTCACGAAATACGGGATGCCGGCGTGGTCGAGGGCCTTGGTGTAGGCCACCTGTTCCTCGAGCCCGGGCTCGCACATCTTGGCCGCCATCACGATGGCGGCGTCGGCGCGGGCGTTCGCGATGCGCTCGAGCAGCATGCGCTCCTTGGGTTTGCGCAGGTCGTGCTGCACCGGGCTGTAGCTCGACTGCTCGAGGTAGGCGGAGGCGAGGTTGGCGAGCGGGTCGCCGGCGGTGGCGACATCGCTCGTCAGCCAGCGCAGGCCGATCAGCAGGTCGTCGTCGACGACGTAGCAGGAGCGGCCGATCGAGCGCACGAGATCGAGCGGCGGCTGCTCGCAGAAACCGCCTTCGAGCACCACTCGCATCTTGTCCATCCGCTTGAGGGGGCGTTCGGCGAGGCGCGGCAGCATGAAGCGGAGGATCTCGTTGTGCTCCTCGCGCGGCAGGAGGCCGGCGAGCGCGACCAGCACGTAGGCCTCGTCGGCCGAGACCTGCCAGGGAGTTTCCCGCTTCAGCCGATAGAGGTCGCGCAGCAGGGCGCGGTTCTCGTTGAAGACGGCGATCGAGCTCGCCAAGGCCGTTGCGGTGACCGTACCTCCCGTCGCCGCTTCGATGCTCCGGCGCAGGCGGTCGTACTCGCCGCGCAGGTATTCGGCGGCGTGCGCCGAGTTGGCATTCTGCGGCAGGTAGAGGATCTCCGACGGGTAGGGGAAGTTGCGGCCCCAGATTGCCGCCAGGTTGCGGGCGGCATCGCAGATCGGGTGGCTGACGAAGAGATCGAGCTCGATGCGGCGGGAGAGTGCCAGGTCGAGCGAGGTCTTGAGAATCGAGCAGAGATAGGAACCGAAGCGCGAGTCCGCCTGGGTCGGCTCGATTGGCGCGCCGCGCACCTTGAAAGGCAGGGCGCCGGCAGCGTGGACGATCTCCTCGGGGAAGTAGACCTGGAAGTGGCCGACAACCTTGCCGCCGGCGGCGCGCCAGCGCTTCACGGTCGGGAAGTCGGTGTCCTCGACGAGCTCGCGGCACTCGTAAAGGGCCTGTTCGAGCGGCTTGCCCCGCCACTCGGGGAAGACCGGCGGTGGCGATCCCGTGGTGCTCATTGCGGCGTGGCCTTGAGCTCGCCGCCGCAGGCACCGCAGAAGTCGTGCCCGGCCGGCAAATTGTTCGCGCCGCAGGCGCCGCAGACGCGGGTCGGTGGCCCCCACTGGGTCTCCGAAGAGCCCCCGGCGGCGGCCCGTTCGCGCAACAGCTCGAAGCGCGCCGGGCGCTTCTCGACGAAGGCGCGCATCCCCTCGACCGGTTCCCAGGAGGTGTAGTGCAGGGCGAGCCAGTCCTGGGCGTGGCGCACCGTCTGGTGCCAGGCGAGGTCCTTCCAGAAGTTGACCTGCTGCTTGGTGTAGCGCGCGCACTCCGGGAAGCTCGCCAGGAGCTTCTGCGCCAGTTTCGCCACCTCCGCGTCGAGCAGCGAGAGGTCGATCCGGTAGTCCCTTTCGCCGCGCTGGGCGTGGCGGATCTCCTCGGCGGTGGCGTGCTCGATCCACTCCTCGCCGCGCCGCACCGAAGGCACGACCCAGTTGACCAGGCCCCAGTCGAGCGCCTTGGCGGCCGGGATCGGCTCGTTGAGGAAGAGGATCTCCCGCGCCCGCTTGTCGCCGACGGTGATCGGCAGCCATTGGGTCGAGCCGCCGCAGGCGACCGAGCCGACATGGGTGCCGACCTGTTTGATGAAGGCGTGCTGCGCCATGACCGTCAGGTCGCAGGCGAGCTGGGACTCGTTGCCGCCGCCGACCGCCATGCCATTCAGGCGTGCGATAACCGGCTTCCCGGTGTTGAGGATGCTCTCGATATAGGCCCGGAAGAGCGCCATGTACTTCCAGTAGTCGCGCGGCTGAGTGACGTAGTCCTCGGCGTACTCCTTGACGTCGCCGCCGGTGCAGAAGGCATGATGACCGGCGCCGGTGAGGACGATGACGCCGACGGCGTCGTCGAAGCTGGCGTCGCGAAAGGCGCTGGCCAGTTCCTCCAGGGCGCGGGTGCTGTAGGCGTTGTAGTTCTGCGGTCGTTGGATCGTGATGGTGGCGACGAAGTCGCTCTTGCTGTAGAGCACTTCCTCGAATCCAAAACTCGCGGCGGGACGGGAGGGGAATTGGCCCATGAGATTGTCTCCGGGCGGCATATTACACGAAGTATACGGCCGTGTGTAAACTGACATATAGGCAAGCGGGCCGCGGGCGGTCGGGCGGCCGGGAGGAGCGGTGGATGGGGCTTCATTTCGAGGAGTTATGGGAAGGGCGCGAGTTCGACTGTGGTGAGCGCGGAATCGGCGAGGCGGAGATCCTCGCGTTCGCCGACCTCTCGGGGGACCGGAACCCGCTGCATCTCGACGACGACTATGCGCGGGGAACGCCGTTCGGAGGGCGGGTGGCGCACGGCGCGCTGGGCATCGCCGTCGCCACCGGGCTGATGGCGCAAAGCGGCATCACCGCCGGCACCCTGGTCGCGCTGCTCGGGATCGATTGGCGGTTCGTCGCGCCCATCCGCCCCGGGGACCGCTTGCATCTCGCGCTCCGGGTAGCAGCCCGGCGGCCGCTGCCGGGCCGCGATCGCGGGGTGGTGAAGTTCGTCGCCGAGCTGACGAATCAGGCGGCGGTGCTGGTGCAGAGCGGAGAGATCGTCGAGCTCATCCGGACCGGCTAGGCGTCCCCGGCGGCGCAGACGCCCTGGATGTAGCGCTCGGCCGGTTCGGCGAGGACCGCGTGGTAGGTGTCGAAGAGCACGGCGGCGCGATCCCCGAGCCAGCCCTCCGGCAAGAGCTCCGCCGGCAGGAAAGGGTCGCTCGCCGGAAAGGCGCGGTAGGCGTGCACGAGCTCGAATCGGCGCTCGAAGCAATCCGCGGGACTCGTGCAGGGGAGAGCCTGGCGGCCCTGCACCGCCTCGGTTCCGGCGTGCCGGCACTGCCCGCAGTGGGAGAGCTGCGGCGCCCAGCGGTCGATGAACTTGCGGTAACTGGCGTTGACCTCGGCGAGATCCCAACACTGCGCGACCAGCCGGGCAGCGGTCGAGAATCCGGTGTGTTCGCCGCGGAAAACCTCGACATGGCGGGTGACCTTGAGCCGCTGGGCGATATTGGCGACCTCGCCGCGCACATCGTGCGGAGTGATCCAGAGCCCGTTCGTCAGCGCTCCACAACCGAGCCAGGAGAGCTTGGCGCGGAGACTGTCGCGCAGGCGCCGCCGGGTTTCGGGGATCGAGTAGGCGACGAGGAACCAGGAGCCGTCCCAGGCGGGATGGCGCGGCGGGTGATAGATCCGCTGGCGGCCCTCTTCGAGCAGCCTGCGGCCGCGCGGGCTCAGCCCGTAGTAGCCGCGCCCGCCGCGCCGGGTAGAGACCAGCCAGCCGCGGGCGGTCATCCGGGAAAGCGCGGTGCGGGTCGCCGGCGCTGACATGCCGAGCCTTCCCAGCAGGAGGATCAGGGAGCCGACCCAGACCGGCCGCTCGCGTCCGAGCAGGGAATCGCCGAACAGGGTGAAGACCAGATCCTGAGAACGCGGCGGCGCCATCGAACGCGAACAGTATGGCGTTCGGCGAACGACCGTCAAATAAATGGCGAATGGAATTGGCCGGTGCCGCCGGGTGCCCGCCTCGGCCAGGTCGACCGGGCGCGACGCCGCGGCAGAGGTCTGGTGAGCAGTCCGGTCTAGTTCCTGGTCGCCGGAACCTGCCTCTTCACGCCGCTCGACAGGAGGAATATCCGGCCCGAATGGAAGCCGTGGATGCCGCTCCAGGCTGAGGTGATGAGGAAGTCGACGGTGCCGTCGCCGTCGGTATCGCCCATGGTCACCGCGTCGAAGCCGAAAGCCTCGCCGGGGATGCGGCCGGTGAAGGTCTTCACCAGGCTGCCGTCTTTGCCGGAATAAAGGTAGGCGCGACCGCCCGCTGCGGCGGCGACCGAGTAGTTCCAGGCGCCGACGATCAGATCGGCGCGGCCGTCGCCGTCGACATCGCCGGCATTCGCAGGGCTGGTGCCGAAGCCCTCGCCGGCGGTCTCTCCCGTCAGGGTCAGGAGCCGGTGGCCGTCGCGGCCCGAATGGACGTAGATCCGACCGGTCGAAGGTCCTTTGGCGGTGTTCGACCAGTCGGACGCATAGATGTCGGCGACGCCGTCGCCGTCCATGTCGCCGGGCACCGAGACGAACATCCCCCCCAGTGCGTTGCCGGTTTCGTCGGCTTCGATGACGAACTTGGGCTTCGTGCCGAGCGCGTCGTAGACGTAGGTCCGGCCGTGTTTCGACTCTCCGGCGCCGGGCGCGCCGACGATCAGGAACATCGACTTCCCCTGAGACACTCCGCCGACGGTGGCGCCGAACTGATCGCCGGCGCGATCGCCGGCGAGCCGGAGCAGGAGCTTGCCGCTCTTGCCGGAGTAGACATAGGCCCAACCGGTGTCGTCCTTGGCCTGCGGTTTACCGGGAGCGCCGATGAGCAGGTCGGCGCTGCCGTCGCCGTCGAGGTCGCCGACGCCCTTCACGTGCTGGCCGAAGGACTCCAGGGCACCGTTCGTCGGACGCAATGTGAGGAGCTCTCTGCCGTCCCTGCCGGAGTACACGCGCGCATAACCGCCGCCGGGGGCGCCGGCGACGACGTCGGGCACGCCGTCGTGGTCGGTGTCGCCGGCGCCTTCGACCCCGGTACCGAGCTGGTCGCCGGGACTGCCGTCCGCCGTCCACAGGAGTTTGCCGCTCCGGGTCGAAAAGACGTAGACGCGTCCGGCGCTCGCGCCGCCGGCGCCCCGGGTCGGCGCGGCGGTCACGATGTCCGCTACGCCGTCACCGTCGACATCGCCGATGTTACGGGCGATCCAGCCGAACTGGTCGCCGCCGCTTTCGCCGTCCCATTCACGCAGGATCTGCACGGGCTCGACGAACGGTTGCGCGAAATCCTCGGGCTTGGGCAGGAGAGCCTTGAAACGCGGATCGGTGCGCAGCGACTCGAGGTCGGTGTCCTGCTCGATCTGGGTCATGTCCAGGACGTGCAGCGCCGCGGCTTTGCCGAGCCATTCGAACGCGCGATCGGGGTCCTTCTTGAGCGCGTAGGCCGTGCCGAGGTTGTAGATCGCCACGGGATTGCCCGGCTCGAGCCGGAAAGCGGTCGCGTAGGCGGCGATCGCGGCGTCGTACGACTTCATCTGCTGGCGCGCCACGCCCAGCATGCGCCAGGCGCGCGCGTTCTCGGGCTCGCGCGCGGTGATCGAGTCGAGCAGCGTTGCCGCCCCTGCCGGGTCTCCCGACTGCAGGCGGGCCTGAGCGTCGCGCAGGCTGGGCGGCGCCGGAACCGCCGCTGCCGCGAAGCTCATCACCGAAAGCACGAGGCAAACGACAGTCGCGCGGCTGGACGTCCTCATTTCGATTCCCCTTCGACCGGGAGCCATGCCCGAGAGCTCTGCACGAGACTTCAGTGCCTAGTACGGATCCCCGGCGGTGAGGTTGCGGGTTGCGGCGCCAGCCCCTTGGGGCGGCGACATTTCCGTCCTCCGGACGGATGATCTCCGGGGGCCAAGATGATCGATCCATCCGCAAACCAGTTGGGTACCGCCGGCACCGCCGGCTCTCGCAGGCGCGCCAGCAGGCGCTCGACCGGATTCCTCCTGACTGCGGCTCTCGTCCTGCCGTGGGCGGTAGCCTGGGCGGAGACGCAGGCGCCGGTACCTCCTCTGGAGGCGACGGCGGCGGCGCCGACACTGCTCTTGAACGAACGCCACGCTTTGCCCGGAACGCTGACCGGCGGGATGCCGCCGGCCGTTTCGGGCGAGGACTCGGCGCCCGCATTCCGGGCCCTCGCCAGTGCCGGCGTAAGGACCTTCATCGACCTGCGGACCGCAGCCGAGGCACCCCCCGAAACCGCCGCTCTGGCCGCGGCCGCGGGACTCGATTATCGCCAACTGCCGGTCGCCGGAGAGGCCGACCTCGACCTCGCCAGCGCGCGGGCACTCGATCGGATGCTCGATGACTGGACCCGGTACCCGATCGCTCTCGCCTGTGGCAGCGGCAATCGGGTCGGGGCGCTCCTCGCGTTGCGGGCCTTCTGGCTGGATGGCGTCCACCCGGACGCGGCGCTCGAGCTCGGGCTTCGCGCCGGCCTGACGAAACTCGAGCCGGCGGTGAGGCTGTTGCTCGGGCTGCCGCCACTGCCGGTTCCGGCGCCGGCTGCGGACCCTGGTGGCGAGCCCGCAAGCAATAACTGAGGAGAGGACCATGAGCGAGATCCACAGCACCTATCCGTTTTCCGTCCGCTGGCTCGACGGCAAGCGCGGTCTGGCCAGCGCGCCGGACGGACTGCCGGACATCGAAGTCGCCTCGCCGCCGCAGTTCGGCGGCCCGGGCGGCCGCTGGACGCCGGAGCATCTCTTCGTCGGCGCCGCCACGACCTGTTGGCTGACGACCTTCCTCGCTTACGCCGAGCGTTCGCGCCTCGAGGTGGTGGCGGTCGAGGCGTCGGGCGAGGCCATCGTCGAACGCGGCGATGACGGCAAGGTGTCGATCCCGCGGATCGTATTGCGGCCGCGCGTGACGCTGAAGCGCGAGGAGGACCGGGAGCCGGCGCTCAAGTGGATCCGCAAGGCCGAAGAGACCTGCCTCATCGCGCGTGCCATGCGCGCCACGGTCGAGCTCGAGCCCGAAGTGCTGGTCGCCGCCGGCCTGCCCGAGCTGATCGTCGCGGGCTAACGCGGCAGGCCGGCGATCCCTTCGATCTCGAGCAGGAGATCGGCGCGACAGATGTCGGCCTCGACGAAATGCAGCGCTGGCGCGGAGCCGATGCGCCGCAGCAGCGGTTCACGCACGAGCTCGAGGTCGGCCGCCTCGCGCAGGTAGACGCGGAAAAGATCGAACTCCCGGAGACCGGGGAGTCTGGCCCCCGTGCCAGCCGCCGCCGAGAGCAGGGTCTCGATGTTCCGCAGGGTCTCCTCGAGCTGCAGCAGGAGCTTTCCGACGTGCCGCGTCTCGTGCCCGGCGATACTCGCGGTGCCCGAGAGGAAGAGCACCTCTCCGAGCTCCGGCGGCGCGATCGTCGCGCGGGTGAATGACGGCGGCCGCGGACCGTAGTCGGCCGGGTAGCGGAAGGCGTGTACCTGGCGCGGATTGCCGAGGTGCCGGCCGGGCGATCTGGCAGCCGCGAACCAGGTCACCAGATGGTCGCCGGTGCTGCCGACCGCGGACGAGGCGGAGAATCGCGTCTCGGCTTCGGCGACGCCGTAGCGGGTGTCGAAGGCGGCCGCCCTCCCGGCATTGAAGAGCCGGTAGCGCTCGGCGCCGTTCTCGGCGGCGTTGATTCCGGGCAGGAAGTTCCAGACGCGCAGCAGGTGGGGAAAGTCGCGCGCTTCCGCCGCTTCGAGCAGGGCGGCGAAGTGCGCCTCGGTCTCGGCGGCGAGGTCGCCGGCGAGGGGAGAGGTGAGGCTGCCGAAGAGGATGCTGCCGTTCTCGGCCCAGTCGACGCGGCCGAGCCGTCCGCGCGCCGTCGCCAGACCGGAGGTCCAGGCCTCGACCGGCGGAGTCGGTCCGAGAACGCGGTTGGGCACCCAGGCGGAGGTTTGCTGCCCGAAGCTGTCGCGCGCGGCGGCAAAGGTCACGACCAGCAGGGCCTCCGCGGCGTGCGCGACTGCCGCTTCGATGGTCGCGCCCTCGACGCGGACGAGAGGCAGCGTTCGTCCGCCGTGCATTCCTCGGCCTGACGCGTCAGGATTCGTCTCGAGATCCTTCATCCCATCACTCAATCTAGACCGGAGCGGGCGGCGCCTGCCCACTCCCCGGGGTAGGCCGAAGTGTCGCCTTCCGGAAAGTGGAGTCCAGCCGGCAGAGCGCCGAGCAGAGTGCCGCCAGCGGGCCACGAGCGCAAGGCGAACCTCTTTTCCATTCTTCCATTGAGGGTCCTCTTTTCGTTTGCGAGCGGCGAGCTGAAGGATTGGCAAACCGACCGCTCCACATTTTACGAGATCCGCCGATAGACTGCTTTCCAGCCGAATCAGGAGAACGATTGGCCGAGACGACGCCGGACCTGCCGCAGGTTTCCACCGCGCCGTCGCGCCTGCGCGCGGCGCTCGGTCGCCTGCCGCTCTATCCCTTCGAGTGGATCTGCCTCGTTCTCACCGTCGGCAGCGTCGGCTTTCTGCGCTCGCGCGGGATGCGCATCGACTGGAAGACGGTCGAGTACACGGTCTATCCGATGGTGCGGGCGCTCGGCTGGCCGCTGGTGCTCGGCGTCGGGCTGCAACTGCTGGTGCACCTCGTGCAGCGCAAGCCGCTGTCGGGCTA
>JBDTQT010000107.1:0-12883 GCA_039932055.1 Thermoanaerobaculia bacterium
CACTTCGACCACATCCTCGCCATCCCTCGCGGCTCGAAGAACGAAGAGGGCATGCGCCAGTACGTGCGCGCCGTCGCCGCGGCGCACCACCTGACCGCCGCGACCGACGCCGCCGGCAACGTCGTCGTGCGCGTCCCGGCGACTCCGGGGCGGGAGAAGGCGGTGCCGCTCGCCCTGCAGTCGCATCTCGACATGGTGTGCGAGAAGAACTCGGATGTCGCCTTCGACTTCGCCGTCGATGCGATCCGGCCGCGGCGCGAGGGCGACTACCTCTACGCCACCGGCACCACGCTCGGGTCGGACAACGGAATCGGCGTGGCGGCGATGCTCGCGGTCATGGAGTCGACCGATCTCGTGCACGGCCCGCTCGAGCTGCTCTTCACGATGGACGAAGAGACCGGCCTGACCGGCGCCGCGGAGCTCGATCCGCGGAGCCTCACCGCCAGACGTCTGCTCAATCTCGACACCGAGGAGGAGTACGCGGTCTACGTCGGTTGCGCCGGCGGCGCCGGAACGGATCTCGCGATCCCGCTCGAGACGATGTTCGGCGCCGAGGGACTGACGGCGCTCTCCGTGCGCCTCACCGGCTTCAAGGGCGGCCATTCGGGCGTCGACATCCATCTCCAACGCGGCAACGCCATCGCACTGTTGGCGCGCGCGCTCCAGGCTCTCTGGCGGGAGTTCCAGTTCGAGATGGTCCGCATAGAGGGCGGCAACATGCACAACGCCATTCCGCGCGAGGCGACGGCGTTGGTGCGCGTCGCGAGCGGTGAGAGGACGCGCTTCGAGAGCGCGTTGGCGGCGCAGGTCGCGACGATCGCCGAAGAGCTCGCCGGCGTGGAGGCGGGAGTGCGCGTCGAGGTCGCCGCCGCCGATGCCGCGACGATTCCGGCCGAGGTCTGGTCGGATGCGACGACCGCGCGGGTTCTGGCGCTGTTGGTGGCGCTGCCGCACGGCGTGCTGGCGATGAGTCACGACATCCCGGGCCTGGTCGAGACGAGCACCAACCTCGCCAAGGTGCGCACCGAGGATGTCGTGTTGCGCATCCACCAGAGCAACCGCAGCTCGGTCATGTCCTCGCTGCGCGCCACGCAGCAGCGGATCGCGGCGTTCGCCGATCTCTCTGGCGGCGAGGCGGCGCAGAGCGAGGGCTATCCGGGCTGGAAGCCGGACATGGGCTCGGCGCTCCTCGCGACATTGCGTGAGGTGCACACCGCGACCTTCGGCAAGGCGCCCGAGATCAAGGCGATCCACGCCGGCCTCGAGTGCGGCCTCATCGGCGAGAAGTTCCCGGGCATGGACATGAGCTCGTTCGGTCCGCAGATCGAGTTCCCGCACTCACCCGACGAACGCGTCCTGATCCCTTCGGTCGGCCGTTTCTGGCAACTCCTCACGGCGACCCTCACCGCGCTCGCGTCCTGATCCGCAAGCCACCGCTCGCCAACCTGACCGCCGCCGGCCGCCAAGGAGATCGCTCATGAATCCCGCCGATCCGCAGAACAGAGGACTGAATCGTCGCGAGCTGCTGGGAACCGTCGGCGGCGCCGTGCTCGGGGGCGCTGCGGTCGGCGAGGCCGCGTTCGCGCAGCCGGCTTCGGCGGCGCCCGCCACCGTGCCCGCAGGCGTGCCCGTAGCCAGGCCGTTCGAGCTCGAGGAGCTGACCATCCGCGACCTCGGCGCCGGACTGGCCTCGGGGCGCTGGAGCTCGCAGCGTCTGGTCGAGCTCTATGTCGCGCGCATCGTCGAAGTGGATCGCGTCGGGATCGCCGGGACGGGAACGAACGCCATCGCCGAAACCAACCCGCAGGCGCTCGAGATTGCCGAGGCGCTCGACCGCGAGCGCAAGGCGGGCAAGGTGCGCGGGCCGCTGCACGGTATTCCCGTGATCCTCAAGGACAACATCGACACTGGCGACCGGATGAAAACCAGCGCCGGCTCGCTCGCGCTGGCGCAGTCGGTGGCGGCGAAGGACGCCTACCTCGTCGAGCGGCTGCGCGCCGCCGGCGCCGTCGTCCTCGGCAAGACTAATCTCTCCGAGTGGGCTAATTTCCGCTCGACCCGTTCGACTTCGGGCTGGAGCGGACGCGGCGGGCAGGTGCGGAATCCGTATGCCCTCGATCGCAACCCGTGTGGCTCGTCGAGCGGCACCGGTTCCGGTGTCTCCGGCAACCTCGCCGCAGCCGGCATCGGCACCGAGACCGACGGCTCGATTCTCTGCCCATCGTCCATGTGCGGCCTGGTCGGACTCAAGCCGACCGTTGGCCTGGTGTCGCGGCGTGGCATCATCCCCATCTCCTCGACCCAGGACACCGCCGGGCCGATGTGCCGCACGGTGGCCGACGCGGCGATTCTGCTCGCCGCGATCGCCGGCACCGACCTGCTCGATCCGGCGACGGCGGCCGCGGCGGGCAAAGCGGAGGACTACACCCGGGCGCTCGACGCCAACGGCCTCGCCGGCGCGCGCCTCGGCGTGGTGCGCAAGTTTTTCGGCTGGCACCCGGAGGTCGACCGGCAAATGCAGGGCGTGCTCGAGCTGTTGCGGCAGCTCGGCGCCGTGCTGGTCGATCCGGTCGATATCCCGCATCTCGGGGAGTACGACGCCGGCGAGTTCGAGATCATGTTGTACGAGTTCAAACACGGCCTCAACGCCTACCTCGCCGGGCTTCCCGCGGGCGCTCCGGAGGGCATCCCGCGCTCGCTGGCGGCGCTGATCGAGTGGAACCGGCAGCACGCGAAAGAAGAGATGCCCTGGTTCGGCCAGGAGATCCTCGAACAGGCGGAGGCCAAGGGGCTGCTCACCGAGGAGGCTTACACGAAGGCGCTCGCGGAGAACCTCCGGCTGTCGCGCGCCGAGGGCCTCGACGCCGCGCTCGCCGGACAGAAGCTCGACGCGCTGGTCTCGCCGACCATGGGCCCGGCCTACCTCACCGACTGGCTGAACGGCGACCACTACGGCGGCTCAGGTACCTCGCCCTGCGCTGTCGCCGGCTACCCGCACATCACCGTGCCGGCCGGCTTCGTCCACGGCCTTCCCTGGGGACTCTCCTTCATGGGCACGGCGTGGAGCGAGGCGAAGCTGATCCGTTTCGCGCACGGCTTCGAGCAGGCGAGCCGGGCGCGCAGAGCGCCGCGCTTCCTGGCGACGGTGGATTTCGGCTCCTGACGGAGGCGCTCTTCGGCGCCGCCGCTCAAGCCGTGGGCGGTTCGAGCAGGGCGCTCCAGAGCTCGACCAGTACCGGGTCGAGAAACGTCCCGGCGCGGCCGCGCAACAGCACGAGCGCCTCGGCGGCGGGCAACTCGCTGCGGCCGCGCAGGGTCACCCAGGTGTCCGCCACCGCGACGACCCGCGCCGCAGCGAGCGGTGCCCGCGCTGTCGTGGTCGGCGGGTAGTTCGGCTCGCGGTCGAAGCGCAGATGGTGCTCGTAGGCGACCAGCGCAGCGAGGTCGGGGAGTCCGTCGAGCGCGGCGAGTCTTGCGGCGCCGCGGATCGGATGGCGCTCCCGTCGCTCGGCCGGGCTCTCTCCCGCGACCTCCGGCTCGAGGAAGCCGATGTCGTGCACGAAGGCCGCGAGACCGAGCTCATCCAGGGCTTCGCCGGTCAGGCCGAGCGCCCTGCCCAGGCGGAGGGTAGCGAGGGCGACGGCGAGCCCGTGCAGGAATGCGCGGTCGTCGGAGTCGGCGGGTGTGACCTCGAGCGGAGCGAGCGCGCCGGTCTCGGCGCTGCGGGCGAGTCGCGTGACAAGAGCGCGCAGGCGGTCGATTCGCGAAGCCCGGCCGGTGGCCGCCGCTACGAGCTCGGCGCGGGCCTCCGCCATCTGATCCACGCTCAGCCACCTGGGCGCGACGCGCGCCGGAACGCCGAGGGCGATCGCTTTCTCCGTCGAGTCGCCGGCGGTGAGACCGGCTCGACCGACCAGAATGTGGGCTGTCGCCGAGGTGCCCTGCGCTGACTGGCAGCTGTCGAAAAACCTTCCCAGCTCTTCGGCGTCGAGTCCGGCGAGCAGAGTCAGGCCGCCGATCTCGTAGCGGCGATAGGACTGCAGCAGGCCGCGCGCCCAGGGGCTGTCCTCCGGAATCGCCTGACGATCGACGAGCAGCTGGCCCTCGAGCGTCAGCAGCGAGACCTCCGAGGTTCCCTGGTGACCGCACCAGGCAGCGAAGGCATCGAGCGCGCGGCTGACCGCCCGCTGGACTTGAGGATGGCCGGCGGTATAAACCGCGCGCTGCTGAAACGCGGCGCCGAGGTCGACGACCAGACGCTCCGTGAGCTGCGGGCGACCGGGATCTGCCGGCAGGTTCATCGCGGTCTCTCCGCTTCGACGCCGAGCTCGCCCGCGAGCCGCCGGATCTCGGCGTCGTGCGAGCGACGCCCGCTTTCGGCCCACACGCGCCGCGCCTCTGGTGGATAAGAGCCGAGCGTGCGGTAGATCTCGCGGCGCTCTGCGATTGCCGGGGGAAACAGCTGGAAACGCGCCCGGAAGCGACCGAGTCCGTCGAGCGCGATGGGATCGCCGATCGCCGCCAGGGCACGAATCGCCTTGATGCGCACGCTGCTGCGCCTGCCGAAGAGGTCGCGCGCCTGCAGATAGGCGACGATTGGTTCGACCGCCTCCACCATGGCGTGCTCGCCGGCGAGCTCCATCGCCGCTTCGGCCTGGCGCGAATCGGGATGGGTGAGCGCCCGCCGCAACAGCTCGCGCGGCACGTCGCGATCGAAGGCGAAGAGGTTGCGAATCGCCTCGAGACGGACGCGCAGATCGGGATGGTCGGCGCACTTGCGCACCGCCGGCACCGAGCCCGGGTCGCCGACTCGTCGGAGGAGCAGCAACATATTGCGCACGACGTACCAGCGGGAATCGGTCAGCAGGGCGGTGGCATCCCGCACGACCGCGGGCCCGAGCCTGGCGAGCAGATCGAGGAGAAGATGACGCAGGCGCCGGTTGTCGGTCTCCGCCAGTACGCCGAGCAGGTGGCGCACGGCGGTCGGGCCGAGATGCTGCAGAAGCTCCGGCAGCAGCGCGAGAGTCTCCTCCTGCATCTCCGGCAGCGCGCCGACGAGCGCTTGCAACGACTCGCGGCCCGAGAGTCTCTCCGCCAGCCGGCGGAAAGCCGTCGGTCGCGCATCGACACCGATAGCACTCTGCTGGACGCGATCGACGAGGACGAGCGCCAGACGCAGGCGGCCGGCGGACAGCAGCCGGCGGAAGCTCGATTCCAGCCGCACCAGGATCGCCGGCAGATCCTCCGGGCTCACCTCGAAGCGCTCGGCGAGCTCGAGAAGCGTCACCGCCGCGGCAGGCTCCGCGGCAGCATCGCCGAGCTCGCGGGCGATCTCGGCGGCCGGCGGCGAAAGCGTCACCTTGCCGCTTTCCTCGGGCAGTCCGAGGAGCTCTTCGAGCGCCTCCACCTGGGGACCTTTGTCACGCGCCGCGTCGAGATCTTCGACGGCGAAGACGAGTCGCAACTGCGCGAGCTGTTGCGCGGTGATGCGCGGCGCTGGAGCCGTCGCCGCGGCGAGGTCACCCGCTCCACCTTCGTGCGCTCTGGCTTCCGCCGCTCTGGCGGCTGCCTGGCGCAGCTCGGCTGCTGCTTCCGCCGGCAGGGCGGCTTCGATCTCAGCCAGCGTGGACTGGGCCGACTCCGCCGTCGCCGATTGACGCGCGACGCCCGACGCGAGTTCGACGATCCAGCGCTCGCGGTCGGCGGGACGCAGGCTACGGTGGAGAGAGGCGACGGCGGCGGCGCGATCGGCGTCGGGTGCTTCGCAGAAGTCTTCGATCGCCAGGTTCATCGCCGCCGCGAAAGCCTGCGGTCCCCAGCCGGCGAACGCCGGGTCGGTGCCGCCGGTTTCGAGCAGCAGCTGCAGCAGCGCGGCGGCGCTCTTGCCCGAGGTGATCCAGGTGGCGAGCGCCGCCGCCGGCAGCGCGCCGGTAGAGAGGAGTTTGCGGATCAGCCGGTTGGCGAGGGCGCCGGCTTCAGGCGGCGGCAATTCCTCATCGCTCTCGACCAGCCCGATTGCCGAGAAGTCGAGGTCGTGGACGCGCAGGCGCACCAGGCCGGCAGCGGTGAGTTCGCCGGCGAGGGAGCCGGCGTCGCGGGCGCTCTTCGCGTCGAGGGCGAGCGCCCGCAGGAAGAGACCCAGCTCGTCCTGCGTCACCCCGGGTTCGAGAACGACGCCCGCTGCGCGCCGGCGGCGGAGGAGCTTGGCGAGCTGCACCGCGGTAGGAGAGCGGAACTGGCGCTCGTTCCACAGCAGGGATTCGCGGGTCGTCGCGAGCTCGAGCGGTCCGGTTTCGGCGAGCACGGCGCCGATGGCGGTGCAGGCCTTCGCCAAGCCGTTCACCGCCGCGGGATGTCCGGGAGGATAGGCGGAGAGGGCTCGCCAGGCGATCGCCAGATCGCGAAAGAGATTGGAGAAGAGCCCATCGAGCCGGTCCGCTGCCATCGCGCCCGATTCTACGCGCCCGCGTCGGTGTTCGCTGCACCAGGGGAACGGCCGGCACGGAGGCGCGGGCGCTCGCACTCGTCTGGGCGCGCCGACGAGTACAATCCCGGGGTGAAGAAGCGGGGATCGCAACGCTCGCTCGGCCGGACCCTGACTCTGGTCCTGAGGCGGCGTGACTGGCTGCTGGCGAAGCTCTTCGCCGGCGCGGGGCTGCTGCTCGCGGCGAGCGCGCTCTGGTACATCTGGCCCTACTGGCAGCTTTCGGGTCACTTTGCCACGCTGCCCACCGTGCAACCGTCACGCCTCTATGCGCGCTCGTTCCGACTCTTCCCCGGCGCGCGGCTGACGCCGGAGGCGCTCTCGGTCAGACTGACCGACCTCCACTACACGGCCGCGGTCGAAGGCGAGCTCGAACCGGGGAGATTCCGCGCCAGCGCTCAACAGGTGGCGGTTTATCGCCGTCACTTCCCGGGGGCGAGCGCCGACCGCGGTGGCGATCTGCTGGTCGTCGAGTTCGATGGCGACAAGGTGATCGGGCTGGCGCGCGCCGAGCGCCCGGTGCGCGAGGCCTGGCTCGACCCGCCGCTGCTCGCCACCTACTACAGCGAGGATCTCTTCGAGCGCCGCCCGGTGCCGCTGGGGGAGATCTCGCCGGGGACCGTGCGCGCCGTGCTCGCCGCCGAGGACGCCTCCTTCTTCGAGCACCCCGGCATCTCTTTCACCGGCATCCTGCGCGCCGTCTGGGTGAACCTGCGCGGCTCCGGCGTCATGCAGGGCGGTTCGACGCTCACCCAGCAGTTGGTCAAGAACATCTACCTCACCTCCGAGCGCACCATGAGCCGCAAGCTCCGCGAAGCGTTGTTGGCGGTGATGCTCGAATGGCGCTACTCGAAGGAGCAGATCCTCGAGGCCTACCTCAACCAGATCTTCTGGGGCAGGAGTGGCTCGGCCAACCTGATCGGCATCGGCGCCGCCTCGGCAGCGTATTGCGGCAAGGAGCCGCGCGAGCTTTCGCTCGCCGAGAGCGCGCTGCTCGCGGCGATGATCCGGGCGCCGGGCTCGTATCACCCGGTCGAAGACGCGCCGGCGGCGCGCGCGCGGCGCGACGTCATCCTCGACCGCCTGCTCGCCCTGAAGTGGAGCGATCGCGCCGCCACCGAGGCGGCGAAGCGGGAGCCGTTGCCGACGCCGGTGGCGGCGCTGTCGCGTCGCCGCGCGCCCTACTTCGCCGAAGCTGTCGTCGGCGAGGCCAAACGCCGGTTTGGCGTCAGCGAGCTCGCCGAGGGCGGATTCGTGCTGCTCTCGACGCTCGACGCCGACGACCAGGAGAGCGCCGAGCGCGCCGTCCGCGATGGCCTCGCGGAGCTCGTCGGCAAGAGCGAACGGGTGCGCAAGAAGGACACGCCGCTGCAGGCGGCGCTGGTCTCGCTCGAGCCGTCGTCCGGCGCCGTGCGCGCCTGGGTCGGCGGACGGGACTTCCGCGAGAGTCAGTTCGATCGCGCCGGCACGGCGCGGCGGCAGGCGGGGAGCGCCTTCAAACCGCTGGTCTACGCCACCGCCTTCGAACAGGGCGCCGCGACGCCGGCGACGCTGCTCGAAGACGCTCCCCTTACCCTCGAGGCCGGCGGCAAGAGCTGGTCGCCGATGAACGACGACGACCAGTTCCACGGCTGGGTGACGGCGCGGACTGCGGTCGAGCAGAGCTACAACCTGCCGACCATTCGCCTGGCGCTCGCCACCGGGCTGCCGAAGATCGTCGAGAGCGCCAAGGCTCTCGGGCTGACGGCGAATCTGCGGCCGGTGCCGTCGATCGCGATCGGCTCCTTCGAAGTCGCTCCCGTCGAGCTCGCGGTGGCCTATTCCGCCTTCGCCAACCGCGGCGTCCGGCCGACCGTGCGCATGCTCGACAGTGTGCAGACCGCCGACGGGCAGGCGTTGACTTCGAGCGAGAGCATGGCCGGCAAGACGGTGTTCTCGCCGCAGACCGCCTTTCTCGTGACGACACTCCTGCAGGGCGTGGTCGATTACGGCACGGCGCGGTCGATGCGCACTCTCGGGCTCGCCGACCCGGTCGCCGGCAAGACCGGAACGTCGAACAACCGGCGCGACAACTGGTTCGTCGGCTACACGCCGGAGCGCAGCACGGCGGTCTGGGTCGGTTTCGACGACGACTCGCCGACGCCGTTCTCCGGCTCCAAGGCAGCGCTGCCGGTATGGACGAAGTTCATGCTCGCGGTGCGTCCCGCGGCGGGCTACTCCCGCTTCACGGCGCCCAACGGCATCCGGGTCGTGCTGATCGATCCGGTGAGCGGTGAGCTCGCGACCGAGCGCTGCCCCGAGGTCCTGTCCGAGGCCTTCCCCGAGGGCCGCGTGCCGCAGATCGTCTGCCACCTGCACGGCGGCAGCCGGAGTCTGCCGATCGATCCGCAAATGCGCGGCGAGCTCGAGGAGCAGCGCAAGACGAGCGGCATCTCGGGCTGGCTGAAGCGCGTCTTCACCCGGCGGGCGAAGCCCTCCGAGCCGCCACCCTAGGCTGGCCTAGACGCGCAACGCCGGCGGGTCGCCGTCGGCGAACAGACGTTGCGTCGCCGGGCGTTGGAGAATCGAGATCGTGACGCCGCCCAGGACCGTGCCGATCGGCACGAAGAGGCAGGCTGCCCAGGCGACCGCGAGACAAAACCGGTAGTTCTGACAGCGCCGCAGGAGCATGCCGGCGCGCGTCATGAGGATGAAGAGAACCAGACCCGCCAGCACCAGCGTGCCGGCGAGCACGGCGGCGGCGGACAGGCCCAGCCGCTCGGCCAGGGCAAAGGGCAACGGTTCGCCGGGTTGTTGCATCTCGGCGGCGAGGAACAGGCCGAGGGCCGGGACCAGCGTCATCATCGCCGCCAGCGCGCCGACGGCATAGAAGAACATCGACAGGAACTGCAGGTGCTCGCGTTCGGCGTCCACGCCGGGAACTCTATCGCCAGGTGCCGCCGCGCCTCGAGCGGCGCCGCGATTCTTCAACCGAGCGGCTTGCGTCCGGCCGCGGCCACGGTCGTCGCCGGCATCCAGACAGCGATGCGCGCGCCGCCGTCCTCGTCTGCACGCTTCGCGACGGCCGGCGAGCGCCGGGGCGTGAGCTTCTCGCGCACCAGGGTGAGCGGGAAGTAGGAGAGGTACGGCATACGCCGCACTTCGCGGCAGCCCGCCTTGGCGAGGAGCGCCGCGAGGCGCTTGGCGTCGTAGAAGGCGACGTGCTCGGGGGGTTTCCAGAACGGCCAGAGGCGGCCGAGGAGCGGCCGCCAGAAGCCGCCCACGTCCGGCGTCGCGACGACGATCCAGCCGCCCGGCGCGAGATGCTCCATGAGACCCGCGAGGAGCCGCACCGGGTCGTAGACATGTTCGATCGTGTGGATCAGCACGATGGTGTCGAACTGCCCGCCGTGGGCGCCGTCCGGGATCGCCTCGAGCCCGCCGACGTAGACGTGGTCGGCGCACGGCCGCGCGAGGGCCGCACCGGCCTCGGAGAACTCGGTCCCGGCGCGATGCCCGAAGTACGACTTTGCCTCGTCGAGAAAGAAGCCGTAGGCGCAGCCGATCTCGAGCAGGCGACCGCCGGTTCCGACGGCTCCGGTGGGCCCGCCGGGTCGGATCGTTCCGCCCGCGCCGCTCCCGCCGCTGCCGCCGCTCCCGCCGGTCATCCCCAGGCGCTGCATCGTCCGCAGCAGGCGGCGGAAAGTCCGCCGCAGGGTCGACTCTTGGGCGAGGTAGCTCGAGTATCCGGGACCGTCGCCGCCTTCGAAGTAAGAGGCCTCGCGATAGGCCGCGACCATCGCCGCTTCGTTGAGCCGCGGCGAGAGGTACCAGAGGCCGCATTCCGGACAGCGCACCACGCCATAGGGGGGAAAAGTGTAGGCCGGAGCCGGCGGTGGTGCGCCGCAGAGCAGGCAGTGCGCCGCCTCGAGCCTGTCGGAGACGGCGGACAAAGGCAGGGGCGGACTCGGCTGACCAGTTGGATTGGGCAATTAGGGCGATCCCGGAGGTGCTCCGCCGCTGAGCCGGATCGGCCAGCGTGCGCGCGGCAGTATAGTTGAAGCGGTGACCGCCGAGCTTCGACCGCTCCTCCTGCTCGCCGTCACCGTTCCCGCACTATGGGCGCTTCGCGGGCGTCGGCGTGAGGCCGGGCTGGCCTGGCTGCTCGCCGCGGCCGCCGCGACGACGATTCTCCTGCCGACCCTCCTCGTACGGCACGGTGTCCCCAGTCCGTCGGCGATGTTGCGGGCGAACGCCCCGTGGAGCGCCGCGAGCGCCACCGGCGCACCGGCAGCATCGGCGAAGCCGGTCCTCGGCAATCCGGAGCTCGGCGACATCAGCTTCCAGGTCGAACCCTGGCTGCTCTACCTCCGCCACGAGCTGCGCGCCGGCCGCATGCCGCTGTGGAATCCGCACCAGTCATCCGGCGCCCCCTACTGGAGCAACGGCTCGAGCGCGCCGCTCTTCCCGCTGCACCTCCTCTTCGCCCTGCTGCCGATCGAGCTCGGCCTCTACTTTCTGCCCTGGCTGCGCATTGCGATCGGCGCGCTGGGGGCCTACTTCCTCGCCCGCGAGCTCGGGATCGGCCGCGACGGAGCGCGACTTGCGGCGGTGGTCTATCCGCTCTCCGGCCGCCTGGTGAGCTTCGTCCTCTTTCCCATGGCGAACGCGCTCTGTCTGGTGCCGTGGATCTTCTTCGCGGTCGAGCGGCTGGCGGCGGGCCGCAAGAACGGTCGCGGCACCTGGGCGCTCCTCGCGGCGCTCGCCGGCTTGCAACTGCTCGCCGGACACCCGGAAACCGCCTTCTTCACCGCCGCGGCCTGCGGTATCTATCTCGTGGCGCGCGGCGGTATCGGGCGGAGGGGCCAGCGGGAGGCGCGGCTCGAGGTGTGGGCGAAGGTGGTCTCGGCCTGGTTCGTCGGCCTGCTGCTCTCCGGCGTCGCGCTGGTGCCGCTCGCCTTCACCGTCGTCCAGACCGACCGCTGGCGTGAGGCGGCCGCCGGCGGCGAGATCATGCTGACGACGATCCTCGGCCTCTGGTTGCGCTTCGTGCTGCCGAACGCCTTCGGCCAGGCGACCGAGGGCACGTTCTGGGGGGCGTTTCTCTTCGTGCCGACTACCGTCTACGCCGGCGCGCTCACGCTGCCCTTTGCCGTCGCGGCGCTGTGGCGCCGCGCGGTGCGCGACCCGCAGGAGGCCGCGCTCGATCGCCGCCTGCGGGCGCTCGCCGTCATGGTGGTCGTCTGCCTGCTCGCCGCGTATCACTTCCCCGGCGTGCGCGAGCTGCTGCTGGCGACGCCGGTGGTGCAGAAGATGCTGCACCACTACCTGCTGCTCGGCGTCGAGCTCGGGCTGGCGCTCCTCGCCGGCGCGGGGCTGGAGCGCTGGTTGGCCGGCGATGGACGGGGCCTGCTCTACGGCGCGCTGCTGCCGCTCGCCGGGCTCGTCTTCGGCTGGGCGACCTTCCACGACGACTGGGGCGCTCGCGGCCAGCTCGGTGAAGAGGCCACGGCCACTCTGCTGGCGATTGGTCTGCCGCTCCTCGTTCTCGCCGGCTGTCGCCTCTCGCCCGCGGCGCGGCGGCGTTGCGCGCCCCTCATCGTGCTGCTGACGATCGCCGATCTAGCCTGGGCGCACGCCGGGATCAATCCGGTGCTGCCGGTCGGCGAGCTCTACGCGCGCACGCCGGCGGTCGACTTCCTCGCCGGCAGGCCCGAGCGGATCGCCGCAGTCGGCACGGCGCTGCGTCCCAACGCGGCGATGGCCCTCGGCCTCTACGACGTGCGCGGCGACGATTCGCTCAAGCTGTCGCGCTACGAGAAGGTCTACGGCCGCGAGCTGGCGACGGCGCATCCGACCTTTTTCCGCCCGATCGAGCATTGGCAGTCGCCGTGGCTCGATCGGCTCGGCGTGCGCTGGGTGCTGGCGCCGCCCGGATCGGCGCCGCCGGTTGCCGGATGGAAGGTCGCCTACGCCGGCGACGACGCGACGGTTTTCGATCGCAGTTCGGCGCAGCCGCTGGTGCGCTACGACGACGGCTCGCCGTCGCAGGTTCTTGCACGCTCGCCGGGAAGGTGGGAGGTCGCCTGGCCCGGTGCCGCCGAAGAGACCGCCCGGCTCGTCATCGCCGAGACCTGGGACGCCGGCTGGCGCGCGACGATCGATGGCCAGCCGCTGACCGTCGAGGTGGTGGACGATCTCCTCCTCGGCGTCCGCCCGGGAGCAGCGCCCGGACGGCTGGTCGTGAGCTACGTGCCGCAGGGTCTTTTCTGGGGGCTCGTGCTGAGTGGCGTTGGAGTTGCCGCACTGTTGCTTGGATCTCGGCGTTTCTGGTGGGGTCACTCCGGCACTCGGGCAGCGGTGGAGGGGCACTCCGGCACTCGGGATCTAAAGCGGGCTCCTAGTCCTGCTGGTCGCCCA
>JBDTQT010000108.1:0-12774 GCA_039932055.1 Thermoanaerobaculia bacterium
GGCTCTACTTCGCGGTCGACGCGCCGGAGTTCTATACCCACGCCGCCGGCATGCTGTTCTCGCTGAATGGCGCGCCGACCGATCCGGCCGACGAGATGGGGGTCGCCTGGATCACCCACCCCGACACCGGCAGCTTCACCGACACGCCGGGGCCCTGCCACTCGGGCTTCTACCGCAACCCGCTGCCGCTCTCGGTGGCGAGCGGGCCGGGAACGCTGATCGCGGTGCACGCCGGCGAGCGCAGCGCGGGCGTGGCGGAAACCCGGCAGGCGGCGAACGACGGCACCCTCACGGCGCCGGTCGTGCGCTACAAGTTCCGACTGCGCAATCTGATTGCGGCGACCGCGCCCTGCGCCGGCTACCAGAAGTACGGCTCGACGCTGACCTCCGGCATCACCAAGACGCTCTCCTATTGGAATCCGGACTACATGATCGTCTACAACAACGTCACCATGTGGGAGCTCGACCCGGTCGAGGTGCGTGCGCGCACGCCGCCGGTGCCGCCGAGTCCGGCGCTCGAGACGCCGGAGGCCGCGGTCTTCAGCGATGAGCAGGTCGACGTCGCGGCCTTCCGCGACTATCTCGCGGGCCAGAAGCTGGCACTGATTGTCAGCCGCGACGTCACCACTCGCGATCGCGCCGACAAGCAGCAGCCCTATAACCTGCGCGTGCCGGGCGGCACCGCGCAGACGATCGGCGCCGCCGGCACCATCTACGACGTCTCGCACATGCAGATCTTCCAGGCCGACCTGATCCGCGGTCTCGGCGGCGCGGCGACGCCGCGCGCTGGCCGCCGGGCGCTGGCGCAGAAGCTGCACGATCCGCGGGCGATCAACCCGCCGCTCGCGCCGGGGGCCCCCGCGGCGAGCGTCGAGCTCGGCGGCGACGGCTCGATGGCGGCGCTGGTGCCGGCCGAGCGCGCGCTCACCTGGCATCTCACCAACGGCGCTGGCGCGCCGGTGGTGCGCGAGCGCTATTGGCTGACCTTTCAGCCGGGCGAGATCCGCGTCTGCACCTCGTGCCACGGCCTCAACAGCCTCGACCAGTCGAGTCCCGGCAGCACTGCGCCCCAGAACCCGCCCGAGGCGCTGCGCAGCCTCCTGCAGTGGTGGAAGAGCCAGATCTTCGTCGCCCACTTCGAAGACGGCAACACCGCCGAGTGGTCGGCGACCGCGCCCTAGCGGCGGGTCGCCGCTGCTGAGTGGTTGGCGGTCTCCGGCGCTCGGGGATTCGAGGTCGGCTCTTAGTGAAGCTTGTCGCCCACCTCGAATCCCGAGTGCCGGAGACCTACCGGTAAGGTGCAGTTCTAGAAATCGTACCGACGAGGGGTGGCCGGGCCGAGGGCTCCCATGGGCGCGGAGCGCGCTTCTTCAGCGCGAGCACCCATGGGAAGCGGACCGGACAGGACCCCGAGCCAGGCGACGGGACGATGTCACCGTGGAGGCATCGATGAGAGGGGTAGAATCGAGTCCATGAAACCCGCGTCGATCGTCCGCCTGACCCCCGGCAAGCGGGTCCTCTTCCTGACCAAAGACGCCGAGCTCATCCGCCGCCAGCTGCGCGGGGAGCTCGACCTCGCGATGTCGGATGTGAACCCGGCCGACCTGCTCGACGACATCAACACCGACGTCATGACCCCGGCGTGGGTCTGCTTCAACTGGCAGCCCGAAGAGATCGCCCGCGAGGCCTACGCCGGCCTGATCGTCGACGGTCAGCGGATCTTCGAACGCGACGCGCTCGCCAACGGCAACTTCGAGGTCATCGTGTCCGGGCTGCGCAAGGGCACGGGCAGCTCGCGCGAGACGGCCGCCCAGTGCGAGAAGTACGCCGGCATCAAGATCGCCATCGCGGCATCCTTCGCGCCGATCCACGCCCGCAACAATCTGAACCTCGGCACCCTCATGGGTGGCTACGAAGTTCTGGCGCGCCTCCAGGCCGGCGAGGGCGTGGCGCTTGCCGAGTTTACCGACGGGTACGATCCGATCACCCGTCAGATCATCGAGTGGGGTGGCCTCTTCCCCTACTCGAAAGCGCTCGCCGAGGGAGCTGTCCGGCCGCCTGAAGTCACGACTCCGCGGCGGGCCATGACGATGGCGGAAAAGATCCTGGCGCGTCACGTCGTCGGAGTGGAGAAGGGCAAGGAGATCTTCGTCCAACCGGGGGACGCCGTCGTCGTCTCGGTCGACGGCGGCTACACCCACGAGTTCACCACCGCGCAGGTGCACGCCTTTCTCGTCGAGGAGTACGGCGAGGGCTACGCGGTCAAGGATCCCGAGCGCTTTGCGGTCTTCGAAGATCATCTGATCTATGCCGACGAGGTTGCGCGCATGCGGCCGCACCTGCCGAAGATCGAAGTTCTGCGCGACATGCAGCGCCAGTTCCAGCGCCACACCGGCGTACGCGATTTCTCGTCGACGGACGGCGTCTCGCCCGGCATCTGTCACGAACTGGCGCGCACCCACATGGTCGAGCCGGGCGATTTCATCCAGGCGACCGATTCGCATACCTGCATGGGCGGAGCGAACAACGCCCTCACCTGGGGGGTCGGCGCGACCGAGTACGCGGCGCTCATCCACTCCGGCTTCACCCAGGTCGAGGTGCCGGAGTCGATTCGCTTCGAGCTCATCGGGCGCCTGCGGCCGAACGTCACCGCCAAGGACCTGATGCTCCATATCCTGCTCGCCTACGCGCGGCCGCAGGCGACGCTCAACCGGGTGATGGAGTTCACCGGACCGGGTGTCTCGACGCTGTCGATGGACGAGCGCGCGACGCTCGCCAACATGGCGACCGAGTGTACGGCGAGGAGCGGCATCGTCTCGGCCGACGCCGAAACCTACCGCTGGCTCGCCGAATGGCGGCCCGGTGTCGATCGCGACCGCCTGCGCGCGCGCACCGTCGAACCCGACGCCGACGCGGTCTACGCCGGCGGCATCCATGTCATCGACCTCGCGGCAATCGAGCCGATGGTCGCCGATCCGGGCGACCCCGACCGCGGCATCGCCTCGGATCCGACGAACGGGGCGAAGGTGGCCGAGATCGGCGAGGTCCGGATCGACATCGCCTACGGCGGCAGCTGCACGGCGGGCAAGATCGACGACCTCGACTTCTATCACCGGGTGGTGAAAGAGGCCGTCGACGCCGGCCGCAAGGTCGCGCCCGGGGTCGACTTCATCATCCAGTGCGGCTCGCTCGAGGTCGAAAGCTACGCCCGGGAGCACGGCTTCATGGAGGATTTCGCGCGCGCCGGTGTGCGTCTCATCCGCCCCGGCTGCGGCGCCTGCATCGGCTGCGGTCCGGGCGTCTCGGAGACCACCGAGCAGGTCACCGTCTCGGCGATCAATCGCAACTACAAAGGGCGCAGCGGGCCGGGCAAGCTGTGGCTCGCGAGCCCCCTCACCGTCGCCGCTTCGGCCTTCACCGGTCACATCACCGCCTACACCCCGGGCATGTTTGCCCGCCAGGAGGCGCCGGTCGGGCGCTGACCGCCGCCTTTTCCGGCTCGCGGCGGGCGGCCCCGGAGTGTGAATTTTCTCTCGCCGAAATTGACCGCACCTTTCCTAGGATGTTGCTGGAGGCTTCGAACATGGATCAGTTCCCCACGGATCGCCCTGCCTGGCTCCGCGCCCGTCTGTTCTTCGCTGCCGCCGTCGCGTTCGCCGCTTCCGGCGCGCTCGCTCCGCTCGCCGCGATCTCGACCTGCCAGAACGGCAGTTGCACGGCCTGCGCGCCGAGCATTCCGGGCACCGTCACGACCTACATCGCCGACACGGACTTTCCGGTCGGCGCCGATGTTCCGATCGCCTACGTCGATCCCGGCGACGGCCTGCATCACCGGTTCGTTGCCACCCAGCAGGGGGCGATCCTGGCCTGGAATACGCTGACCCACACCTTCAACGCCACGCCGTTCCTCGATCTGCGCAACGACGGCGCGGGTGCGGGTCTCGACAAGGTGAGCTACGGTGGCGAGCGCGGCCTGCTGTCGATGGCGTTCGATCCCGATTACGCGACCACGGGCAAGTTCTGGGTCTACTACACCAGCCGCCCGCAGACCTCGCCGACGATCGCCAACGGCGCAATCGTCGTCGAGGGTTATCAGCGTTCGGGTGGCAACCCCGATGTCGCCAGTACGACGCGAACGCTCCTCTTCCACATCACCCACGGCGCGACGAACCACAACGGTGGCCATGTCGCCTTCGGTCCCGACGGGTTCCTCTATATCTCGACCGGCGACGGCGGCGGTGGCTGTGACGATGGCGCGGGAGCGAACGGCGACGGGCAGTCGAAGAACACCCTGCTGGGCAAGATCCTGCGCATCGATGTGCGCGGACTCGCCCCTTCTCCCGTCGCGCCGGAGTGCGGCCTCGACGGCGCCAACTACACCGTGCCCAACGATAACCCCTACGCCGGTCAGGCAAGCGCCTGCAACGAGGTCTACGTCATCGGTCTGCGCAACCCGTTCCGCTTCAGCTTCGACCGCCAGACCGGCGACCTCTATATCGGCGACGTCGGCCAGGACAACTACGAGGAGTTCAACCTGCGCGCCGCGGCGACGCCGGCCTCGACGCCGGTGAACTTCGGCTGGGTCTGCCGGGAAGGTTGCGACTCGAGCGCCACCGGGTTATCCGGCTGCGCCGTCGGCGGCTGCCCGGTCGATCCTGGAGCGACGTGTCAGTACCCGACTCGTGGCAGCGGCTTCACGGATCCGATCCTCTGTCACTCGAATCCGGGGGGCTGGTCGTCGGCGATGGGCGGCTACCGGTATCGCGGCACTTTCGTGCCGTCGCTCGCCGGTCGCTACCTGTATACCGACGCCGGCGCCGGCCAGATCTGGGTGACCACGGCGCTCAACCCGGCCGACCCGGGGGCGACCGCGTCGTGCTGCTGGGATACCGGCAACGGCGGCGCCTACGGCTTCGCCGAGGACCGGCTGGGCGAGCTCTACGTCGTCAACGGCGGCGCCGGGCGCATCGACTGCGTGAACAACGGCGCCGGCTGCCCCTGGGCGGACTGGGCTGGTCTCTTCGAGGACGGCTTCGAGAGCGGCGGCACGGCCCAGTGGTCCGCGGTCGTGCCCTAGACCACCAGCGAGGCAGCGGCCGACGACAGCCTTTACCGAAAGCTTTTTCTCTTTTTCCTTGTCGCAAGCCGCCGGCGCCTACCGCCGCCAGCGGGCCGAGATCGAGAAGACCTGCGCGCGGCTGCTGAAGGTGCCGGGGTAGGGGAAGTCGTAGCCGTCGAAATCCGCCTTGCGGTCGGCGGACTGGTGGTACGAGTAGCCGGCGTCGAACGACAGTCCCGGCAGGTTGTAGGAGGCGCCGAAGGCGAAGACGGTCGTATCCCCCTGAGAGAAGCCGGCCTCGATCGTCTTGTCGGGCACTGGACTCGGTTCGAAGGCGAGGCCGCCCCCCAGGGCCCACTGCGGTGAGAGGGTCCACTCGGCACCGAGGCGCAGGGCGACGACGTCGTTCCAGTCGCGGCGCCGATCGAGTGCCGGCGGCGGCGCGGCGTAGGGATCGACGGCGATGTGGATGCGGGTGCGGTCGAGCGTCGACCAGCCGGTCCAGACGACGTCGCCTTCGAGCTTCAGGCTCGCCGTCACTCCCCACCAGAGGCCGGCGGAGAGGGTCGGCGGAAGCGCGAAATCCATCTGCGCCGAGGACGACACGAAGCGGCCTCGGAAGGCGGCCTCGGCGCGTGCATCGGCGAACGGCTCGGGCGGGAAGTAGCCGATATCGCCGGAGCCATCGAGCGCAACGCCGGATCCGAGCACCGCTCCGAGGCCCCAGGTGGGAGCCGTGTACTGAACACCGAGGTCGAAACCGAAGCCGTCGACCTGCGTCGCTGCCTCGCTGTTGATCTGCGTGACGACGTTTTGCTGCCCGGCCGCGAAGACCTCGGTCGTCGCCCAGGAGGTCTCGAAGCCGCCACGCACGTAGCGCAGCGAGCCGCCGAGGCTCCAGCGCTCGTCGATCGCCCAGGCGACCGTCGGCCGGAGCTCGAAGAGCGAGGTTTCCTGCCGGATGGTGTCGAAACGGCCCGGGAAGAGCGCCGTGTCCCAGTTGACGATCGTCCAGAACGGCGCGTCGAGACTGAGCCCGAAGGTCAGGGGCACGGCGAGCTCCTTCGGCTTCCAGGTGGCATAGATCGCGGGGGGAAACTGAATGATGTGGTGCGCCAGGTCGGTCTGGCCGGAGCTGTCGAGCTCGTCCACGGGCGCCTGGAAGTCGAGGCCGGCCTCGAACTGGAAGCCGTCGAGCCGGGCGACGCCGGCCGGGTTGTAGCGCACGGCCGACGGGTCGTCGGCGCGGGCGACGAACGCGCCGGCCTGGGCGGCGCCGCGACCGCCGTGCTGAAAGAGACCGAATCCAGCGGCAGCGAGCGGCGCTGAGAGCGGCGCGAGAAGAGCGAGAAAGAGGAGTGCGCGTCGTTTCATGGTCCGCGGAGTCTATCTCCCGGGGCGGCCGGGCTAGGATAGGGGCGTGATCGGACTCCCCCCTCCCCTCCAGTCAGCCGCCGAAAACGCCGCTCGCCTGAAGGAGGAGCTGCGCGCCACGCCGCACAACCTGCAGGAGGTTGTGGCGGACCTGGTGGATCGCATCTTCCGCCACCTGCCCGGAGTGCTCACCGGCGTCGTGGTCTTTCTTTTCTTCTGGCTCCTGGCGCGGCTTGCGGCGCGTCTCGTCCGGCGGCTCGCCGCGCGGGCGCGCTCCGACGAGGCGCTGCGCGAGCTGCTCGTGCCGCTGACGCGCTTCGCTGTCCTCTCGATCGGCGTCCTCATGGCGCTCGACCAGATGGGCTTCGAGGTGCGCTCGCTGATCGCCGGCCTGGGGATCGCCGGGCTCGCCGTCGGTCTCGCGGCGCAGGAGACGATGGCCAACATCATCGCCGGCTTCGCCATCCTCTGGGACCAGCCTTTTCGGCTCGGCGACACGGTGACGATGGCCGGCAACCAGGGGCAGGTGAGCGAGATCGGCCTGCGCTCGACGCGGATCCGGACCTTCGATCAGCGCGAGGTGATCTTGCCCAACAAGGAGGTCATCCAGCAACCGATCGTCAACCATTCGCGCTCGCCCGCGATGCGCATCGATGCGGCGATGGCGGTGGCCTACGGCATCGCGGTCGAGCGGGTGCGCGAGGTCCTCCTCGCGGCGGCGCGGCGGGATCTGCCGGTGCTCGCCAGCCCCGAGCCCCAGGTCGTCGTGACGGCGCTCGGCGAATCCGGCGTGACCGTCGAGCTGCGCGTCTGGGTCGCCGACCCCCTCGCCCCGACGAGCTCGCGTTTCCTGCTGCTCGAGGTGGCCAAGCGCGCCCTGGAGGAGGCCGGCCTGGAGATCCCGTTCCCGCAGCGCGTCGTGCGCGTCGTTGGCGACCCCGTGGGTCGTTGATCGTCCGCTACGGTCGCTGTTAAGCTGCTTCGACGGCGTCCGCGCGCCTCCGCCCATGATCGTCGAAAAACGCCGCATCGGACCCGATACCCTCCTCGTCGTGGAGGGCGTCATCAAGCTCGGCGAGAGCGCCATCTTCTTCGCCAGGGCGCTCGAGCGGGTGCTGGAAGAGGACGGGCGCCACGTCCTCGTCGACATGGCGAAGATCAACCAGATGGACTCGACCGGCATCGGCGAGCTGGTCGGGTACCTCGGCAAGTTCACCGAGGCGCGCCGCAAGCTGATCCTGGTGGCGCCCTCCGAGCGTGTGCGCCGGCTGTTGCGTGTCGTTCAGCTCGATACCCTCTTTCCGATCTATGAGACCTTGGAGGCCGCCCTCGCAGCCGAGCAGGTCTGAGCCGACATTCTGCCGGCTTGCCACCGTCCGCCGCGGGTCGGCAGACGAGTCCTGGCATTGCGGGGCGATCGCCGTCGTCTCGCCGAATGGCGAGCTGCTGCGCTCGGCGGGAGATGCAGGTCTCGCCGTCGTGGTGCGCTCGACGGTGAAGCCGTTCCAGGCGCTGCCGCTGCTCCTCGCCGGCGGTGAGGCCGCTTTCGCGCTCGGCGCCGCCGACCTTGCCCTCCTCTGCTCGTCGCACAGTGGGACGCCGGAGCACCGGCGGCGGACCCTGTCGCTCCTCGAACGCGGCGGTTTCGCCGCCGGCGATCTGCTGTGCGGCGCCCACCGTCCGCTGGGGGAGGAGACGGCGAGGGCGGAAGAGCTCACCGGCACCTCGTGGAGCGCCCTGCACAACAACTGCTCCGGCAAACACGCCGGGATGCTCCTCGCCTGCAGGCGCCTCGGGTTCGACCCAGCGGGTTACATCGCCGCCGACCATCCCCTGCAGCGCCGTATCGTCGGCGAGCTGGGCGCGATCCTCGGCCTGCCGGAGTCGTTCGCTCCCTGCGGCGTCGACGGCTGCAGCGCGCCGACCTTCGTCCTGCCCCTCGCACTGCTGGCGCGCGCCTTCGCATGCCTCGCCGCGCCCGCGGTTGCGCCCGGGGTTTCCGGCCACGAAGGTGCGCGCGCCGCCGCCCTCGGGCGTCTCTGCGCCGCCATGGGCGAACACCCGGAGATGGTCGCCGGCCCCGGCCGCTTCACCACCGCGCTCATCGCCGCGACGGCCGGCCGGTTGGTCGGCAAGGAGGGGGCCGAAGGCGTTTACGTCGTCGCCGCCAGGGGATCGCGTCCGCTCGGCATTGCGATCAAGATCGCCGACGGCTCCGAGCGCTGCCGCGATCTCGTCGTGCTCGAGCTGCTCGATCGGCTGGGCCTGCTCGCGGTCGCCGAGCGGGAGGCTCTGGCAGCGTACGACCGGCCGGTGATGCGCAACCACCGCGGGATCGTGGTCGGGGAGATCCGGGCTGATTTCGACTTGGCATGAGACGCACCGGCCGGCAAGCCGTTCGCGCCCGCACGGCGTAGGACTTTAGAATGCCCTTGCAAGACAGCACGGAGACCCGATGAAATCCGCCACGATGACCGACGAACAGATGAAAGCTGCGCTCGAAGAGCTCGCAACCCTGCTCCCCAGCCGCATCCATTTCGAGCTTGCCGACCGCGAACCGTTCGAGAGCGACTTCGGGCGCTGGAAGCACCGCCTTCCCGCCGCCGTGGCGCGCTGCGCTTCCGCCCAGGAGCTGGCGCAGGCGATCCGCTTCTGCAGCGAGCGCGGCATTCCGGTGGCGCCACGCAGCCAGGGGCATACCCAGAGCGGCCAATCGACCACCCGCGGGCTGCTGCTCGACTCGTCGGCGATGACGCGTATTCTCGAGATCAATGAAAAGGAGCTCTACGCCGACGTCGAGTGCGGGGTGATCTGGCGCGATCTGGTCATCGCGGCGACGGACCGCGGTCTGCTGCCCCCGGTGCTGACCAACAACCTCGGTGTCACCGTCGCCGGCACCACCTCGATGGCCGGGCTCGGCGTGGCGAGCTTCCGCTACGGCACCCAGGCCGACAACGCGATCGAGCTCGAAGTCGTGACCGGTGCCGGAGAGATCGTCGTCTGCTCGCGCGACCGGGAGCCCGAGCTCTTCGACATGGTGCGCTGCAGCCTGGGGCAGATCGCCATGATCACGCGGGTGCGCACGCGGTTGCGCCGTTGCGCGCCGTTGGTTCGCATGTACACCCTGGTCTACGACGAGCTCGGCCGTTTCATGGACGATGCGCTCAAGGTCATGCACGCGCCGGATGGTGCCTTTGCTTCGATGGGCGGCATCTGTTCCCCGGCCGCGCTCGGGTTCAGGAAAATCGGCGACGGGCTCGAGCTCGGTAAAGGCATGATCGGTTTTGCGCAATGGCTCTTCCCGATGTTCCTGACCATCGAGTTCGCCCCCGGCGAGGAGCCCGACGACGAGAAGGTGCTGGCCCCTCTTTCGCCCTGGCGCCGCTCCCTCATTCAGGACGTAACGCAGATCGAGTTCTGCCGGCGCATGGAGCCGATGTTCGAAGCCTGGAAGCTCTCGGGTTACTGGGAGAAACCGCACCCGTGGATGGAGACGACGCTGCCGTGGGATGCGGCCAAGGAGTACATCGAGACAATTCTCGCGAACCTGCCGCCGGGAGCTCTCGGCGCTGGTGGGCACGTCCTGCTCTGGCCGGCGAAGACCTCGACCTCGAGCGTGCCGCTCTTCATGCATCCCGGCGGCGAGCAGGTGCTTGGCTGGGGGGTCCTCGGCGCCGTGCCGGAATCGAAGCTCGACGAGATGCTGACCCAGCTCGATATGGCCTCGGAGCTCTCGATCGCCTATGGCGGCAAGCGCTACCTCTCCGGCTTCATCACCTTCGACACGCCGGAGCGCTGGGCCGCCCACTATGGCGACCAGTGGCCGCGCCTGTGCGCCGCCAAGCGCCGCTGGGATCCCAACGGCATTCTCGCCCCCGGGTTCATTCAGTACGAGTGACCACTTACGTTCGATTTCGCTTTTCGGAGCGCGGAGTAACGACGAGATGAATCGCATCGCCCTGCTTACCGGCGGCTCGACCCCCGAGCGCGACGTCGCGCTGGCCGGCGCCGCCCAGGTCGTGAAAGCGCTGCGCGTGCTCGGCCACGAAGTCACGGTCGTCGACACGGTGAGCGGACCGTTGACGGCCGCAGCCGAGGAGGCCCTGCTGGCTCAGGCGGTCGAGCGCGAGCCACCGACGGCGGCTGAACTGGCGGAGCTTGCCGCGCAGGAGAACCTACCGGCGCTGGTCGCGAGCGGCGAGATGCGCGCCGCCGATCTCGTCTTCCTGGTGCTGCACGGCCTGCAGGGGGAGGGCGGCTCGGTGCAGGCGCTCCTTGAGCTCGGGCGGCTGCGCTACACCGGCAGCGGCCCGCTGGGCAGCGGCATGGCCATGGACAAGGAGATCACCAAGCGCCAGCTCCAGGCGGCGGGGATCCCCACTGCCGACTGGGGCATGTGGCCGATGACGTCGGCGGCGGTCGCCGACCTCGGTCTGCCGCTCATCGTCAAGCCGGCGAACGGCGGTTCGACAGTGGGACTCACGCTGATGAAGCGGCCGGAGGAGCTCGACGACGCGATTGCCCTCGCTCTGGCGAGCGACCGCGACGTGATGCTCGAGCGCTTCCTCCCCGGCCGCGAGTTCACCGTCGGTATCCTCGGTCAGGAGGCGCTGGCGGTGGGGGAGATCATCCCGCAGCACGAGATCTTCGACTACGAGTGCAAGTACACACCAGGCTTGACGCGCGAGATCTTCCCGGCCGGGATCCCGGACGAGCTGGCGTGCGAGATGCGCCACCTGGCGCTCGCCACCCACCGGGTGCTGAAGCTTCGCGACTTTTCGCGCGTCGATTTCCGCCTCGACTCGGCGGGCGACCCCTACGTCCTCGAGGCCAACACCCTCCCCGGCATGACCGCCACCAGCCTCCTGCCGCAGAGCGCCGCCGCCGTCGGCATCCCCTTCCTCGACCTCTGCAACGAAATCTGCCGCCTCGCCCTCGCGCGCTGAGGCGGAAGCTCCGATCGATCCCGGCGGGCAACAAAAAGGGCGACCTCGAGGAGGTCGCCCTTTTTGTTCGAGGCTGTGCGGCGGATCAGGGGATGAAGGCGGCCGTGAGGTCGGAGAAGGTCCAACCTGGCGTATACGCCTCGGGGCCCTCGCTTGCGTGCTGGTAGCCGAACTCGATGAAGAAGCTGCTGGTCGAGAAGGTGTTGCCGCGCAGGGTGTACGACTTGGTCGAGACCGTGCCGCCGCCCGCATGGGTGATGCGGTAGAAGACGGTGTGCTCGTTGAGGTCGTACTCGTAGTGCATGTGGTAGTCGTTGCCTGGCGTCGGTGAACCGTTCTGGTTCGTCTCCTGCCATCCGCCGCCGGTGGCGTTGACCTGGAAGACGGTCAGGCCGCGCGAACCGCGGAGGTTCACATAGCCGAACATGTTGTTCCAGCTCGAGCCGTTGTTGAGCCAGAAGACACAATGGAAGCCGCTGCCGTTGCTGCGGTCCCAGCCGCCGACGTGAAAGTCGAAATCGACGACGACCTTGCGGAAGTTGCGGCTGCCGCCGAACGGCATGTTCACCCGGTAGTTGTGCAAGCCGTTGTTGTTCGTCGGGTAGCGCACGATCTCGCCGTTGCGAGTGAAGACCGTGGCGTTGCCCGGCGGCGGGTTCGGATCCGGATCGGGGTCCGGACTGGAAACGATGGGTTTGGTGAGCGTCGAGCCGCCGATCGTCGCCGAGGGCTCGACGAACTCGACCTCGCCAGTCTGGTCGTTGTAGGTCGACATGTAGGCCCAGAAGGTCTGGTCGCATCTCACTTCGGAGCGCGCCCCTTCGACGACACTGGTCTGGCCGACGAGGGCGAAGGCGTCATCGAATTGGATGGAGGTCAGCGGCGCGAGATTGACCGGGACGTTCTGGACGACGAGCAATCCGTCGCGCTGGCGAAGCGTCACCGTGCAGTGGGTAGAGGTCTTCGAGAGGTTGACCAGGCCAAGGTTCGAGGTGAGGGCGGTTCCAGAACGCTCCATCCCCTGCAGGGCGATCGTGCTGCCGGCGGGGAAGAGCTCCGTCTGGTCGAGCACCGGGATCTCGTCTTCGGCGACCATGCCGCCGCTCTGGCCGCGCACCGTCAGCACGCCGCTGAACTGCAGCATCGCCGCGCCGTCAAGCTCGAGGATGCCGCGAAACCCGCTCGGCACGAGGCTGGAGAAGCGTTTGGACTCGCCCGGAGCGAGGTAGTACGGGCCCGTCTCGTCTCCGGCCGTGCGCACTGTGCCGTTGGCGGTAGCCGCGATGTAGCGAACGACGAAGCCCTGGATGGCCGTGTCCGGGTTGGTCGCCCAGAACTCAGTCGACCGGACGTAGCCGCCGTCTGCTTCGTTGATCGCTCCCGGCAGGTAGACCG
>JBDTQT010000109.1:0-12764 GCA_039932055.1 Thermoanaerobaculia bacterium
TCGGCAGCGATAGCGCAGTCAACGGCGAAGGCTGGTACGTCGACGACATCACCCTCACCCACGCCCAGGTCCCCGGCAGCTGCACGAGCAACCTGATCTTCGCCGACGGCTTCGCGAGCGGGAACTCGGGTGTCTGGTCGGCCACGGTTCCCTGAGGCGCGGAAACACCCTGCGCTCGGAGGCCTCGAGCGCAGGTGTAAGCTGAATTGCTTCTGCCGCTGAACGGGAGGTGGTCCATGCGTCCCCGACTCCAGACCGCTGTCGCGTTCGTCGCCGGACTGCTCGTCGGCGCTACCGCCCTCGGCTGGTATCAGATGCGTTCCTTCATGCAAGTCGCGAAGCTGCGCGAGACCAGTATGCTCAATGATGTGCCGCTCCAGCTGCAATTTCTCTCGAGCGAGAAGCGCACCCGGCTCTGGCGCGAATCGCTCATCGAGGGCTTGCCGCGCGTTGCCCTGGCGGCGAATCTTCATCGCGAGGATCCCCGCTACTCCTTCATCCTGTGGAACGTCCGCCTGGCCTACTCGCTGTACGAACGGCCCGTGCCGGCGGAGTTGACGGAGATCCTCTCGAACCTGCCGTCCGAGACCGCTCCGAGCTGCCCGATGCCGCGGCGCGTTCTCGGTCTCCCGCCACTGACTGAGCCGAAGTCGCCGCGATCGAGTCCGGTGACCGACCCGCAGCTCTGACGGCGGTTTCTTCCTTTACCGGTCCTTTTTTCGCTCCGTGGCCACCCGACCTTCCCCGAAGCAAACCCCCTCCGCTTCCGCGCCGGAGCTCTCGCTCCGGGCGCTCAACCGGGCGACGCTGGCGCGCCAGATGCTGCTCGAGCGCGCCGACGTGCCCGTCGAGGTGGCGGTAGCGCGGCTCGCCGGGATGCAGGCGCAGATTGCGCGACCGCCCTACCTCGGGCTGTGGACGCGGCTTGCCGGCTTCGAGCGCGCGGCGCTCAGCGTAGCCCTCCACGCCCGTCGCGTCGTGCGCGCGACCGCCTGGCGCGGCACCCTGCACCTGCTCACCGACGACGACCTTCTCCACTTCCGCGGCGCGCTGCAGCCGATGCTGTCGCGCGGCATGCAGAGCATCCTGCGCAATCGGGTCGAGACGTTCGACATGGAGGAGTTGCTCGCCGCGGCGCGGACTTTCTTCGCGGCCAAGCCGGCAACCTTCGACGCCGCCCGCGCCCATCTCGCGGCGCGCTTTCCGGTCGCCGACGAGCGCGCCATGGGCTACGCCGTGCGCACCCATCTACCGCTGGTGCAGGTGCCGGACGGCTCGGCCTGGGGCTTTCCCGCCGCCGCCGACTTCGCGCTCGCCGACGAATGGCTCGGGCGGGCGATCCCGGCCGGAAGCGACGGACTGCCGGAGCTGGTGCGGCGCTATCTCGCGGCGTTCGGACCGGCGAGCGTTCCCGACGCGCAGAACTGGTCCGGCATCGGCGGCCTGCGCTCGACCTTCGACGCTCTGCGCCCGGCGCTCGTCACTTTTCGCGACGCGCGCGGGCGGGAGCTCTTCGACCTCGCCGACGCGCCACGCCCGGACGAGGAGACGCCCGCGCCGGTGCGCTTCCTGCCCGAATACGACAACCTCGTGCTCGGCCACGACGACCGCAGCCGCATGGTCGCCGAAGCGCAGCGCCCGCGGCTGGTGACGAAGAACCTCCAGGTCCCGGCGACTTTCTTGGTCGACGGCTTCGTCGCCGGCACTTTCAGAGTCGAGCGCAAGAAGAAAACGGCGACGCTCACGCTGACGCCGTTCGACAAGCTCGCGAAGAGGGACCTGCGGGCGCTCGAGGCCGAGGGCGCGGCCCTTCTCGCCTTCGCCGAGCCGGAAGCCGCGACGCGCGAGATCCGGTTGGCCTGATTGTCGATCCTCCTAATTACTATCGACGGAGAAGTGCAGCAGCTCCACCGGCGTCGTGCCCGTGAAGTTGACCTGGTACGGGAAGAGGGCACCGTTGCCGAAGCTGGTGACCACCACGACCCGGGTTTCGCCGACCGGGATGCTGAAGGCGATCTGGCTGCAGTTGCCCACCCCGAGGTCGTCGTCGGCCGCTGCACAGTTGGTGAGCGGTGCCGCCGGATTGAAGGTCGTGGTGTAGGCGGTGAGGAACGTATCGATGGTGGCGCAGGTCGCGCTCCCGACGTCGCTGGTGAACACCACGAAGCTCGCCGTGCCGGGGCTGTTGTTGGTGATGGTGACCGTGTCCCAGGAGACCGCGGTTCCCACTCCGGAAAGGCCGCCACAGCCGGTCAAGACGCGATTGTAGGTCGAGTCGTCGGCGTCGAGTGCCCCGGGGACGGGCGCCGGCTCTCCCCCCAGATAGCTGACGATGGTGTCTTCGCTGGCGTCGATCACCGGAGGGCTGGCCGGTCCCGAGCGTGCGAAGTCCTTTTGCGCCCAGGCGGCCGAACTCGCGAACACCGCAAGGACGGCCAGCAAGGTCAGTAGGCGAATTTTCATGGCAGCGCCTCCTCTGGCGCCGGATCCGTCCGGCGCGTTTCTTTGCATTCTACTCCCGCGTCGGCGTCCGCTTCGCTCAGCTCGCCGAGGCGGCGAGCCGCCGCCGCACCGCCATCCAGCCGGCGCCGAGGAAGAGCACTTCGATGCCGGCGATGATCGCCATGCTCGTCACCAGGTTCGAGCTGCCGAAGCCGTAGGAGTGGAGCCCCGCGGCGAGCACGTAGTTCACCCCGAGGTAGGTCATCAGGATCATCCAGAAGGCGGCGATCGAACCGACGGCGACGCCGAAGTCCTCGATCTGCTTGTCGAAGCGGGCGTGCAGGATCGCCATGTAGGCGAGGAACGCCACCAGCGACCAGACCTCCTTCGGATCCCAGCCCCAGTAGCGGCCCCATGACGAGGCGGCCCAGATCGAACCGGTGAGGATGCCGGCGATGAGCAGGATCGAGCCGACGTGGATGTACCAGTACGCGAGCTGACTCCAGCGATGCGCCATCTCGCGGCGGTGGGGGGCGAAGATCTCGACCGCGACGACGACGTGGGCGAAGAGCGTGACGATCGCCAGCGTCGCGTAACTCACCATGATGATCGGCACGTGGATCGCCAGCCACGGCGTGCCCGAGAGCACCGGCTGCATCGGATGGATGAACGGATCCATCGGCAGGCGGTCGACCAGCACCATCGCGAGCGCCGACATAGCGGTGGAATTGAAGATCAGGATGCGGTTCTTGAGCACCAGCGAGATGACCGCGAAGAGCCCGACCCCCCAGGCGAGGAAGAGCATCGACTCGTACATGTTCGACGCCGGAATGCGCCCCGCCACCAGCCAGCGCTGGGCGATCCCCCAGGTCATCACGGCGAAACCGCCGAGGATGCCGAGACGGGCGATCCAGAGCAGGAGCTTGTTGTCGCGGTTGAGCGTGAGGCCGGCGGCGATCGCCGCCGGCACGAGCAGCCACCAGGCGAGCTGCGAGGAGTGGACGCGGGTATAGCGCAGCTCCCGGGCTATTCGCTCGCGGGTCGGATAGTGCGCCGGCGCGCGACCGCGGATCTGCTCGACGGCGGCGATCAGAGCCGCGGCGGAGGGCGGGCGGACGGCACCCCAGGCGGCGTTCGCGTCGGCTGCCGGCTCGAGGCGCAGCATCTCGCCGCGGAAGTAGCCCGACAGCGTCCCGAGCCGGTCGGAGAGCTCGGTCAGGTGCTGGTCGAGCGGCGCCGGCTTGCCTTCACCCTGGCTGCGCTCCTCGGCGGCGCTCATCGCCTCGCGCAGCGCGCGGTTCGAGACCAGGTCACGGAACGAGGCGTAGGCGGTGCCGGAGGAGATCCCGGCGATCGCCGCGAGGTCGCCGCGCAGGCGCACGATCGGCTCGTTCTGCCAGCCCTGCGGATCGATCACCCAGCCGGCGACCATGGCGACCGGATCGACGCCGGGCCAGGCGCGCTTCTTGGTGACCGTCCAGACGGCGTTCCTCGCCTGGGTGTCGAACGGCATCGTGCGGCCGTCGAACTGCACCGGCATGGCGGCGAGCGCTTCGAGCTGCCCGGCTTCCGGCACCAGCGCCGCGTTGGCGGCTGCGGGCGCGACGAGGAGCCCGGTCGTGAGGCCGACGAGCAGCAGAGCGCTCGCACCGGCGAGCTTGCCGTTACCCGGCTTGCCGGCCGTCTTCGCCGCCTCGGCCAGCAGGGCGTCGTTCAGGCGCTGTTGGGCCAGGCGGGTGAAGAAGACGACGATCATGCCGATGACGAGCAGGGTGTAGCCGACGAAGACGACGTTCTGACCCGGATCTTTCGAGACCGAGAGGATCGTCATCTCGCGCCCGCCCTGGATCTGGTAGCTCGACTGGAAGAAGGTGTAGCCACCGTGCGACAGCGGCTGGTTCATCTGGATCACTCCCGGGCTCTCGCCGCCGCCGGCCTCCTCCACGACCACCCGGCTGCGGAACATCGCCGGCCGCTGGGTGCCCTGGTAAGTGTCGATCTCGAACGCGTCGAGCCGTACCTTGAACGGCAACGTGAGCGGCGGCAGGTCGCCCTCCTTGTCACCCTGGAAGACGACGTCCGACGACTGCCCCTCCCAGATCGGCATGCGCCCCTCGACCTTGAAGATCAGCGTCATCATCGCGCCGATGAGGATCAGCAGCATCGACGTGTGGGTGAGGGCGAAACCGATCCGCCAGCGATTGCGCGGCCAGCGGACGATGAGCGCCGCCAGGAGATTCAGCCCGAAGAGCCCCTCGAGCGCGAAAAACCAGGGTGCGTAATAGATGGCGCGCGCCGCCTCGGCGCCGCGCAACGACTCGAAGATCGTGCCGATGGCGAGGACGACCCCCACCACCAGCAGGAGCACAACGGTGAGCTTGAGCGAACCGAGTCGCTCGATCCAGAGTTTCATGGCGTTCTCCCCTGGGAGGCCGAGGAACCGGTCTCCCCCCGTCCGTGATGATCTCGCACCGGCGAACGAATCGCCCCCACCCCTGTGTGCAGGGCCGAACCTCGGAATTCGGGGGGCGCCAGGGGTGACGGGGCGGATCACCGGGCGGCTTCCGCCGCAGCTCGGGATCGGTATAGTGCAGCGAGATGTCCGGACCGTCCTCCGCTTCCAGTCCGCCGTCGGGCGAGACCCGGCTCCTCCTCGCGCGGCGGGCGCTGGCGCCCTCCAAGGTGCGCTTCTGGGGACTCCTGGTGCCGATCCATCTCGCGGCCTTCGCGGCGCTCTACTTCGGGACCTTCGCGTTGCTCGAGCGTGCCTACCGCCAGGCCGCCTCGACGGCGGCCCGCTTCCAGCTCGACGAGGCGGTGCGCGACATGCCGCTGCTCTCTGCCGCCGAAATGGCTGCCACTGGCGCCAGGAATCCGCACACCTTCGCCGGTACGCTCGCCGCCAACCATCCGATCGGCTTGCGCCTCTATCGCCGCGACGGCACGCCGCTCGGCTCGACGAACCTCTCGGTCGACCGAGCGGAACAGGAGCGGGTGCGCGCCTTCCTCGCCGACCCCGCGGCACGCGCCGAAACCTGGATCGAGACCGACGCCCAGTCGCGCCAGTGGGTGCGCGGCCTGGTGCGGCTGAACGCCGAGGTCTCCTGCGCTCGCTGCCACGAAGCGGGGTCGACACGCGGCGCCGCCGCGATGCGTATCGACTTTACCGAGCCGCTGCGCGAGATCCACACCGCCATGCGCTGGCGTATCGGCTGGCTGCTCGGGGCCTGGGTGACGCTCATCGCCGCGGTGACGATCTTCGTGCAGTGGACCGTACGACGATCGGCCGCGCGGCTCGGCGAGGAGCTGCGCGCCACGGCCGAAGGGGGCACCGCCGATCTCGGGTCGCGCTCCTCGCTGCCGCTCGATCCGGTCGCCGCCGAGGTCCATCGCGGCCTGCGCGAGCTCCTCTCGCGGCAGCGCCAACGGGAAGCGGACGTCGCGGTCCGCCTGGCGCGCGTCGACCAGTTGGCGAGTCTCGGCCAGCTCGCCGCCGGCCTCGCGCACGAGATCAAGAATCCGCTCGCCGGCATCCAGGGGGCGCTCGAAGTGCTGCGCGACGACTCCGACGATGGCGAGACGGTGCGCATCTACGAAGAGATGCTCGCCGAGCTGAAGCGCGTCAACGTCATCCTCTACCGCCTGCTCGAAGCCGGGCGCCCGGCGCCGCTGCGCCTCGCCCGCACCGATCTCGGGAAACTTCTCGACGAGACCTCCGAGCTGCTGCGGCCGTCGCTCCGTCGCCAGAAGGTCGATCTCGTCACCGAAGCGGCGGCCGGTCTGCCGGGGCTGCAGATCGACCCGGCGAAGATCCGCCAGGTGCTGGTCAACCTGATCCAGAACGCTGCCGAAGCGATCTCCTCGACACCAGAGCAGGGCGGCCGCATCGCCATCCGGGCGAGCGGCTTCCCGGCCGAGGCGGCGGTCGTCGTCGCGGTCGAGGACAACGGCCCGGGGATCCCGCCCGAGCAGCTCGCCACTGTCTTCGAACCGTTCTTCACCACCAAATTCACCGGCACCGGCCTGGGGCTGGCGATTTCGAAGAGCCTGGTCGAGCAGCATGGCGGCCGCATCGAGGTCACCTCCGAAGTGGGCAAGGGGACCTCTTTCCTGATCATCCTTCCGGAGCGTCGGGAAGCTGCCGACCGCGAGGCGCCCGACTCCGATACCCCACCCGCTGGCGAGAAGAAAGAAAGTTGAAATGGCCCTGATCCTGCTCGTCGAGGACGAGAAGCTCCTGCGCTGGGCGCTCGAGCAGCAGCTGAAGCGCGCCGGGCATACGGTGCTCACGGCGCCCGACCTGGCGGCGGCGGCCGCCCACCTCGAGAGCCGGCAGCCCGACGTCGTGCTGCTCGATCTTGGTCTCCCCGACGGCCACGGACTCGACTTCTACGAGGCCAACCGCGAGCGCCTCGAAGGCAGCGTCGTCATCGTCATGACGGCGCTCGGCGCCGTCGGCGAGGCGGTGCGGGCGATGAAGTTGGGCGCGCTCGATTTCCTGTCGAAGCCAGTCGACCAGGCGGAGCTCGTCGCCCTGATCCACCGCTCGTTGGCAGTCCGCGGCGATCAGCTCGAGGCGCAGGCCTCGCGCCAGCGCCGCGAGCAGCACCTCGCGCAAAAGGTCGTCGCCGACTCGCCGAAGTTCCGCGCCATCGTCGAGACCGCCGAGCAGGTGGCGGCCTCCGAGGTGGCGAGCATCCTCATCCAGGGCGAGAGCGGCGCCGGCAAGAACGTCGTGGCGCGCTACCTCCACGCCGCCTCGCCGCGGCGCTCGCGGCCGTTCATCGAGGTCTCCTGCGCGACGATTCCCGAGAATCTCCTCGAGAGCGAGCTCTTCGGCCACGAGAAGGGAGCCTTCACCGACGCCAAGGCGACCAAGCGCGGCGTCTTCGAGCTCGCCGAAGGGGGCACGGTGGTGCTCGACGAGATCGGCGAGCTCCGTCTCGACCTGCAGGCGAAGCTCCTGCACTTCCTCGAAGAGCGCCGCTTCCGCAGGGTCGGTGGCACGCGCGAGATCACCGCCGACGTGCGGGTGATTGCGCTCACCAACCGCGACCTGCAGCGCATGGTGCTCGACAAGAGCTTCCGCAACGACCTGTTTTACCGCCTCAACGTCTTCCCGATCTACGTCCCGGGGTTGGCCGAGCGCAGCGAGGACATTCTCCCGCTGGCGCGCCACTTCCTCGCCACGCTGCAGCCCAAGATGGGGCGGCGCTTCGACGGTTTCGACCGCGAGGCCGAGAACCGCCTGCTCGCTTACGCCTGGCCGGGCAACGTCCGCGAGCTCCGGAACGTCGTCGAGCGCGCCATGGTGCTCGAGCGCGGTGGGCAGATCACCCCGCGCTCGCTGATCCTCGACTGGGGACCGACCGGTGGGCCCGAGGGCACCCCTGCAAATGCCGTCACGCCGGCCGGCGGCACGGCGGCGACGGCCGGCTCTGCCATGGGCGAAGGCATCGTGCCGCTCGAGGAGATGGAGCGCGAGATGGTGGCGCGCGCCATGCGCGCCGCCGGCGACAACCAGACGCGCGCCGCCGAGCTCCTCGGGGTGACCCGCGATCAGCTGCGCCATCGCCTGAAAAAGTTCGGCGAGCCCGCCGCCGAGTAGCCGCGCCCGCCGCCAGCGACGAAACTTGTGGAACAGCCTTTGCACGGGCACCCTCGCCGAGGGGAGTTCCCGTGCGTCTGCTGGTGGTCGATCAGAGTCTCATTCTGCAGTGGCTGGTCCGTCACGAGTTTCCCGACGGAGTGGAGATCGCGTCCGCGCAGAGTCTGCACGAAGCCGAGGCGCTCCTCGCGGCCGATGGTCCGAACGCCCCCGACGCCGCCGTCGTCAGCCTGCCGCTGGCACGGCTCCCCTGGCGCGAGTTCCAGCATCGCTGCGCGACCCATGCGCCGCCGATTCCGGTGCTCTACGAGTCGTGTATCGAGGCCGACGGCAGCGCGCTGGGCCTCACTCCGGGCGACGGCTATGCGGCCTTCCTGAGGAAGCCGGCGGCGCGCAGCGAATTGCGCTCGGCGCTCGAAGCGCTCCTGGCCGCCTGCCGCGGCTATCGCGGCGACGGTGGGGATGCCGAGGGCCCGCGCCTCAGCGCGGCGTGGGCGCCTGAGCGGCGCGGGTCGTGAAGCTCCAGCGCACCGGCGTTGCGGTTCTGCCCTGCGGGTCCTTGAAGTACGAATACTGCGGCGAGTTGATCCACACGACGTAAGTCTTGCCGGGCGCGAGCTTCACCGGCGCGGAGTTGGTGCGCACGGTGACGTCCCAGGTCGATTCGCCGATGTCGGGCGCCGTCGACTTGTCCTCGATCACCCACGCCCAGCCTTCGCGGTCCATCGAACGATCGAAGGTCACCGCGAGCACGGTGCGCGCGGGGTCGACGTTGGTGGCGCCGAGCGGCGGATCGAAGGCGACGACCTGCGGCGCGCCGATCGGTTCCGGCTGCGCGGTGATCGCGCCAGGCGCGCTCGGCGTTGTCGTGACCGAGAGCTTCGGCGTCCCTGAATCGCGGCCGCAGGCGACCGCGAAAAGCACCACCATTGCACCCCATCCGAGGCGTTTCGACAAGGCGCAATTTCTGAACACGACGGGATTCTACTTCGGCTTCGCTCTCGTTCTTCCCACTCGCCGGAGTGGGTGGGGATGAATCCTCAGCGCTGGGGATGAGGCCCCAATCGCCCAGCGCGCGAAACCGCGCCGGCAGCGCGAGGTTTCGCCGCTGCGACAGCGAGCTCCCCACCCCGAACGACGGACGCGCGGCGTCTCGCGAACGTCGCTGTTCTCGGCCTCGCCGACCTCTTGCAGGCTGCTGCGGCAGAGCGAAGTTCAGGCGACGAACCGATCCCGGGTAGGAGCGCCGCTGCCCATTGGGGTAGGCGTTTCGCCCTCTCGCGGTAGGGCAGGCCCTCTCCCGGCAAACGCCAACGTCTCAAGGCACAGGGCTTGCTCTAAGAGATGCCGTGAAGCACGCAACGAGAACCCACGACCTCGTAGGAGGAGCGAAAGAAATGAACCAAATGACGAAGAAGATTCTCTCGAACACCGGCCTCTGTACGGTGCTCGCTCTCACAGCTCTCATGCTGCTGAGCCTTGGCTCTGCCAGCGCCCAAGTCAAGATGCTCGACGACGGCGCGCTGCAGAACAGCTACGGCGGCTTCGACCTTCCCCTGCAGGGCTCCTGCTGGGGTGACGGCGCGGTCGACCCGACCAAGCCGACCCGGCCGCTCTGCACCGCGCTGCGGTTGAACTACGCGACCTCGCCGCTGTGCGTCGCCGGCGTCTCGCCGAACGTTCGCAGCTGGAGCAGCAGCCTGTGCAACGACGTCGACCCCGCCGTCGTCGATCAGACGACCTGCGAGAGCAAGGGCGACCGGCTGTGGAATGCGTCGACCAGCAAGTGCGCGATCGTCATGTCCGACGACGATCGCAACGGCGTCGTCTGCGCCCTGCACGGTGGCACCTACCAGGCCGGCTGCACCGGCTCCTGGGTGATGCCGAACGGCAACGCCTACAATCCGCCGCTCCTCAACGCAGCGGCGACTTCCCCGGGTGGCGCCGGTGACCAGTGCCTGCGCTGCCACAACACGCGCACCCAGTACAACGGCCCGCGCGTCCGTGACACCGAAGACACGATGTTCATGGGCCACAAGAACATGTCGCGCAAGGTCACCGTCGGGACGCCCTGGGGCGGCCCCGACTTCCATTGCGTCGGTGGCCCTCTGGCCGCCACCGCAACCTCGGAAGAGGCCTGCTTCGACCTCGGCTTCATCTATAACTGGGTGCCGCTCTCGCCGTACCTCGGCACCGACAGCGGGCAGGACTTCAACTGGACCCTGGGCACGGTAGATATCGGCACGTTGGCCGTCCCGAATCCGCGCAGCCTCTACTGGATCTACGCTGACTGGCTCGCCGCCTATCCGCGCGCCATCTATCATGACGTCGCCGATACCACGGTGAGTCCGAACAAGCCGAAGGTCGCCTACTCCTGCGCGCGTTGCCACACCACCGGCTGGACGGCGGACGCGACGCTGAAGGTCAACAAGGAGCCCCACAAGTCATTCCTTGCCGAGGCTCCGGTCGGCTCGAATCCGGCCACCGGCACCGCCAGCATCGTCTGGGACGGCGTCAGTGATGCCGTCGCCGGACAGGTCAGCCTCAAGCCCGGCACGCCGTTTACCGAGAACATGGCCTCCTGGGACGCCTGGGGCATCACCTGCACCCGCTGCCACGCTTCAGCGGTCGATCTCGCCAGCAACGGTGGCTTCCCGCCGATGGTCAATCCGGCCGGGATGTCGACCCATCACAACAACCTGACCCCGGCCGACTTCCCCTCCGGCTGCTCGCTCTTCAACTCGCAGTGCCCGGGGGGACGCTGCCAGGCCTCGAACTGCGCGACGAACGGCGGCACCTGGTACTACGGCTACTGCACCGACTCGCGCATCATCGCCGGCAACGGCAACCTTCCGGCCGCGGCCAAGACGGCCTGCGAGACCGGCGGACCCTTCGGCACGGCCCCGGCTACGGGCACGGGCTTCGGCATTTGGGTCACCCCCTGCAGCGACAACAACTTCGCCACGGCGGCGACCTGCGTGACGCCCAATACCTGGAACCTGCCAACGTCGTCCTGCTCGGTCGCCGGCGTCTGCAGCAAGGGCACCTGCAGCAATCCGCTGTACACGAACTACGTCAACTGCACGGACAACCTCGCCACCTGGACGCCAATCACGACGTCGGGCGCCTGCACCACGGCTGGCGGGATGTGGCAGGCAGCGGGCGACGTCATCGCTTGTGACGACGCCGGTGGCCACTGGACCGGCAGCTATACGCAGCGAGGTCAGATCATCACCAGTCTGTGCATGAACTGCCATCGCCAGGAGGCGTCCGGAGTCCCGATGGATTCCACCAGCCCGGCGACGGCGATCAAGGTCGGGCCTTACCACGGCTCCGTCGGCTTCGTCAGCCATCCGCACTCGAACCAGTTCCTCAACAGCCCGCACGCCAAGTTCACCGGCACCTTCGCTCAGGTTCCGACCGGGAAGTTCAAGGGCTATCTCCCGGGCGAGTACAACAGCTACTTCATGGCAGATGGCGAAGCTGCCAACACCGGCAACGGCTGCACGGGTTGTCACGATGTCCACACCAGCGTGGTTGCCGGCGAGAAGCCGTTCGCCGAAGAGTGCACCGAGTGCCACAACAAGGACCTCGGCAGCATGAACCACTCGGGTGGCGCTGGTACCCCGCTCGAAGAGATGGCGACCGACCCGATGGAAGCCTGCGTCATCTGCCACATGCCGGCTGGTGAGCATCTCTTCCGCATCAACGTCGATCCGTTGTACGCCACCAAGCCGGCGACGGCGCTGACCGCGACGGTCAACGCCAACACTGCTCCCGACGGCAACTACCCGAACGCGGTCTGGGTCGATCTCGACAGCGCCTGCGGCAAGTGCCACGGCGGCGGCGTCGCGAACGTCGAGACCACCGGCAGCATGACCACCGCCGCCGCGACTCTCACCGTGGCCACCGGCCAGGGTGGGAACTTCACCGTTGGTCAACGCGTCGAGGTCACGGGAGCAGGAGCCGTCTACTACGAAGACGGAATCGGCCACCCGAAGAACAACAACGACTTCGAGAGCTACATCGTCTCGATCTCCGGCGACGTCCTGACACTGGCTGGAAAGCCGACCAAGTCGGTCACTAACACCGCCGTGGCGCAGAACCCGGTCAAGAACAACGCCGCCTACTTCACCAAGACGGAGCTGGCGGTGAAGGCGGCGGGTATCCATAACGACAAGCCGTACGTCAACTTCAGCTTCACTTTGACGCCGGGGAACACGCTGCAACTCAACGTCGACGCTTCGACCTCCACCTGCAGCGGCAGCCTCGCGAACTGCGATGCCTTCGTCTGGAACTGGGACGACGCGACGCCGAACACCACCACCGGCACCCCGACGGCCAGCCACACCTACGCCGCCGCCGGCACCTACCTCGTCACCCTGACGGTCAGGGAGTACGGCGTCAGCGAAGGTTCGGCGACCCGGAAGGTTCGCACCTACGCGGTCGACGCTCCTCCGGTCGCCGGTGGTACGGCCTGCGCCAGCATCATCAACCCCAATACCTGGGTCGGCACACTGGTCGACAACTCGACGGACCCGACCGGCGTCAAGCAGGTGGTAGTGAAGTGGGGCGACGGCGGCGTGAACTCAAGCGCCATCGACAACACGCCGCCCTACTCGCTGATCGGCACGGTCTTCACCCGCACCTATCTCAATGCGGCGACCGTCTCGATCAAGCAGACCGCGTACGACACCATCGGCCAGGCCAATGT
>JBDTQT010000110.1:0-12726 GCA_039932055.1 Thermoanaerobaculia bacterium
GTCGCGGGCGCCGGCACCTGGTACTACGACGACCTCGGGACGAGTCGAGCGAACGACGACTTCGAGTCCTACGTGGTCGCGATCGCCGGCGACGTGCTGACGCTGGCTGGAAACGCCGCCGGGTCGGTGACCCACGCCGCGGTCGAGCAGAACCCGGTCAAAAACTACGCCGCCTACTTCACCAAAGCGAACCTCGCCGAGAAGGCGAGGGGAATCCACAACGACAAGCCGTACGTCTCCTTCGGCTACAGCCTCAATCCCGCGAACACCCTGCAGGTCAACGTCGACGCCTCGGCCTCCGCCTGCAGCGGCAGCCTCGCCCGCTGCGATGCCTTCGTCTGGAGTTGGGGCGACCTGACGCCCGACACGACCACCGGGGTGCCGACCGCGTCGCACATCTACGCGGCCGCCGGAACCTACGCCATCACGTTGACGGTGCAGGAGTACGGGGTCAGCGAAGGCTCGACAACCAAGAACGTCCGGGTCTTCGCGATCGATGCCCCGCCGGTCGCCGGCGGCACCGCCTGCGCGAGCATCGTCAATCCCAACACCTGGGTCGCCAGCCTGGTCGACAACTCGACCGACGACAACGGCGTCCGGCAGGTGACGGTGAGCTGGGGCGACGGCGGGGCGCTGTCGAGCGCCATCGACCCGACGCCGCCCTATTCGTTGATCGGCACGGTCTTCCCGCACACCTATTTGAACGCCGGCAGCTACACGATTCGCCAGACGGCGTACGACACCGCCGGCCAGGCCAACGTGCGCACCTGCCCAGCGGTGACGCTCACCACCTTCACGCTCAGCGGCAACGCGCGGCGGCTGAACAACACGGCGGTCGCCAATGCCACGGTGACGGTCAAGCTGGCCGGTGTGACGGTGCGCACGGTGTTCACCAACTCCCTGGGCAACTACACCGTCGCCAACCTCAAGCCGGGCACCTACACCATCACGGCGACGAGGACCGGCCTGACGTTCCCGCAGGTCTACAACCAGCTCGTGGGTCCGAGCGCTTCGGGCCTCAACTTCCAGTCCATCCAGTAGCGGGCCAGGGGCGGGTGGCTTTGGCCGCCTGTCCTGCCCTCCTGCCGCGAGCCTGCGGATGAACAGGTCGAGCCGCAGACCCCCACACCACCGGGTGGCCCCCACAGCAGGGCGCTGCCATAGGATCTTCCCGTGCCGGTCGCCGCATCTTTCGACCCCGGTAAATGGAACGGAGCCATGACGAGAACCTCACGACAGGCCCGCACGCGACGCCTCCTCGCCGCCCTGGCGCCGGCGCTCTCGGTGCTGCTCGCGCTGACCCTGTCCGCCTGCGCCTCGCAGCCGGTCAAGCGCGCGCCGGCGGTCTACTTTCCGCCGCCGCCGGCGCTGCCGCGCCTGCAGTTCCTGACCTCGTTCAACAGTCTCAAGGACATCGAGGAGCAGAGCGGCTTCAATCGCTTCGTCGTCGGTGAGAAGCTCAACCTCGAGCTCGACAAGCCTTACGGCGTCGCCCTGTACGACGGCAAGATCTACGTCTGCGACACCAACTCCACGGTCATCGTTCTCGATCTCAAAAAGAAGCTTTTCTCGTCGATGGCCGGCGCGGTCGGACCGGGCCGCCTCACCCAGCCGGTGAACATCAGCATCGAGCCCGACGGCACCAAGTACGTCACCGATCCGGTGCGCGGCCAGGTCGTGGTCTTCGACCGAGACGACGCCTATTTGCGGGCGGTCGGCGAACCGGGCACGTGGAAGCCGGTGGACGCGGTGCCGTTCGGTGACCGCCTCTACGTCGCCGACAACGCCAACGGCCTGGTCAAGGTCTTCGACAAGGCGAGTGGTGAGCTGCTGAAGACGATTGGCGACCAGGGCGACCCGCTCAACCGGCTCGACCGGCCGACCAATCTCGCCTTCGACCCGAAGGGCAACCTCTACGTCACCGACATCGGCCGCTTCCAGATCGTGAAATTCGACCGCGACGGGCACTTCCTGTCGGCCGTCGGCAAGATCGGTGACACCCCGGGGCACTTCGCGCGGCCGAAGGGCACGGCGATCGACCGCAACGGGCTCCTCTACGCCGTCGATGCGGCGTTCAACAACGTGCAGATCTTCAGCCCCGAGGGGCGGGTACTGATGTTCTTCGGCGACTCGGGCCTCGGCCCAGGCGGCCTCATGCTGCCCGCCAAGGTGGCGATCGACGACCAGAACATCTCCTACTTCCGCGCTTACGCCGCCGCCGATTTCGAGATCGAGTACCTGGTGCTCGTTACCAGCCAGTTCGGTGAGCGCAAGGTGAGCGTCTACGGCTTCGGGCACGAGAAAGGGAAGCGCTACCCGACCGAAGAGGAGCTGCGGCGCGAGATCGAGGAGAAGCGCCAGAAGGAGCTCGAGAAGCTGGAGCTCGAGAAACCGAAGGGCGAGCAGCCACCCACGCCCGCACCCGCACCCGAAAAATCGCCCACGGGGGCGCCCGTAGGTCTGGAAACCCCTTGACCTCGCCCGGATCGCTCCTCCTCGAATGAGGCGGTGCTCGCAGTCCGGCCGCGGCAGGGCGCAGCTCGCCCGCTTCGTTCTCGGCACCCTCGGCACCCTCGGTGCCCTGGCGCTCTCTGCCGGTTGCAGCACGGCGAAGCACCATCGCGTTCTCTCGTTTTTTTTTGACGGCGTACCCGAGCCCGGCGCCGTCGTCGTCTCGGCGGCTCCTGCGGTCCAGGCGAGCGTCGGCCGCAAGCTCGTCCAGACAGGCGAGCACGGCCCTTATGCCGCCAAGCTCTGCGACAGCTGCCACGACTCGAAGGCCGCCAGCGCGCTCGTCGTGCCGGCCGAGGAGCTCTGCCTGCGTTGCCACCAGTTCGGCGCCGCCAAAGCCTACGTCCACGGCCCGCTCGCCTCGGGTGGCTGTCTGGTCTGCCACGACCCGCACCAATCGCCGAATCGCTACCTTCTGGTCTCCGCCTCGGACGGCTTCTGCCTGGACTGCCACGATCGCGCCGCCCTGTCGACGATCGGCGAAGCGGGCGGGCCGAACGGGCATGGCGGAGAGGCCGCCAACTGCACCGACTGCCACGAAGCTCACATGTCCGACCGCAAGTACCTGCTGCGCCCGGGAGTCTGAAGATCGTGCCCGCTCCCTTCCGCATCCTGGCCGCGGCACTGCTCGCCGCCGGCCTGCTCGCGGCCCCTGCTCGGCTCCTCGCCGGCTGGACCGATTTCCTGCCGCGGACGCTCGACAACGGCGCCTACCTCGAGGTCCAGGGACTCATGGAAGAGGAGGACAACCGTTACAACGAGCGTAACTTGCGCTGGACCGATACCTTCTTCAAGGAGAAGCTGACCCTCTTCTCGAACGGCTACGTCTACCATCCGCGCTTCCTGCTCTATCGCGCCGCGGTCACCGGCCTGGTGTCGCAGGAGCGCTACGACACTTCGCTCGTGCCGTCCAAGGAGTGGCGCCCGGACGACGGTTTCGAGTACGACTTCAACCTCCACCTCCTGCCCGAGCATCCCTACAACCTGCAACTGTTCGCCCGGCGCTACGAGCCGCTCTTCACCGAGCGCTTCGCCAGCCGGGAGAACAGCATCGCGACCAACCAGGGGGCCGACTTCCGCTACCGCCGCAAGCCGTACTTCCTGCACGCGCGCTACAGCGACGACAACCTGACCTCCGGTGAGCTCAGTTCGAACGTGCAGCGGCTCGGCCTGAACGGCGAGTACTTCAAGCAGTTCGACGGCGGCGATTACCTCTCGGTGACGGCGGCCTTCAATCCGTCGCGCTTCGATCGTTCGACCGGGCTCGAGGGCACCGGCCGCGAGGCCACGGCCGGAAACCTTCTCGCCTTCCGGCGCTACCGCCTGAACTCGAGCCTGGGCTCGACCCTGCTCGAGCAGCAGGACCGCCGCGGAGAGCGCTTCGAGAGCGCGCAGTTCCTCTGGCAGGAGCGCTTCGACGTCGAGCTGCCGATGCGTTTCCGCGGCGAGCTCACCTATCGCCACAGGCAGAACGACAACCGCTTTATCGACGCCCTCCCGGCGCGCAACCGCGAGCTTTCGACCCTCTCCCGCGATCTCTCGGCGATGCTTTCGCACCAGCTTTTCGAGAGCCTCACCAGCAGCTATACCTTCAGCCGCAATACGCAGGACTCGACCGGCGGCGACAGCAACTCGACCTCCCACCAGCTCGCCTTCTCCTACGACAAGACGATTCCGCGCGGCCGGCTCCTCCTCGGGACGAGCCTCGGACGCAACGAAATCGAGAGTGGCGGTCGCAGCGACGTGGTGAACGAACCGCACCCGGGCGTCGCCGTGCCCGGCACGTTCGAGCTCCTGCAGGAGAATGTCGATCCGGCGTCGTTGGTGCTCCTGGCGCGCTCACCCGTCTCGCCCTTCGAGTCGGTCCAGCTGACGGAGGGGTTGCACTACGTCGTCTCCGGGCTGGTCAACCGGCTCGAGATCCAGATTCTCGGCCTGCCGCCGCAGTTCGCCCTGCCGGGCAGCTACGATTTCACTGCTTCCTACTCGCTGGCGAGCGGCACCTTCACTCTGGGTTCGCGCTACACCACCGTCAACGGCAGCGTGGAGCTCTTCGACGAGCTGCTGACGCCCTACGCGAGCTACTCGACGGTCACTTCCAAGGTGCGCTCCGGCTACTATCCCGGGGCGCTCCCCGACTCCACCACCAAGACCGCCGGCCTCCTCTTCCGCTACGGCGGCCTGCGCGCACGGGGGGAGTTCCGCGACGTCGACTGGGAAAACGGTCCCTACGCCCTCTGGCTGGGCGAGCTGCAGTACACCGGCGCGCTCTCGCGCTCGACTCGTCTTCACGGCACCCTTTCGCACCGCCGGTGGGACTTTCCCCGAGGGCGCTCGAGCATCGACAGCGGCGCGTCGCTGGCCGAGATCCAGACCACCGACATGGCGGCAGTCGATCTGCAGCAGAAACTCTTCCGGCGCCGGCTGCTACTCTCGGTCGGCGGCTCCTACTCCGAGAACCACAGCCTCTACGACACCCGCGCTCACTCGCTCAACGCCGCGCTCTCCTGGAAGATCGGCCGGACCGATCTCTCCGCCGGCGCCTCGATCTACGACTCCGAAGCGGAAGGCGCCGGGATCGCGGTGAGCGGTCGCACCCGCAAGCTCTACTACCTGCGGCTGCGCCGCGACCTGTTCTAGGCTGACGGCGATGAATCGCGGCCGCCGAGCGCGTTCGACTCTGACGACCCTCGCCGGAGTTGCGTTCGCACTGGCCGCTCTCCTTGGAGCCTGCAGCTCCTCCAGCTTCGCGCCGCGCGTCGAGCTGCCGCAGGTGGCGCTGCAGTGGCCGTTCCCGCCGAATCCGCCGAAGCTCGTCTATGTTCGTTCGCTCACCGGCTTCACCGCCAGACCGAACGCCGGACGGTCGCTGCGCGTGCTCGTCGTCGGCAAGGAGAGCGCCGACCGAAATGCCTTCGTCCTGCCGGTCGCGGTCGCCGTCGGTGGTGACGGGCGGATCGCGGTCGCCGACATGGGACGGCGCTGCGTCCATCTCTATCTTCCCGAGGCCGCCAAATCAGGCGGGACATCAGGACGGTATCTTCAGCTGACCGGCAGCGCGGACGAGCCGCTTGTTTCGCCGGTCGGCCTGGCGTTCGACGACGCGCAGCGGCTCTACCTCACCGACTCCGCCGGAAGAGTGTTCGCGTTCGGCGCGCAGGGGGAGCTCCTCTGGAGCCGCCGCACCGCCGGCGACACTCCCTGGCAGCGCCCCACCGGCATCGCCTGGAGCCCCGCGACCCAGCTCCTCTACGTCGTCGACACGCTGGCCCACCGAGTCTTCGGACTGAAGCCCGACGGCAGTCTCGAGCTCTCGTTCGGCGGCCGCGGCGAAGGGGTCGAGAACTTCAACTTCCCGACTCACCTCTATCGTGCCGCCGACGGCACACTCTTCGTCACCGACACGCTCAACTTCCGCATCAGCGCTTTCGACGAACGCGGCGCCCCTCTGGGCACCTTCGGGCGCCAGGGCGACGGCTCGGGCGACCTCGGAATGCCCAAAGGCGTGGCCGCTGACGGCGACGGAGTGATCTACGTCGCCGACAGCCTGTTCGACAACGTTCAGTTGTTCGATCGCGCGGGCAAGTTCCTGCTCACGCTCGGGAGACGCGGCACGGCGCCGGGTGAGTTCTGGCTCCCTTCAGGGCTGTACGTGAGCGCCGGCGGGGAGCTCTATGTCGCCGACACCTACAATCGGCGGGTGCAGGTCTTCCGTATTCAGGAGGGTTATGTCGCCAGCAGCTTCTGAACGGCGTTGCCGTCGCGCTGCATTTTCCCTGCTGGTCTGCAGCCTGGCGGGCCTCCTGGCGCCCAGCTCCGCGCTCCTGGCGCAGACCGCGGCGGGAATGCAGAATACCAAGCACAATCTCTCGCTCTCCGGCCCGGGTCCGATCCAGGCGACCGGCGAAACGCGCATCTGCGTCTTCTGCCACACGCCACACAACGCCGCCCCCGCTTCACCGCTGTGGAATCGCGAGATCGAACCGCAGTCCTACACCGTCTACACCAGCCCGACGCTGCGCGCCGGCATCCTGCCCCAGCCGTCGGGCCCAACGAAGCTCTGTCTGACCTGTCACGACGGCACGATCGCCATGGGGGCGGTGCTCAATCCGCCCGGCGGCATCGTCATGAACGGCAGCGGCACCTTGCCGCCGGGCAGTCTCTCCGACTTCGGCCTCGACCTCTCGGGACATCATCCGGTCTCGTTCTCCTACAGCGCCTCGTTGCCCAACATCGAGCTCGAGCCGTCACCTCCGGACGAGCTCACGTTCGGCGCCGGCGACGAGCTGCACTGCTCGACCTGTCACGATCCGCACCAGGAGGGCTTCGGCAAGTTCCTGGTCAAGGAGAACCGCTTCTCGGCGCTCTGCATCACCTGCCACAAGATGACCGACTGGCCGGGATCGGTGCACGCCACCTCCAATGCCTTGGTCACCGACCAGCTGCCACGGCCGCCGAAGACCTATCCGAACTGGAATGAGCTCGCCGAATGGGGCTGCGAGACCTGCCACACGCCGCACTTCGCCGCCACTGCCGAACAGTTGCTGAACTTCACCGAGAACCCCCCGGCGCCGTTCTCCTGCCGGTCGTGCCACACTTCGGATCCGCCGGGCCCACCCCATCCGTTGGGATCCGTGACCGCAGCCGCCGGTGCTCCCCCCGTCCGGATTCCCGGCGCCAGGGCCGATATCGGACGCCAGGTGGACAAGTTCTCCGCGCATCCCGATTCGACGGTTCTGGCGTCTGGCCTGCGGCGCGGTCTGGGAAGCGGCGCGCGCGCCGACGCCACCTCGGTCGGCTGCATCGACTGCCACAATCCGCACGCCGCGAACGACCGCGAGGCCGAACTGCCGTATGTCAGCGGAGCTCTCGCCGACGTGCCGGGCGTCGACAGGAACGGCGCCCAGGTCTTCCCGGCGACCTATGAGTACGAGGTCTGCCTGCGCTGTCACGGCGACAACTCGCCCGACTCCGAGTTCGTGCCGCGCGTCGTTGCCAGCACCAACACGCGGCTCGACTTCGATGTCAACAACGCGTCGTTCCATCCCGTCATCGAAACGGGCCGCGGCGTCGATGTGCCGAGTCTGCCGTCGTCGCTCTCGCCGCGGATGACCGCCGCCGACCAGATCGGCTGCACTTCGTGCCATGCCGACGACGAGGGGGGCTCGCGCGGACCGCACGGCTCGGACTTCGCACCGATCCTGAAAGAACGCTACGAGACGGTCGACGGCACCGGCGAGAGCTACGAGAACTACGCCCTCTGCTACCGCTGCCACGAGCGCACGAGCATCCTCGGCGACCAGAGCTTCCGCACCCGCGCCTTCCGCACCACGCCTTCGGGCGGCGGCCACAGCGGGCATCTTGCCGCCGGGGCGCCGTGCTCGGCCTGTCACGATCCGCACGGCGTCCCAACGAGAGGCGACGAGGCGTTCCGCCCGACCGGCGACCACACCCACTTGATCAACTTCGATACGCAGATCGTCGCGCCGCTCGCCGGCGGCCTGCCGCCGGCCTTCAAGGACACCGGCTCGCGGTCGGGCAGCTGCACCCTGGTTTGCCACGGCGTCACCCACATCGCGACTTCCTACCCCTGATCAGGCGGAGGTGGCCGGCGGTCTCCGGCACTCGGGATCCTGGGGCCGGCTCCTATTGAAGCTGGTCGCCAACCCCAGGATCCCGAGCGCCAGAGCCCGCCCCGCGAGGCCGGAGAGCTTCTCTCGCAGCTGCACCGACGAGGGGTGGCCGGACCGAGGGCTCCCATGGGCGCGGAGCGCTTCTTCAGCGAGCACCCATGGGAGACGGGCCGGACAGGACCCCGAGCAAGAGCTTGCGCAGCCTCCGCGGACCTTCTTCCTAAGGTTTCTTCGCCGGGCTCTTGCGATCGTAGGCCGCCGGCCGGTGGCAGCCGGGGGCGCAGGAGCCGCCGCTCTCGGTCTTCGCGAACTTGAGCGGCAACTTCCAGCTGCCGAACGCCACGCTGTCGGCGACGAGGACGTCGTTCGTTCCGCCGTGGAGGTTGTGGCAGAGGGCGCAGCTCCTGCCCTTCTGCGCGTTGTTGACGTGCAGGAAGTGGAGATTGCGCTCGCCGTCGCGGAAGCCGGTGGCGAACGAGGTGTCGGGGTACTTGAGCAGCTCGCGCTCGTGGCAGGTGAAGCAGAGCGCGTAAGCGGTATCGGTGTAGGGCACGTAAGCGGTTGCCGGGAAAGACTCCTTCAGCAGCTTTGCCTGCGTCGCGCCATGCGGATCGTGGCAGGCGGTGCAGGAGCCGTCACGGATCGGGCCGTGGAGAACGGTCATCTCCGGCGTCACGATCTTCGCGTGGCAACCGAGACAGGTCTCCTTCTCGCTCGCCAGAAGGAGCCCCTTCTGGTCGGCGGCGTGCGGCGAGTGACAGGCGGCGCAACCTTTCGCGGAAGCGAGTGCGGCATGTGCGACGGGCGACTTCTGGACCTTGTCGGCGATGTCGTCGTGACACTGGAAGCACAGCGCCGGACCGGCCTCGGCGAGGAGCTTCGGGTTCGCCCCGCCGTGCGGCTGGTGACAGGAGGTGCAACCGTCGTCGAGCGCCGGGTGCTTGACCTTCTTCGCCTGCAGCAGGTCGCTGATGTCGGAGTGACAGCCGACGCATAGGGCGTCGCCCTTGCGCGCGAGGAGCGGCTTGATGTCGGAGCTGTGCGGCGAATGACAAGCGGTACAGTCCCCGGCCTCGACCGGGCCATGCGGGAAGGCGACCTTGCCGGGCTCCGAGTGACAGTCGGAGCACAGCTCCTTCTGCGGCTTCCTCAACAGGTGGGCGTTGTTCGAAGCGTGCGGCGAGTGACAGGTCGTGCAGCCGTCGGCGAGCGCTTCATGGACCTGGGCTTTCGTTGCAACCGCATCGTGACAGCCGGTGCACAGGGCCGGCTGGGCGTCGAGGAGCTTGAACGTCTTCGTCCCTTTCTGGGGATGCGGCGTCGTCTCCCCGGCGACCGCCTCGTGGCAGTTGTCGCAGCTCTCGGCCGCTTCGTGCACGGCGCTCCCCTGAACGAGGGTGGCGTGACACTGAGCGCTCTGGCAGCTCTCCTGCGCCGCGAGTGGGCACGTCATGAGGGGAGAACCACCGAGCAACAGAAAGAGTCCGGCGGAAAGACCAAGCAGGCGTCCGTGCATGGAGGCATCATCGTACCAACCCCGCCGCCTTTCGCCACCCTGTCGGGCTGTTCGCTCACCGCGGCGCGCGTGCCGCCCGATCGGGTAGGGCGCTCCCCGCACCAACATCCTTGGATCTGGGTGGGAATTACGGATGCAATTTGGGGAACCTGTGATCGAATAACGTTAGCCTCCGAGTGGGATGCTTCGCCCGCGGTGATCCTCTGGTCACGTTGGGAACAATCCAAGGGCCGCATGCAAGCCGCTCATTTGGGAGCTTTTTCGACTTTCTTGACAGGCGCACAGGAGGAAGTGACGATGCGAAAATACTCATTCATCTGGATCGTGCTGGCGGCTGCCGCGGCAGTTGCGGGTGCCCAGTCCGAAGGCGTGCCGGCGGCGACCTACATCGGCGCCGAGGCTTGCCTCGAATGTCACTCCGAGGTCGCCAAGACGCTCGGGCCCCACGGCAGCCCGGGATTCGGCAAGCTCTCGGACCACGGCTGCGAGACATGTCATGGGCCGGGATCAATCCACGCCGACGACCCCGATGTCGTGGCGAATCGGCCGACGCTCGCGGGCAAGAGCCCGGACCAGCTTGCCGCGGTCTGCCAGTCTTGCCACGCCGGCCGGGAGCAGTTCTTCTGGTCGAGCAGCGCGCATGCGACACGCGGCGTGACCTGCACCGATTGTCATTCGGTGCACTCTCCCAAGTCCGAAGATGGGCAACTCCAGGCGTCGAACATGCTGGAGCAATGCTTCTCCTGCCACAAGAACATCCGCGCCGATCTGTGGAAGAACTCCCATCATCCGATCCGCGAGGGCAAGATCTCCTGCAGCGACTGCCACAATCCGCACGGCACCGAGACCGCCAAGATGGTTCGTGGCGAATCGGTCAACGAGCTCTGCTACACCTGCCACACGGAGAAGCGCGGGCCGTTCATCTGGGAGCATGCGCCGGTGCGCGAGAGTTGCCTCAACTGCCACACACCGCACGGCTCCAACCACATCAAACTGCAGAAAACCTCGGTGCCGTACATCTGCCAGCAGTGCCACGCCAACACCCGGCACCCGGGCACGATCTACGACAACACGAAACTTCCGACGCCCGACAATCCTTCGACTTCGAGCAATCGCATCTTCAACCGGGCCTGCCTCGACTGCCATGCCGCGATCCATGGCAGCAACCATCCGTCCAGCCCGTACCTCGCTCATTAGGAGCTACGACATGCGCGCGCACAAAATCCTTCGCATTACCTTTGCCGCGTTCCTGACGCTGGCCGGAAGCTCACAGGCTGCCGACGGCGCCAGTTCCGGTTTCAGCCTCAAGCTGGACCGTCTCGATGTCGCCGCCTACGACGTCGACGTCAACACCGACTCGTCGAAGTTCAACGAGTATCGGGACTGGTCGAGTGGCTTCGCCATCCCGAAGATGGTGCTCTCGGGCGAGGGCGCCGACGGCCGCTTCCTGAAGTTCCGCAGCACCTGGATCGGGCGCCGGGATGCCCGTTACACGTTCGACTACGGCGTCTCAGGCAAGTGGTCGATGATGATCGACTACAACAAGATCCCGCACAACTTCGGCAACAACGGCCTGATCCTGTTCGCCGAGACCTCTCCCGGGCGCTGGCAGATCTCCGACAGCATCCAGCAGTCCCTGCAGAACACCCTGACCCAGCAGTACGCGACCGATCGGACCAAGATCAACTACGCCTTTCTCGACCGGCTGATCACGCCTTATCTCAACGCCGCGAACACGATCAATCTCGGTCTGCAGCGCGACCGCACGCGGGCCGTGTTCGACGTTGGACAGATGGGGCACCTGGCCTGGAAGCTCGACTACACCCACGAGAACCGCACCGGCAACCGGCCCTACGGCGCCGCCTTCGGCTTCGGTAACGTCGTCGAACTGCCCGAGCCGATCGACTACAAGACCGACGGCGCCACGCTCTCGGGCGAGCTCAACGGCAAGAAGGGCGGACTCACCTTCGGCTATCGTTATTCGGCGTTCAGGAACGACGTCGACGCGCTGATCTTCGACAACCCGTTCCGAATCACCGACTCGACCGACCCGTCGGCCTATCAGGCTCCGGGCAGCGCGTCGGTGGGCGGAGCGGCGGTCGGCCAGGCGGCTCTCGCGCCCGACAACGAGGCGAGCACGCTGTTCGTCAACGGCCGTCTGCGCGCCGGCGTCTGGAACCTCGCCGGCGCTCTGAGCTTCAACCAGATGAAGCAGAACGACGATCTGCTGCCGTACACGCTCAACTCGGCGATCCGCGGCGTCAACTTCAACGAATCGACCTTTGCCGCTACCGACCTGGGCGCCTTGCCGACCGCGAAAGCCGACGAGCAGGTCGACGTGCTGAGCTTCTCCGGTTCGGCCAACGGCAAGCTCGGCAAGGCCTTCACCCTCGGTTTCAAGGCGCGCTACTACGACTACGACAATCGCTCGTCGCGCATCGAGTTCCCCGGCTACGTGCGATTCCACGGCGTCTGGGAAGATATCGGTCGCGTCACGGTGCCCTACGCCTATACCGTCGCAGACTTCGGCGCCGATCTGGGATGGAACATCGGCGATGGGAGCCGGCTGGGCCTCGCCTTCAACCGTCAGAGTTGGGATCGTACGTTTCGCGAGATCAAGTCGAGCGACGAGGACGTGATCAAGCTGACCTACGACACCCACCTCGGTGACTTCCAGTTGCGGGCGTTCTACGAACTGGGCGACCGTTCGATCGGCCACTACGACACCGAGGCCGCGGAAGCGACGTTCATCGTACCGGCAGGAGCGACCAACCTGCCGGGGCTGCGAAAGTACGACGAGGCGGCCCGCAAGTACGACGGCTTCGGCGTGCAGGCCTGGTGGAACGCCAGCGAGAAGCTGGATTTCGCCTTCGGCGTCAACAAGCGCAAGGACGACTACGACAAGAGCCAGTTCGGCCTGGTCTCCGACGATGTGCTGCAGTACAACGCCGAGGTCGACTTCGCGATTACCGACGGCAATAACCTTTACGCCTTCTACCAGCGCTCGGAGCGCCAGGTCTTCCAGCGCTCGCGGCAGTCGGGCGCGACGCCCTCGACCAATCCCGC
>JBDTQT010000111.1:0-12525 GCA_039932055.1 Thermoanaerobaculia bacterium
AGATCCAGACCAAGTTCCGCGACGAGATCCGCCCGCGCTTCGGCCTGATGCGCGGGCGCGAGTTCCTGATGAAGGACGCCTACTCCTTCCATGCCACGCCCGAGAGCCTCGACGAGGCCTACGAGGCGATGCGGGCGGCCTACCGGCGGATCTTCGAGGCGTGCAAGCTCGACTACACGGTCGTCGACGCCGACACCGGGACGATCGGCGGCTCGTCGTCGCACGAGTTCATGGTCACCGCCGCGACCGGCGAGAGCGCGGTGGCGCACTGCGACGCCTGCGGCTACGGCGCCAACACCGAGAAGGCGACGCGCGGGCCCTGGGGCAACATCTCCGCGGCGGAAGAGAAGGAGCTGACGCGCCACGACACACCCGGCATGCGGTCGGTCGAGGAGGTGGCGCGCTTCCTCGCCGTGCCCGAGAGCCAGTTCGTCAAGACCCTGGTCTACGAAACCGACAAGGGTTTCGTCGCGGTGGCCATCCGCGGCGATCGCGAGGTCAACGAGGTCAAGCTGCTGAACGCCCTGAACGTCGAGCACCTGCAGCTCGCGACAGAGGACAAGGTGCTGACGGCGACCGGCACGCCGGTCGGCTCGCTCGGTCCCGTCGGCCTCCCCACCGCGCTCCGCCTGCTGGTCGATCTCTCGGTCGCCGGGCTGCGCAACTTCACCTGCGGCGCCAATGCTCCCGGCGTCCATCTGTCGAACGCCAACTGGGGCCGCGATGCCAGGCTGGGCGACGTCATCGATCTGGTCACGGTCGCCGAGGGCGACCCCTGTCCGCAGTGCGGCGCGGCGCTGGCGCTCTCTCGCGGCATCGAGGTCGGCCATATCTTCAAGCTGGGCGACAAGTACTCGGTGGCGATGAAGTGCGAGTTCACCGACGAAGCCGGCGGACAGAAGCCGATGATCATGGGCTGCTACGGCCTCGGGATCGGCCGCACCGTTGCCGCCGCCATCGAGCAGAACCACGACGCGGACGGCATCATCTGGCCGATGCCGCTGGCGCCGTTCGAGGTCCTGGTCATCGCCCTCAACCCCAACGAGGCCGAGTCGGCGCGTGCCGCCGAAGAGATGGCGAAAGAGCTCGCGGCACGCGGACTCGACGTCCTCTACGACGACCGCGACGAACGGCCGGGGGTGAAGTTCAAGGACGCCGAGCTCATCGGCATCCCGCTGCGCGTCGTCGTCGGCGGCAAGTCGCTGGCGGCCGGCCAGATCGAATTCGCCCTGCGCCGCGACCGCCAGAAGCTCCTGGTGCCGGTGGCCGACGCGGTCGCCAAGGCGCTCGAGCTGGTGGCCGCGGAGCGCGGCTGAAGCTCGCTTTCGACTGCGGCAGGGCGCGATCGATTCATCTGATACGAGCCACTAGCGCTTCACGGGCGCGCTGAAGGTTCTCTCCGGCTTCACGGTCGGTGGGGTCGATCCGCAGCGCCTCCTCGAAGTGGTGGAGAGCCTCCGGAAGGCGATCCAGTTGTGCGAGGCAGACTCCGAGCAGATGATGGGCCTGCCCGTCGTGCGGCGCGAGCCGCACCGCTTCCTCGAGTGGGTCGAGCGCTGCGGCCGGGCGATCGGACGAGAGTAGAGCGTTACCCAGGTTGATCCGGCTAGCGACGGAATCCGGCATGAGGCGCGCCGCCGCCGAGAACTGCTCGATTGCCGCGTCGAGATCGCCGCTGGAGGCCAGCGCGGCCCCCAGGTTGTTGCGCCTCTCGGCAGAATCGGGATGACTTCGGACCTCCTGGAGGAGCTCCTCGATCGCCGTTTCGAAGCTGTGCCCGTCCGTGCGCTCGCTTGCGAGCGGATCGCTTGCCTGCGCGTTGGCGCTGCGGAGTTTGTCCAGATTCGCGCGCGGCTCTGCGTAGTCGGGTCGCAGGCGTAACGCCTCCTCGAACTCCGCCTCCGCTGCTCCGATTCTTCCGGTCTGCGCCAGAGCCGTGCCGAGATTGTTATGGGCGAGAGGGTTCTCGGGCCAGGCGCGCAGGGAGGTCCGGTAGTGCTCGATGGCGGCCACCGGATTCCCGAGACCCACCAGCGCGACTCCGAGGTTGCTCTCGGCCTCGGGATAGGGCTGGCGGGCCACGATGGCTTTCTCGAACCACCCCTTGGCCTCGGCGAACTTGCGCTGGCGATTGAGCGCGACGCCAAGATTGTTCATCGCCAGCCATGAGCTTGGATTCCTTTCGAGCGTCGCGCGGCAGCGCGTCTCCTCGCTCTCGAATACCCGCGCATAGACGTTCGACGACAGGGCGAGCGCCGCCAGGATCAGCGCCGCCAGCCAGGGTGCGCTGCGGCCGACGCGCGGAAATCGGCGCGCCAAGCCCGTCGCCCCAGCGGCAAGAAGCGCGATGAGGGCCGGAGCCGCATGGTGTTGAAAGTGATCCGCCACGTACGAATTGAGATGGTAGGAGACATTGAAGATGCCGATCAGGGGTGCGACCAGCAGCCCGAAGGTCGCCGCGGCCACGAATGGGCCACGGCCGATTCGAGTTCGATAGAGCCAGAGCGCGGCGAGCGCTCCCCCGGCCGCGAGAGGGAAGAGATAGGCGGCGGGAAAGGCCGGGTCGATACTCCACCGGGGATAGATCGGCGCCAGGTCGGTGGGCCAGAGGAGCTTGCCGACATAGAACCAGAGCGCTCTGCCGGCGACCAGAATCCGATCGAGCAGCGGAAGTTGCCAGTGAACGCCACGCGCGCCGCCGTAAATGCGCTCGACATGCATCGCGACGAGTCCGGCCGCGAGACTGAGCAGGAGCATGGGAGCGATGGCCGCGATATCGCCGCGGCCAACGAATCCTCGCTTCCACCAAAGCAAAAGAAGAAGGACGAGGGGGAGCGCGACGACGACCGGCTTGCTCGCAAGGGCCGCGGCGAAAGCGAAGAGGGTCAGAGAATAATGGATCCAGGGGTGCCGCCCGGGGCCCTCGGCGGCGCTCGACAGCGCGAATCGCCTGTAGGCGAGGCAACACAAGAGCGCGAAGACGGTCGATTGGGTGTTCTTGATCTCGGTGACCCAGGCGACCGATTCGACGAAGACGGGATGGACGGCGAAGACGGCGGCCGCGAGCCAGGCCCCGGGCAGACCCAGGCGGAGGAGCAGGAGCCAGAAAAGGACCGCACCGGCGGCGTGCAGCGCGAGGTTGACGAGGTGGTAACCGAGGGGACGGTTGCCCCAGAGCTGGTGCTCTGCCCACAAGGTCGTGAAGGTGAGCGGCACGTACATCTTCGTCGCTCCGATGTCGAACCAGATATCGCGCAGACCGGAGAGATCGTGCAGGTTCGGGTTCTCGGTGACATAGGCGTCGTCGTCCCAGACGAAGCCAGCTTGCAGAACTGGCGAAAATGCCGCGAAAGTCAGGGCAATGAGAACCGCGGCCGGCAAGAGGTACTGGCGCCAGCGAGATTCGCCGAGAAGCTCGGAATGTCGTGGAACATGAGCACCGGCGGGCATGGCGGCGCAACTCTACGCCAGGTCTGAACCGATTGTCGGAAGGCTTGGTCGAGCGCAAGGTTCAAGCGGGAACGCCGAGGCTCTCCCGCCTTCTCTCGGCCCGAGATTCCTGCCCTCGACCGGTCTGCGCTTCACAGCCGGCGGGGAAGTTGGCGTGGGTGCGGGCGACGGGTTGCAGACAAAGAAAAAGGCGGGAGCGCCGAAGCACTCCCGCCTTCCCAAGGCTCGCGAAGGAGCCTAGGTTGCTGCCATTCTTACCAGAGGAACTTCAGGCCGAGACGGATGGTCCGGGCAGTCTGGAACGGGTTGCCGAAGGTCACGCCCGTGTTGGGCTTGAGGTAGAACGGATTCTCCGTGCCAGCGAGAATCGACGGATCCAGACCACCACCGAAGAAGTAGTCCTGGCTGCCATCGCAATCTTCCTTGTCGCAGAGGTCGCCGTCGTACTGGTTGTTGTCGATGAGCAGTGCGGCCTTCTCGTCGAACAGGTTGAGGACGTTCACGCTGGCTTCCAACGTGAAGTTGCCGATCTTGAACGGATGCGTGACCAGCAGGTCCGTCTGGGTGAGGGCGTCGGTCGTGCCAGCGTTGCCACGGCCGTTCGGGAAGAACGGAACGCCGGCGTAGTTCCACTGGGTGGAGATCGGCGTGCCGCTGCCGTAGTACTGGTTGACGCCGACCGTGGTGCCCCAGCCGAAGCGATAGATGAACTGCGCATCGATCTGGTCCGGACGCTCGGTGTTGAGCGGGCCCGACGTCAGTCTGCCACGGAGGTCGAACGCGTTGTGCAGCGCGTCGAATGAACGGCTGACGTTCGGGTCGGTACGGCCGAACTCGTCGGAGCTCGCGAGACCAGAATAGTCGCCCTCGAGCTTGCTGCGGGTGTAGGCGATGTGCGCTGACCAGTTGCCGGCGAAGCGCCGGTTCCAGGACAATTCGATCGCCTCGTAGTCGCGGATCGCCAGCGGCTGCGCCGGAATCGGGCCCGCGCCATCGGGGTCACCGGCGACGATGCCCTTGCCGGGGTTGCCCGTGATGTAGACCTCTTCACGAACGCCCGTCTCCGGGTTGACCTGCAGGAAGCCGATGTCTTCGATGGTGTTCTTGAGGCTCTTGTTGACGTAGCGGACGCCGAGCACCGAGGTGTTGGTCCACTGCCAGTCGGCGCCCAACTGGTACTCCTCCTGCTCCATCGGCTTGAGGCTCGGGTCGATGGCTTCGCGCGGGTCCGTGGGCTTACGCAGGTCGAGGGTGACCTGCGGCGCGCCGAGACCCGGGCAGGGGTTGTTGCTCGCCTGGTTGGTCGACGGCTTGCAATTGCCGCTGGCGAGCAGCGAAACCCAGTCCAGCGTGTTCACCGGGTAGAGGTACTCGATCCACCTGTCCGCGCCGAACGAGCCGCGGGGCATCTCGAGCTTGGTGATGTCGTAGTAGAGGCCCCAGGAGCCGTAGACCTTGATCTTCTGGTCGGACAGGACATCCCAGGCGAAGCCAACTCGCGGCGCAACCTTGTCGCCGTAGTTGAACTCGATGGCGTTCTTCGGCAGGGTCGGATCGGTCTTCGCGCCGTAGTTCGGCACCTGCTCCTGCTCGGTGCGGACACCGATGTTCAGGGTCAGGTTCGGCAGGACCGACCAGGCGTCCTGAAGGTAGAAGCCCAGGTTCTTGCTGTCGGCTGCACCCTCGGTGCGGAAGCGGCGGACGCCGAGCGAACCGTAGGTGCCCTTGACGCCGGCGCCGAAGCGATCCGCCAGGCCCCAGCGGAAGGTGTAGAGGTTGACTGCCTCACCGGTGGAGACCTTGTTGCTGATGTTCTCCATCTGCACGCCAGCCTTGAAGGCGTGGCTACCGAGAGCGTTCACGAACAGGTTGCCGTCGAGGGACGCCGACTCGCGCTCCCAGAGGTCGGTCGCCGTGGCGTTGTTGCCCGGGAACGAGGTGAAACCGGCCGGACGGAACAGCGGGCTGTTCGCCACCGGATAAGCCGTGTTGCGGAAGAGGATCTGCTGCGTCGCATTCAGGCCACTGTCGCTCGTATCATCCGTCCAGAATCCGACGCGGCCGGAAAGATAGAAGTTGTCGACGGGGATGTAGTCGGCGTAGGCCGAGTAGCTCGCGGTCTTGAACTCGGTGACGACCGAGAGGTCGGCGAGCGGCGAGGTCGAGCCATCACGGTTCGGCAGGTTGCCGTCGATGGTGCGCGGCGCCAGGTTGGCTGCGACCTTGTAGAGGAACTGCGAGCCGACGTTGCCCTTGATGTTGCCGGACAGGTACTCGCTCTTGTCGTTGCGGTTGACCGAGACCGGGTTCGGCTGGGTGGCCGACGGGTCGGGCCTGCGATTGATGTCGGCTTCGGTGTAGGTGTAGCCGACGTAGAACCACGCTGCATCCTGGGCGATCGGGCCACCGATGGCGAAACCCGGCTCCGTGGTCTTGATGTCGTCCTTGTCGAACGTGCGATACAGGGTCGGGCTCGAGCGATACGGGGTGGTCCGCTCGTCGCCGTTCCAGCCCCGGTCGCCGTAGTACAGGCCGACCCAGCCCTTGAACTCGTTCGTACCGCTCTTGGTGACCGCGCTGATCACGCCGCCGAGCGAGCCGCCGTACTCCGCCGCATAGCCGGCAGACTTGACCTGCACCTCTTCGACGAAATCGGTGACCATGTTCTGGCCGGAGACACCATCCTGCGGATGGGTCGTGTCGACGCCGTCGATGACGAAGCGGTTCTCGGAGCCCGAGGCGCCGTCGATCGAGATGCCGCCGAGGAAGCCTTCCTGCGAGGCGCCGGCCGCCTGGGTGGCGATGCCGGTGAAGTCGCGGCCCTTGGGCAGCGACTCGATCTGCTCGCTGGTGATCGAGGACGAGGTGGCCGAGTTCTTGACGTCGACCTGGCCGGCTTCGCCGACCACGCTGATCGTCTCGGAGACCGCGCCGACTTCGAGCGTGATGTTGGCCGTCACGGTGCCGCCGAGGCTGACCGCAACGCCCTGCACTTCCGCCGGGTTGAAGCCGTCGAGCTTGCCGACGACGACGTAGGTGCCCGGAGGCACGCGCGGGAAGCGATAGGCGCCGGACTCGTTCGTGGTGCCGGACAGGCGGGTGCCGCCGGCCGAGACCGCTTCGACGGTCGCGCCCGGAAGGACCGCGCCCGACGCGTCGCTGACGGTACCGACAATCGCACCCACCTGCTCCTGGGCGCTCGCCGGAGCCACCGCGAACATCGCCACGAGGGCGAGGGTCGCAACGGCCGCGACATTCCACCAATTTCTCTTGTTCAACATCATCAAACCTCCATCAGGTTGATAGGGACCGCCGGCGGAACCATTCCAGCCAGCGCAACTTGGTTACAGCGGTGTGAAAAGCCTAACACAAGGTCGTTCATCCCCGTGTCATCTCCGGTCGGCCCAGAATCGGCCTTCCCGGACTGTGCGACCCCTCCCGCCGATGCAACCATGAGTACCCGAACCACCGGCCTTGATTACGAGATTCGTGCCAGAAGCCGGCGCTGTCCACGCTTTGGGCAATGGCGTCTAAGTAGCTAAGAATGAAAGACTTGCGCGAGTGGAGTCGATGTGCTGCGGGACGAATTCGCGGCTGGGTGGCAGAAAAATTCAGAGCCTTGAATCCAACTCCGGAATTTTGGTTTTCGACCGGAGTCAGGGACGGGCTGGAATATCTCCCGCCGGCAGCTCGAGGCTCAGCGACCGGATCCGGTTGCCCTGGAGCTCGAGGACCTCGAACTGCGCCCGCCCCAGCGTCACCCGGTCGCCGACCCGGGGCTTCCTGCCGAGCTCCGAGAGCACGACGCCGGCAATCGTGTCCTCGTCGCGGCTGGAGAGCTCGAGGCCGATCTCGTCTTCGAGGTCGACGACCAGCATCGACCCCTGCAGGGTGAAAACCCCTTCGCCCCGCCTGGTCAGCTCCGGCCGCTCGGTATCGAACTCGTCCTGGATCTCGCCGACGATCTCCTCGATGACGTTCTCGAGGGTGACGATGCCGGAGACGCCGCCGTATTCGTCGACCACCGCCACCATGTGCTGCTTCTCGGCCTGCATCCGCCCGAGCAGGCGGTCGAGCGGCGTGGTCTCGGGAACGAACGCGACCGGCCGCGCGAGAGCCGCGATGTCGGCGATCCGCTCGGTGGTGCGGAAGAGGTCTTTGATGTGAATGATGCCGATGACGCTGTCGAGATCGCGCTCGCAGAGCGGGAAGCGCGTATGGCCGCTCTGGCGGGCGATCTCGAGGTTCTCCGCGATCGGGCGCGAGGTCGACAGGCGAGTGACGTCGGCGCGCGGCACCATCACCTGGCGGGCGTTCCTGAGCGAGAGCTCGAAGACGTTGTCGAGAATCTCGCGCTTGAGCTTCGACTGGCTGCCCATCTCCGAAGATGACAGCAGCACGCGCAGCTCCTCTTCGGAGTGCGACAGCTCCTCCTCGCCGGCGGACTTCAGGCCGACCAGCTTCAGCAGGCCACCCGCGGCGTGGTTGAGCAGCCAGATCGCCGGGAAGCTCACCCAGTAGAAGACATAGAGCGGCATCGCGATCCACAGCGCGGTCGGCTGCGGGCGGCGGATCGCGAACGACTTCGGCGCCTGCTCGCCGATCACGATGTGCAGCACCGTGATGCAGACGAAGGCGATCGTCAGGCTCACCGAATGCACCAGGGTGTCGGTGACCCCGGGAATCCGCCGCAGCAGCGGCGCCACGATCCAGCTGAAGGCGGGCTCGCCTACCCAGCCGAGCGCCAGGCTGGCGAGCGTGATGCCCAGCTGGGAGGCGGAGAGGTAGGCGTCGAGATGCGCCAACTGGTGGCGAGCGAGCTTCGCCCGGCGGCTGCCCGCCTGGGCGAGCGGGTCGAGCTGGGTCGGCCGGACCTTCACCAGCGCGAATTCGGCGGCGACGAAGAAGCCGTTCAGCGCGACGAGCAGCAGACCCAGCGCGAGGCCGAGCCAGGGGCTCATGGAGCCCGACGTCGCTTCCGCGGCGCCGGCGCCCTCCGACAGGACGAAAGCGAGGATCGTCATTCGGGGGGAAGTATAGGCGCGGGCAGGTGTCGGAAGAAGTAGAATGGCACCAGCGTTGCGCCCGGCATCCGGCCGGCTGGATGATGGACCGGGGGGCGACCACGCGCCGGAGGATCCAAATGACTATCAAGCGCCAACTTTTCCGCTGGTTGTTCCTCGCCGCTGCCACTCTCTGGACCGCTTCGGCGGCGCAGGCCCTCAACCAGGCCCGCCTCTACGGCACGATCACCGACGAGAACAACAAGCCGGTCGCCGACGTGCAGGTCACGGTCCTTTGCCCGGATATCGCGACCTTCAAACTCGAATCGAAGACCGACGCCAAGGGCAACTGGGCGGTGACGCTCATCGACGCCACTCAGACCTACCACTACAAGTACGAGAAGGTCGGCTTTCAGACGATGGAGCAGGACCTGAAGGTCCCGCTCGGCTCGAACGATCGCAAGGACTTCCAGATGCTCTCGAACGCCGAGGCGATCAAGCGCGGCCAGGCGGTGGCGGTGCCGCAGGAGGCGACTGCCGAGGAGAAGGCTGTCGCGGCCTTCAACGAAGGGGCCGAAGCGTCGCAGATGGGCGACATGGAGACCGCCAAGAAGAAGATGGTCGAGGCGGCCGCGTTCAATCCGCAGCTTGCGGTGGCGCACTCGGCGCTCGCCGGCATGCTCTACGCCGACAAGGATTACGCTGGCGCCGCGGTAGCCGCCGACAAGGCGCTCGCGCTGGATCCCAAGGACGCGAAATCGCTGCGCGTCGCGGTCGAAGCCAACACCGCAATCGGCAACACGGCGAAGGCCAAGGAGGCCTCGGCGGCGCTGGCCGCGGTCGACCCGAAGGCCGCCGCCATCGATCTGTTCAACCAGGGCGTGAGGGAATACAACGGCGGCTCCATGTCGGCGGCGCTGAAGCTCTTCGAGCAGTCGCTCGCCGCCGACCCGACCTACGGCAAGACCCACTACATGCTCGGCATGTGCTACATCAGCCAGGGTGAGAACGCCAAGGCGAAGCAGCATCTCGAAGCCTTCATCGCCGTGGCCGCCGCCGACGATGCCGACGCGACCACCGCCAAAGAGATGTTGAGCTATCTGAAGTAGGGGATGCGGGTCACCCTCAGTCCGGGTCGCGAGCGCCCGATCCGCGACGGTCACCCCTGGGTCTTTTCGGGCGCCATCCAATCCGAACACGGCGACCGCGACGCCGCGGTCGCCGAAGTTTTCGATTCGACCGGCGCCCGGCTCGGCGCGGGCTTCTACAGCGCAGCGTCACAGATCCGGGTGCGCATGCTCGCGGCCGACCCGCAGCACGCGCCAAACGCCGGAGCTCCCGGGGCCGACTACTTCGAGACCCAGCTGCGCGCCGCGGACGGGTGGCGGCAGCGGCTTCTGCCGGCGGGGACCACCGGCTATCGCCTGCTCAATGCCGAAGGGGATGGGTTGCCGGGTTGGACCGTCGACCGCTTCGGTTCGGTCCTCGTCAGCCAGATCACCTCGGCCGGACTGGAGAAGCTGCGCGCTCCCGCCTACGAGGCGTTGGGGCGGCTCTTTCCCGGCTCGCCCATCCTGCATCTGGGGGATTTCGCGGCGCGCCGCGAAGAGGGGTTGCCGCTCGTCGCCGAGACGATCGCCGGCCCGCTCCCGCGCGAGGCTCCGTTCGAGGAGAGCGGTCTCCATTTTGTCGCCGAGCTCGAGGGTGGTCAAAAGACCGGCTTCTACTGCGACCAGCGCGACAACCGGCGCCTCGTCGAAAGCTTCGCGCGCGATCGCCGCGTGCTCGACCTCTTCTCGCACAGCGGCGCTTTTTCACTCTACGCCTTGCGCGGTCGTGCGCGAACCGTCACCGCGGTCGAGTCGGCCGGCCGTCTGCACGAGCTCGCACGGCGTCTGGTGATCGAGAATCACCTCGATCCCGGGCGCACCGAGTTCGTCACCGCCGACGTCTTCGAGGATCTGCGCCGCCGCGCCGAGCGCCGGGAGACTTTCGACCTGGTGATCTGCGATCCGCCGCCGCTCGCCAGGCGCCGAACGCATCTCGACAAGGCGGCGCGCGCCTACAAGGACCTGAATCGGCTGGCGCTCGGCCGTCTCGCCCCGGGCGGGCTTCTGCTCACCTTCAGCTGTAGTGGCGCGATCGACAGCAAGCTCTTCCGCCAGATCCTCTTCGCCGCGGCGGTGGAGGCGAAAGTCGAGCTCGCGCTGCTCGCGCCGCTCGCCGCCGCCGTCGATCATCCAGTCTCGGTCTTTCATCCCCAGGGCGAGTACCTCAAGGGCTGGCTCGGCATCGTGCGAGGCACGCGCGCATGACTCCGGCGGCGACGTCGCCTGCGAGCCCGGCGAAAGCGCCGCGGCCGGTGGTCTTCGTCCACGCCGGCGCCGCCGGTGAAGCGCCGCCGCGCCTGGCGACGCTGGCGGCGGCGCTCTCCGGGCGCGGGCGCAGCAGTCGCGCGCTCGCGGCAAGCGAGCTTCGCGGTGTGCGCGCCGCGATCACGGTCTTCGTCGGCGATACCGCTGCGGGCCGCCTCCTGCGCGCCCGGTTGGCCGGCAACTGTGTTGTTCTGGACGTCCGCGGCCGGCGCGCCGGACCCCGCCTTCCCGGTGGCGCGCGTCTCGTCGACGGCGCCATTTTCCGCAGCCTGCGCCAGCAGAAGAACCTCGACCGGCGGCGCTGGACGAGCCGCATGATCTGCGACGAGCCCGAGCCCGGCCTCGCGCCGCACACCGTCGCGGCGGGCGAGTTCCAGATCGCCTGCTTCGGCGTGAGCGCCGCCGGCGAGCACTTCGGCTCGATTCGCGGCGTGGCGTTCATCGCCAGCCATCCGCTGCGCCATGCCGGTCAGTTCAACTGCCATCTCTCGCTGCGCGTCCCCGGGCCCGCCGAGCTCTACCAGCCGGGCGCGGAGGTGGCGAACGCCGCAGCCTGCGGCGCGCTGCTGGTGACGATGCGCGACGCCGCGGCGGTCGAGCTTCTGGGCGAGGACTATCCGTTCTACTGCGCGGGCGATCGCGCTTCGATCGAGGCGACGATCCAGCGCGCGCGCCAAGCCTGCGGCGGTCCGCAGTGGACCGCGGCGCTCGCGCTGCTGCGCGAAGCGGGCGCGAAATCGACCCTCGAGCACGTCGTCGACCTGCACCTCGAACATTTCGCCGCGCTCGAGCGCGCGACTTCGGCCGTGTAGTTCCAGTTCACCGGTCGCGAGTTCGCCGGCCGCCGACAGGGATCTTGAAATGACCTCGGTGCTCGGTCGGGACCCCGGAAATTGGATTTCTTCTCGTAGGGACGGGGGCCCCCGCCACTGCGCGCCGAGGTCATTTCAAGCTCCCTGACGTCGGCCTACCGCTGGTGGAAAAGAAACCGGATCGTCGTGAACTCGGACAGGCGGGCGGCGGCGTTGCCAACCTTCGGAGGGCGCGCCATCGGAAGCCGGTTGACAGCCCCGCGCACCGCTTGCTAAGTTTCTCGGCTGCAGCGGCTTGCGCAGAACTGCAGGAGTCACAAAGCGGTGGGAGTGCAGGAGGCCCGTAGCTCAGTTGGTTAGAGCGCAACGTTGACATCGTTGAGGTCGGTGGTTCGAGCCCACTCGGGCCTACCAAGTCTCTCCCCCGTTTGCAAGGCAGGCGCAGGCAAGAAACCGCCAGAGTTTGAAAAGAAGCAGGAAATATGCGGGCGCTTAGCTCAGCTGGTTAGAGCGCTACCTTCACACGGTAGAGGTCCCCGGTTCGAGTCCGGGAGCGCCTACCACAGGTCCTCGACATCCCCCAGGCATCGCAGCCGGCAGCCGCCACAGGATTCCATGACCATCGTACTGACCCTCCCCGACGGCTCCGAGCGCACGGTGCCCGCCGGCACGACGGCGCTCGAAGTGGCCCACTCCATCGGTCCGCGTCTCGCCCAGGATGCGGTCGGCGCCGAGCTCGCCGGGCGTCGCATCGATCTGCGCGAACCGCTTGCCGTGTCCGGTCCGTTCAAGCTCTTCACGACACGGAACCCTGAGGCCGGCGAATTCGTCCGCCACTCGGCCGAGCACGTTCTCGCCGATGCCGTGACCCGGCTCTGGCCGGAG
>JBDTQT010000112.1:0-12414 GCA_039932055.1 Thermoanaerobaculia bacterium
TCGCCGGTCGGGCTCCACGCCGGGCTCATCGAGATCGAGCGGTGGCCGGTGATCCGGCGCTGATCGAAGCCGTCGTAGTCCATGAGGTAAATCTCCTTCTCGCCGTCCCGGTCGGAGGAGAAAGCGATCGACGTCAGCGCGACGCCGCGCTTGCCGGTGAGGTAGAGGACGATTTCGTCCGCGAAGGTGTGGGCGATGCGCCGGGAGAGGTCGAAGGTCCCGCGATAGCGTTTGCCGACGATCGGCTGGCGGCTCGCCAGGTCGATGAGGCGACCTTCGATCACCAGCCGGTCGCCGTCCTGCTTGATCTCGTTCTGTAGCAGCATCTCCGCACCGAGCGAGCGGTACTGGTCGGCGTCATGGGCCAGGTCGCCGGTGAGCGTGAGCACCGCGAGCTCGTCGGCCTCCTGGAGGCGGAAGATGCCGCTCTTGTCGAGGTCTCTCCGCAGCGTCTGATCGAGCGTGCGCGCGGCGTTTCCGGCGGTGCCCTGGAGCGCCGCGAGGTTGGCAGGCGGCGGAACCGCGAGCACGATCTGGGCGCGGGTCGAACCGTCCGGCATGACGATCGTGATCGTCGTGCCGCTCGCGCCGGCCGCCGCAGCCGCAGGGTTCGCTGGCGCATCCTGCGCGGAGGCCGGGGCGGCGGGCTGTTGGGCCTGCGCCACCCAGCAGGCAATCGCAAGCAGGAGAGTGGCCATCGCAAGTATCGGTCGCGACTGGGTCATGGTCGAAGGTCCCTCATCGAAAGATCAGGTTGACGCCGAGCGACCCTTCGCGAAAGGCGCGCGGGAGCGGCGGCAGGGGAGTCGAAGCCTGGACGGCGCGCAAGGCCGCGAGGTCGAACGAGTTGATGCCGGAAGATGTCGCTATGCGCACGTCGGCGATCCGGCCGTCGCGCTGGATGCGGTAGTGCACCGTCGCCTCGACCCCCGAGCCGACCATCGGCCGGACCCAGTTGCGCTGAATCATCGCCAGCATCTGGTCGACATAGTAGCCGTAGACGAAGTCCGGGTTGTCGAGCCCGGCGACCGCCGCGCCCAGGGCGAGGGCGCTGGCGCTGCCGCGCTCGCTCCCCTGGACTTCCGGTTCGGCGGCGGTCGCCGCGGGCGCTACCGGTCCCGGCTCGGCCTTGGCGGAAGGCTTGGGTGGCGCCTTGGGCGCCGTCGATTCGCGCAGCGTTGGGGTCTCCTTCGGCGGCACGGCGTCGGGGGGAGCGACCGGTTTCGGCTCGACCTGCGGGATTGGCGCAGGCGGACGGGGCGGCGCCGGGCGCGGGCGCTCGACGCCGAGGCGCGCGGCGGGGACGATCTGCACGGCGACGTATTCGATCGGCGTCTTCTCCGGCTGGCGGAGCCGCGGGAGCGCCCAGGCCGCGAGCACGGCCAAGCCGTGGACAGCGAGCGCAATTACCGTGCAGCGCAGAACCAGGGCGCCTTCCCGGTCGACGCGGCGGCGCTCGAGGACTCCGGTGACCGCGTAGGACGAGGTCACTGCCGTCGGGGCTCCGGTTTCTCGGTGACCATGCCGACTTTGCCGATGCCGCCGCGATGCAGCGTGTCGAGGACGTCGATGACCTTGCCGTAAGGCGTGTCGCGGTCGCCTTTCAGGAAAACGGTCTCGTTGGTGCGTCCGCGCAGCAGAGGAGACAGCACCTCCACCAGCTTGGTCGGATGAATGGGGCGGTCGCGGAGGTAGATGAGGCCTTCGCGGTTGATCGACAGCACGATCGGGTCTTCGCCCTTGAGCGGCAGCGGGGGCGCTTCGGCCTTCGGCAACGCGACCTCGATACCCTGGTGCAGCATCGGCGCGGTGACCATGAAGATGATGAGCAGTACCAGCATCACGTCGACCAGCGGCGTGATGTTGATCTCCGAGAGGATGGAGTCGTCGTCCTGAGTGAACCCGCCGGTAGAGCCCAGGAAAGACATCAGGTGAAGTTGCGCTCGGTCAGGTTGAGGAACTCGAGGGTGAAATCCTCCATCTGATGGCGCAGGTACTTGAAGCGGCCGGCGAGAAAGTTGTAGCCGATGAGCGCCGGGATGGCTGCGCCGAGTCCGGCGGCGGTGTTGATCAGCGCTTCGGCGATGCCCGGCGCGACCGCCACCAGCGAGGTCGAACCGGTCCGGCCGATGTCCTCGAAGGCGCGCATGATGCCCCAGACGGTGCCGAACAGGCCAACGAACGGCGCCACCGCGGCGGTCGTACCAAGGAAGGTCGCGGTCCGGGTGAGGATCGCGAGCTCGCCGGTGAGAGCGCGGCGCAGCGTACGCTCGACGCTCGCCAGCGAGCGGATCTGATACTGCCCGCGCGCCGCCGAGTCCTCGGGCTGGGCGCGGATCTGGTGATCGATCTCCGCGTATCCGGCCTGGAAGATCCCGACCAGGGGAGAAGCCGCGAGCTTGGCGGTCGCGGCGCTAACCTCGCTGAAGCGTTTGCTGGCGCGGAAGATCTCGAGGAACTTCCGGCTCTGCCGGTCGGCGCGCCGGAGGTGGACGATCTTCCACAGAAAGATCGCCCACGAACCGATGGAGAAGAAGAGCAACAGGCCGAGCACCACCTGGGCCATCGCCCCCGAGCGGCCAAAGGCGTCGGCGAGCCCGGTCGTCGAAGGCGTCGGGGTCTGTGCGACCAGGATCAAAGAGTCGAATACACCCATAGGAAATCGGAGCTCCGGAGCCGGAAAAACTAGCATGCGGTCGAAGAGACTGTCCACGCGCCTTCCCACCCTTTTACGTGGGGCGGCGCGGGATCGTTGACGCGGCCGTAGGGTCGAGCATACCTTTCACTCGACGTGCTGCACTTTCCGAGAGGGCTTCCCAGATGAAAATTGCCGTCTGCATCAAACAGGTGCCGGATACCGAAGCGCGGCTGCGCGTCGGCAAGGATGGCCGCTGGATCGACGAAGAAGATCTGCCGTTCGCGATCAACGAGGGCGACGAGGTGGCGCTGGAGGAGGCGCTGCAGATCGCCGAAAAACAGGGGGGCGAGGTCGTCGTCTTCAGTCTGGGACCGGAGCGGGTGCGCGAGGCTCTGCGCAAAGCCCTGGCCCTGGGCGCCGGGCGAGCGGTACACCTGCGCCACGAGGCTTTCGCCGGCGGCGACGCGATCGCTACGGGACGCGCGCTCGCCGCGGCGATCCGCCGCGAGGCGTGCGACCTCGTGCTGACCGGTTCACAGTCGGACGACAATGGCTACGGAGCTACCGGCACGGTCGTCGCCGGTTTCCTCGACTGGCCGCACGCCTGGCTGGTAATGGGCGTCGAGGTCGAGGAGGGCGCCAAGACCCTCAAGGTGACGCGCGAAATGGAGAGCGGGCTCTCCGAGGTCTTCCGCCTTGCCTTGCCGGCGGTGCTCGAAGTGCAGGCGGGTTTGAATCATCCACGCTACGCCTCGCTCAAGGGAATCATGTCGGCGAAGAAAAAGGAGATCGCGGAGCTCGGCCCCGGCGATCTTGGCCTCTCCGACGGCGAAGTGGGACTCGCCGGATCGCGGCTCGAAGTACTCTCGGTCGGTTTCCCCGAAGCCTCTACCGGAGCCCAGATTCTGAGCGGTGACGACGCTGGAAAACAACTTGTCGCGAAGCTGAAGAACGAAGCAAGGGTGATCTGATGGCCAAAGTCTACGCCGTACTGCAGCAGCGTGAAGGCAAGATTCACCGCATGGCCTGGGAGACCGTGGCCGCCGCCCAGCAGCTCGCGGCCTCGACCGGAGAAAAGGCCGCGGCGGTTCTCCTCGGCAGCGGAATCGCCGGGCTTGCGGCAGAGGTGGCGGGTTGCGATCTCGAGTCGGTCCGGGTCATCGATCATCCGCTGCTCGCCGACTACACACCGGGGGGCTATGTCGCGGCGCTCGCCGGTCTCGTCGCTCTCGAGAGCCCCTCGACACTGCTTTTTCCGCACACCTACCAGACGATCGAGTACATGCCTCGGCTGGCGCTGGCCGCTGGCGCGGGGATCGTGCCCGAGGCGCTCTCTTTCGAGACCGATAGCGGCGGAACGATCTGGAAGCGCCCGATCCTCGAAGGCAAAATGCACGCCCGGGTGCGTGCCAAAGGCGCCGGACCGACAATAGTCTCGCTCCAATCGGGTGCCTTTTCGGCGGACTCGCGCAAGCCCGGGCAGGCGCCGGTTGCGACGGTCGCCGTCGACCTCCAGGCGGCGGCTCCGTGGCGGGAGATCCTCGGCGTGCAGCAGGTGGGCGGTGAGACCGTCGACCTCTCCAAGGCGGAGATCATCGTCGCCATCGGCCGTGGCATCGGCGGCGCCGACAAGATGGGTCCGGTGGAGGAGCTGGCGCGTCTGCTCAAAGCGGACATCGGCGCGAGCCGGCCGGTGATCGACAGCGGCTGGCTGCCACGCGATCGCCAGATCGGTTCGAGCGGCCAGACGGTTTCGCCGAAGCTCTATCTGGCTTTCGGTATCTCCGGGGCCATTCAGCACCTGGTCGGCATGAAGGGCTCCACCTGCATCGTGGCGGTGAACAAGGACGCCGGCGCGCCGATCTTCAAAGTGGCCAACTACGGCATCGTCGGCGACCTCCACGAGGTCATTCCGGCGATGGTGGCGGCGCTCAAGGAGGGGTGAGCGACGGCGGGGCCGGCGGCGCAAGTCGTGCCAGCACCAGCGCGACAGCGACGGCGACGTTGAGCGATTCGAGGCGCCCGCGCAGCGCCAGGGTCACGGCGACGTCCAGCTGGGCGCGTGTCGCCGCGGAGAGGCCCGGTCCCTCGGCGCCGACGGCGACGACGGTGACTCCCATGGCTCCCCCGGCTCCGACGGCTCCAGCGACTCCCGGACCGCCAGCCGGCGCGAGTTCGTCCAGAGGGATCGAGCCCTGGTGCGCCTCGAGGCCGATCCATCGCGCGCCTCTCCCGCCGGTGGCGGCGAAGCGCTCGCGCGCCGCCTCCGGTTCGGCTCGTATGGCGACCGGCAGGCGCAAGAGGCTTCCCGCGGAGGCCCGCAGGGCACGCGAGTGATTCGGATCGGCGCAGCCCGGCGAAAGCACCAGACCGGCGGCGCCGAGCCCCTCGGCGACGCGCGCCAGGGCGCCGACGTTTCCCGGGTCCTGAATGCGGTCGAGATAGAGCCAGATTTCGTTGCCGTGAGGGTGGATTCCGGCGACGTCCGTCCGCGGCAGGCTGCAGGCCGCGATCAAGCCGCGCGGCGAATCGGCGTCGGCCAGCGAATCGAGGACAGCGCTCGTCGCGAGGAGTGGCCGGCGGGGGAGCCGGGCGAGGACCTCCTGCCCGGGGCCGCTGGCGAGAAACTCCTCGGTGGCCAGCACCGGCTGCAGCCGGAAACCCGCCGCCAGGGCTTCGAGAACGAGGTACGGTCCCTCGAGGACCGCCTCGGTCCCCTTTGTTCGCCGTATTCGGCGGAGAGTTTTGATAGCCTCGTTGCGAGAGCTTTCGATCATGGCACCCGATCTTAGGGAGTTCCTCGGGGAATTCCAACGCGGTATCGAAGTCTGCGTCGCCGATTCCGGCGCCGACACTCTGCTCGGCGTGCGCGACGCGTTCCGCCGCTTCTTCCGCAGCGATTCGGGCGAGCTCGCGCCGGTGGCCGTCGTGCCGCACGAGACTCCGACGCCGCTCACCGGCCTGCCGCTCTCCGATGTCGAGGCGATCACCCGGGCGCGGCGGGCGGTCGAGCAGATGGAGGCGAGTCTCGCCGGCGTCTACCACTTCTACCTCGCATCCGAAGCCTGCTACCACTCACTCGATCTCGGCCTCGAGACGCCATTCTTCGTCCGCAGCTGGACGGTCCTGCGCGGTGTCGCCGGCGAGTCGCTCGGCTCGAGCGGATCCCTGCAGCTGCCGCCACATCTGGTCGATGGCCTGGGGGTCGAGCAGTTGCCGCATTCGATTCCCGGTACGCGTCGCAGCGGCGGGATCGTGGCTTCCCTGACCGGCGGCCTCGAAAGCCGGCGGTCCGCGGTCGAGGCGGCGACACTGCATGCGCTTTCCACGCAGTTCTTCGGGATTCTCGATACGCGGCGCACGCGGCGCTAGGCGACAACCGGCGAACACGCCGGTGATCCGGACCGCAGCCTTTTCGGTCTGATAAAGTTCTCCTTTCGGGGCGTACCGCCCCTTCCTACGACAGAGGTCCGAGCATGAGCAGCCGCGACGCCAGCCTGTTTACTTCCGAGTCGGTCACCGAAGGGCATCCGGACAAGATCTGCGATCAGATCTCCGACGCTATTCTCGACGACGTGCTGCGGCAGGATCCGATGGGTCGCGTCGCTTGCGAAACTCTCGTCGCGACCGGCCTCGTCGTTCTCGCCGGAGAGATCACGACGACCGGTTATGTGAATTTCTCGGAAGTCGCCCGCAAGGCGATTCGCGAAATCGGCTACACCGAGCCCGGGCTCGGATTCGACGCCGAGAGCTGCGGTGTGGTGAGCGCGGTCGGCAGTCAGTCGCCGGACATCGCGCAAGGCGTCGACACCGGCGGCGCCGGCGACCAGGGGCTGATGTTCGGTTTCGCCTGCCGCGAGACACCGCAGCTGATGCCACTGCCGATCATGCTGGCGCACGCTCTGACCCGCCGCCTTTCGGAGGCGCGGCGCGGCGACGAGCTGACCTGGCTGCGTCCCGATGGCAAGAGCCAGGTCACCGTGGAGTATCTGGACGGCAAGCCGGTCCGCGTGCAGGCGATCGTGGTTTCGACCCAGCACTCGCCCGAGGTCTCGCACGAGGAGATCCGCCGCGAAGTCATCGCCAGGATCATTCATCCGGTCGTCCCGGCGGCCTACCTCGACGATCGCACCGAGTACCACGTCAACCCGACGGGCAAGTTCGTCATCGGCGGTCCGCACGGCGACTCGGGGCTCACCGGCCGCAAGATCATCGTCGACACCTATGGCGGCTACGGCCGGCACGGTGGCGGTGCCTTTTCCGGCAAGGATCCGACGAAGGTCGACCGCTCCGCCTGCTATATGGCGCGCTACATCGCCAAGAACCTCGTGGCCGCCGGTCTGGCCGACAAGGTGGAGGTGCAGCTCGCCTATGCGATCGGCGTCGCCGAGCCGGTATCGGTGCGCGTCGACACCTTCGGCACGGCGGCGATCTCCGAGGAGAAGATCGAGCGCCTCGTCCGCAACGAGTTCAAGCTGACGCCGCGCGAGATCATCCAGACGCTCGACCTGCGCCGCCCGATCTACCAGCGCACCGCGGCCTTCGGGCACTTCGGCCGCGAGGAGCCCGGGTTCACCTGGGAGCGGATCGATCGCGCCGCCGAGTTGCGCGCCGCAGCCGGCGTGAGCGGCGCCGTCCCGGTCACCGTCGACTGAGCCTCGCCCAGCCCTGCCGCAGAGCATGACCGACGCTGGGGATCGGACGCCGCCGCCCGGGGTTCCTCCCGGTCCGCCGCGGATCCACCGCTCACAGATCGCCGCGATGCTGCGCGAAGTCGCGGATCTGCTCGAGCTCAAGGGGGAGAATCCTTTCCGCTGTCGCGCCTATGCCAACGGCGCGCGCGCCATCGAAGGGATGGCGGAGGATCCGCAGGATCTCTATGAATCCGGCACCCTCGGCGAGGTCCGCGGCATCGGCCCGGGTCTCGTCGCCGGTATCGCCGAGATCGTCCTTTCCGGATCGCTCGCGCTCCTCGCCGAGTTGCGGTCCGAGTTTCCAGCCGGAGTTCAGGATCTGTTGCGCATTCCCGGGCTCGGGCCGAAGCGCCTTCGCCTGCTGATCGACAATCTCAAAATCGACTCGACGGCGGCCCTCGGGCGCGCCTGCCGCGAGGGCCGCGTGGCCGCGCTCCCAGGCTTCGGCGCGAAGAGCCAGGAGAAGCTGCTGCAGGGCCTCTCCAGTCTGCAGAAGCTCGGTGAACGCCACCTGCTCTCGACGGCACGGGCAACGGCCGAAGCGCTCGCCGGACACCTCGGTACGCACCCATCGGTTGCCCGGGTGGAGATCGCCGGGAGCCTTCGGCGCAGCTGCGAAACGATCGGCGATCTCGACTTTCTGGTCGCTGTCCCCGCAGCCGCGCGCGAAACCGTGGTCGACCACTTCCTTGCTGCCCCTGCCGTTCTGCAGGCGATCGAGCGCGGTTCCACCAAGGCGGCCGCGGTCGTCACCGGCGGAATGCGCGCCGACTTGCGACTGGTGGAAAACGACGAGTTCGCCGCCGCGCTGCTGCACTTCACCGGCAGCAAGGAGCACAACGTCTTGCTGCGCTCGCTGGCGAAGAGCCACGGCTGGACGCTGAACGAGTACGGTCTGCACCGGCCGCCCAGCGGCGCGGACGTCGCCGGCGAGCGGCGCTTCGTCCTCGACTCGGAGCGGGCGATCTACGCCAGGCTGGGGCTCGCCTGGATTCCACCCGAGGCGCGCGAGGGGATGGGGGAGATCGAGCTAGCTGCGGTCGGGCCGCTCGAGGAAGCGGTCGTCCATGCCGACCTCCGCGGGACTTTTCACGTCCACACCGACTGGAGCGACGGCATCGCCACGCTCGCGGGCATGGCTACCGCGGCCGCGAACCTCGGCTGGGAGTATCTCGGCATCGCCGACCACTCGCGCGCCGCCGCCTATGCCCGCGGTCTCGACGCCGCCCGGGTGCGCCAGCAGTGGCAGGAGATCGACGCCTGGAACGCCGCAGGCCGAAAGCCCTGGCTGTTCAAGGGCACGGAGTGCGACATCCTGGTCGACGGCGCGCTCGATTTCGACGATGAGCTTCTGCTCGGGTTTGACTATGTCGTGGCGTCGGTGCACAGCCGGTTCGGTCTGTCGCGCGAGGCGATGACGGCGCGTTGGGTACGCGCGGCCTCTCATCCTTGCGTGACTTTTCTCGGACACCCCACCGGCCGTCTACTGCTGGTTCGCGAGCCTTACGAGCTCGATCTCGAGGCGGTGCTCGACGCGGCGCGCGACAACGGCGCGATTCCCGAGGTCAACGCCAATCCGCACCGGCTGGATCTCGACTGGCGGCCGCTGCGCGCTTGGCTGGCCGGCGGCGGCATGACCTCCATCCATCCGGACGCGCATTCGCCGCACGGCCTGTCCGACGTCGCCTACGGCGTCGGCATTGCGCGCAAGGCCCTGGCGATTCCGGAGCAGATCCTCAACTCGCGCCCGCTGGCCGACATCCAGGGCTACTTCGCCGCCCGGCGCGAGAGGGCTCGGGAGTTGCTCGGACGCTGAGCGCCGTTCTCAGCTTTTGACACCGAGGAAGAGATAGGCCGAGAGCAGCGCGAAAAGGACGTTGGGGCTCCACGTCGCGACGACGGCGGGGAAAGTTCCGACCTGGCCCAGCGTGCGGAAGAACGCGAACACCGCCAGGAAGCAGATACCCAGAACAATCGCCAGTCCGAGGCCGTAGAGGGCCCCTTTGCGCTCGAGGCGGAATGCGAACGGCAGGGCGACTAGCGCCATGACCAGCGAGGCGAAGGGGAAGGCCACCCGGTCCTGCAGCGCGACCTCCAGCGCCGGCACCGCCTGGCCGCTGTCGCGCACCTCGTGTACATAGGCGCGGAGCTCGGTGAATCCCATCTCGCGCGGCTGGCGCACCTCGGCTGCGAAGTACTCGGGCTTCTCCTCGAGGTCGACCGCGACCGGCGCGGTGATATTTCGGTAGGAGCGTTCCGTGATGCCCTCGAAGGTCCTCGCCCAACCGTCGGAGACCGCCCAGCCCTGGGGCGTGAACTTGGCGTTCGCCGCCAGGAGACGGGCGACCAGCTGATGCTTGTCGTCGAAGTCGAAGACCTGCAGTCTTTGGAGGGAGGCCGTCTCAGCGTCGAAATTGAGATAGTTGTAGATGAAGCGCCCCTGTCCGAGAAGCCATTGCTGGTCGGCTCGTCGGACCGAGCGTGGCTGCGTCCGCCCCTTGATGATGTTGTTCGCCTCTTCGACCTTCTGGTTCGAGGCAGGGAGCACCTGCAGTTGCAGAAAGGCGCAGACCAGGGCGACGACGGCGGCGCCAGCGATTGCCGGCAGCGCGATGCGGTGCAGACTGATGCCCAGCGAGCGCAGCGCGACGACCTCGCTGGTGCGCGAGAGCAGGCTGAAGGTGATCAGCGTCGCGATCAGGACGGCGATCGGGGCGATGTCATAGGCGGCCTGCAGCGACTGGTACTTGTAGTACTGCATCACGATCCGCGCCGGCGGCTGGTTCTTCAGGATGTCGTCGATGCTGCCGGTCAGATCGGCAATCTGGCTGACCACGATTGCCGAGAGCCAGACCAGACCGAGTATCCCTGCCAACCGGCGGAGGACATAGCGATCGAGGATGTTCGGAAATCGCAGACGGAGACGCGGCAGACGCAGGACGACGCGCCGCTTGGACGGACCGGTGCGGCCGCCGCCGTCGCCACCGGAGCGGGCTTCGGGTGCCGCCGGCAGCACCATGGCACTCGCTTGAACGCGGCCGCGGCGCGGGGTGTCCGCGGAAGTCCGGCGGCGTTTCAGGTTCGCCCACCTGGCGCCGAGGTAGCGCTGAAAGCGGCGGGGGAGGAGGCTGCGATCGCGGTTGCGGACCACCAGCAGGACGAGACCGATGACGAGCAGCAGGAGGTCGGGAAGCCAGATCGCGAGACCGGGCGAGAGCTTCCCTAGACGGGCCGCGTCCTCGCCCTGGGAGAGCATCACGTAGTAGAGGACGATGACTCCGATCGAGAGCGCGAAGCCGGAGGACTTCCCGCCATGTCGGTTGGTGAAGCCGAGCGGCAGCGCCAGCAGCCCCATGACCAGGCAGGCGGCGGGAATGGCGAACATCTTGTGCACCCCGACGCGGGCGATGCGGCGCTGCTCGGGGGTAGCCGAGATGTCGCGGGCGAGCTTCCGGAGCTCGCCGAGCTCGAGCTCTCGCGGGCCGCGCCTGGAAGCGAGACGCGCCCGCTCTGTCGACAGGAAGCGGTCGCGCAGGACGATACGCAGCGTTTCGTGACGGCTGGTTTCGTAACGTTTCGGCGAGTGGAAGTCGAAGCTGTGCTTGATGGCGTCGGTGAGCTGCAGCACGACACGCTCACCCTCGTCCTCGACGACGAGCTTGCCGCGCCGGGCAACGATGACCTCCTGACGCTCGCTCGGCACGGCGTCGGCGAGGAAGACCCCTTTCCAGTCCTCACCCCGGGCGGAGGATTCGAAGACGTATAGGACCTTCCCCTGCCACTCGTTGTAGAACACCCGGGGCTCGACCTGCTGCGCCACGGTCCGGGTCAGGATGTCGAGGTAAAGCCGGGAGACCGCCCGGTTGCCCTGCGGCAACAGGTAGATCATCAGCAGGCCGTTGACCACGGTCAGGACCGCCGACAGCAGGAGGACTGGTCGCAGGAGCCGATAGAGGCTCATGCCCGTCGAGCGCAGGGCGACGAGTTCGCTGTCTGAGGCCAGCCGCCCGATCCCGACCAGAATCCCGAGGAGGAGGGCCATCGGGATCGTCAGGACGACAATATTGGGCAGGGAGAAGAGTACAAGTTGGCCGACAATCTCGGCTGGCAGGCCGCGGCGGATGATCATCTCGGCCGAGCTGAAGAGGAACTGGAGGAGCAGAATGAACGTATAGACTAGAAACCCGAGCCCCAGAGGACCGAGGATCTCCCCGAGGACATAGCGGTCGAGCCGGGAGAACAGAGGCTTCACTCGATGAGCGTATCGCAGCCCCTCGCCGGACGGATGCCTGGCGCCGTCGTACTGGAGCGCACATACAGCTTTTCCTCGAGCCATCGCTACTGGCGCCCGGAATGGACGCCCGAGGCGAACCGGGCGGCCTTCGGCAGGTGTGCGAATGCACCGGCGCACGGGCACAACTACAGGCTGACCGTCGAGGTCTCGGGTGCGGTCGACCGGCACACCGGCTTCGCCATCGACCTGCCGGCCCTCGACGAACTGGTGCGCGCCCGCGTCGTGCTGCGTCTCGACCATGCCCACATCAACGACGCCGTGCCCGAGTTCGCCCCGGGTGGGGAGATCCCGACGACGGAGAATCTGGTCTGCTGGATCGCCGCCGAGCTTGCCGCCGGCCTGCCGGCGGCGAATCGCCTCGAGCACGTCCGCCTGGCCGAAGACGACCGGCTGGCGTCGAAGTGGACTCGGCAGGAGACGGCGGGCCGGCAGGCGCCAGCTCTCCAAGAGAAGAAGCCCAGTGAAGGAAAAGGTCCGGCAAAAGAAGAAAACCGGTTAAGAGAAAAGACCGGTTAAAGAAAAAGACCGGTAAAAGAAAAAGACCAGTCAGAGAAGAAGACCGGTCCGAGGAAAGGGCCAGTCAGAATAAGGGACCCGTAGAGGGCAGGGGCTGGAGACGGAGCTTTGGATGGCCGGGCCGGGACGGACGAGGATTGGGCTGGCAGCGACGGGGTCCAGAGGCTGATTTCACGCCCTATGGAAGGTCCGATAAGATACATTATGTAAACCTGCGTACGACGAGGCTAAGTCCGTCAGTCATTGTTGAGGCAGGTTTTACATAATGTCCT
>JBDTQT010000113.1:0-12410 GCA_039932055.1 Thermoanaerobaculia bacterium
TCCTCAAGATCAAGGATCTCTTCGAGTACGGCATGGTGCCGCAGTTCATGGCGCGCTTCGACAAGGTGGTGGTGCTCAACGACCTCAACACCGCCATCCTCAAGGAGATCCTGCTCGGCAGCTTCGACTCGCCTCTGGCGCGCACTCAGCGCTATTTCGAGTCGCTCGATATCGTGCTCGAGATCGACGACGTCGCCGCAGCGATGATCGCCGAGAGGGCGTCGCAGGAGAACCGCACGGGCGCACGCGCCCTGCGCGACGTCTTTTCCGAGATCGTCAATCCGATCGAATTCGACCCCTCGCACGAAGGCAAGAGCGGCGAAAAGGGGACGCGCCGCATCCGCATCGACGTCGAGCGCGTCAAGCGCAGCTTTCGCTAGGCTGCCCCGGATCAGATCGGCAGCTTCTTCGTCGCGTCCTGGCCACCGACTTCGCTGGTGGCGCTGGTGGTGCCGCTACCTTCGGCCGGGGCCACCGGGCCAACCGCGGCCGACTCCGGCAGACCGGGCGCGATCTCCGGGACCGCCAGGCCGTATCCGCCGTTCCTCACCAGCCGGTCCGCCGACTGGAAGTAGGCGATGGCATCGCCGACAAGCTCCTCCGCCGGTCCGGTGTGTTTGTCCGCCAGTTGGAAGTCTCCGCTCGCTCGATCGACGGCGAACACATCCGTCTGTTGACGCAGGCCGAGGATGGCGATGTGGCCGTTGCGCATGAGCGCGATGTCGCTGTTGTGAACGAACAGGGCGCGACCCCGCTCGGGGTCGGTGTGGAGCAGATCGTGGCCGAAGAACCGGGAGGCATAGGAGAGCCCGAGAATGGAGAGTATCGTCGGCGGCAAGTCGAGCGACGAGGCCAGGGTGTCGACCTTCTCACCGGCCGGCAGGACGCCCGGGGCGATCATCAGCATGGGAATCTGGTAGCTCGCCAACGGAATCGTCGCGGAGCCGTAGACGCGGGCGCCGTGGTCTCCCATCACGATGAAGAGAGTATGGTCGTAGAACGACTTCTCACGCACGGCGCGGAAGAAGCGGCCGATCGCCCAGTCGGCGTAGCGCACGACGTTCTGACGCCGCTTGAGGCCGGGCAGAGGCTCGATGGTGCCCGGCGGATAGGTATACGGGCGGTGGTTCGAGACCGAGAGGATCATGGTGAAGAACGGCTTGCCGCTCCTGTCCATCTCCTCCATTTCGGCCAGCGAACGGTCGAGGATGGCCTGGTCGGAGACCCCCCAGGCGGTCGAGAACTCCCCTGCCGGGAAGTCGGACTGCTCGACGATGCGCTGCATGCCGTTGGCGGAGAGATAGGGGCCCATGCCGTCGAAGAGGGCGCGACCGCCGTAGACGAACAGCGTCTGGTAGCCCTCCTCGCCGAGGACGCCGGGCAGCGTGAAGAGATCCTTCGAACCGCGCCGCCCAACGATCGACGCCCCCGGCAGGGGCGGTAGCGACGAGGTCGTCGCCTCGATCGCCCGGATGGTCCGGTTGCCGGTGGAGAAGGCCTGAGTGAAGAGCACGCCTTGGGCCGTCAAGGCGTCGAACTCGGGAGTGAGATGCTCGTCCTCGCCGGGGTGGAGGGCGCCGATGAACTCCGAACCCAGGCTCTCCTCGAGCAGCAGGACGACGTTCCAACGCCGCGCCGGGGCGAGCGCGCGGATCGAACGGGCGGAAGAGCCCGGCGGGAGGACGACCGGAGTCGAGGCCGGCTCGCCGAGCAGGTCCTCGAGACGGCGGTGGTTCTCGCCTTCGTCGCGAGTCGCGTAAAAGCCGTCGTAGGGGGCATCGAGGCCGAGCAGGGCTTCGCCGAAAGCGTAGAAACCGTTCGAGGTCAACTCGCGGACGAGACGGTCGGGCGAATGTTCGATCAGCTTCCGCGGCGAGACAGAGACCGCCAGCAGGGCGAGCAGGCCGGCAAGGGTGAACAGCACCGCGAGCCGGCCCAGGAGCGGCGTCGGAACCTCCCAGGCGGGTCGAAACCGGGCCCGCAGCGCGAAGAAGAGCGTCGCGACGATCGCCGCCAAGGCGACGAGGACCTTGCCGGTCGGGTAGCTCTGCCAGATATTGGTGAGGACCTCGGTCGGGTAGAGCAGGTAGTCGACGGCGACGAAGTTGAAGCGGCTGTCGAACTCCTCGAAGAAGAACCACTCCGCTGCGGCGACGAAGAGGGCTCCGTAGAGGGTGGCGACGAGGCCGACCGAGAGGGCCGCCTTCTGCCACCGTGCCTGCCACCAGCGCTCCGGGAGGAGCGCGAGGTAGGCGACCAGGGGCAGGACGCACCAGGCGGCGACCCACAGATCGAGCAGGGTGCCGGTGGCGAAGATGCGCGCCAGGGTGGCCACCGAATGCGACACCTCGTTGTGTCCGGCGAGGACGAGCGCCAGGCGAGTCAGCGTGCCGAGGAAGACGAAGAAGAACCAGAGGCCGAGAGCGATCCGGAACCGGGAACGCCAGCCCGGAGCAGAAGTTCCTCGACGAGCGTCGGCGGCGGGAGCAGCGGAAAAGGTCATCAACTCAAATTATGCCCTGTTGGGATGAACTCCGGATGAACCGGGCTGGGCTCCCAATGGTGCCGGCGCGCCGGTCCGGCGCCGCGCTCAGGGTGCCTTGAGCCGCAGGGTGAGCGCGCCGGCGTCGCCGGAGAGGATCACCCTGTCGCGCTCGATCCGGTCGATGCGGCGGCCCTCGACGAACTCGCCGACGCCGACCAGGCGGCCGTTCAGGTAGGCGAACGGCGAGGTTTCGGAGTAGACGATTCCCCCCAGCTCGAGTTTCGAGCCATCGGGAAAGTCCACCCGCCGCAGGTAGTCGCCGGGGGCGAGCGCCGTCGTGGCCGCCGGTGGCGCCGGCTTGTCCGCTGCAGGAGATCTTGCCGCCGCCGGTTTCGGAGTCGCGGGCTCGCTGGCGCTCGGCGCCAGCGGTGCGGGATTCGGCGCGGTTCTCGGTAATGGGGGTGTTGCCGTCCTCGGCATCGGTGGCTCGCTGACGCTCGGCGTCGCCTGGGTCTCTGCCGCCTCGACTCCCGGGACGGAGAGCGATCGCGGGTCTAGCGCCGCGGAGCCGTCTTGCGGCGCAGGCCCCGCCGCCGGGATGGGGCCGGCGTTCGCGGTGGCTACCGAAGGGGGCACCGCGAACGCCGGCGGAGTCCCGTCTTCAACCCCCTTTACCGAGGCTTTTTGCGAGCTCCACCACCAACTTGCCGCAAGGACCACGACGACCAGCGCTGTGCCAATGAGCCAGACGAGACGTGGATTCCGCGAGCGCCCGCCGCCGCGCGAGCGATAGGGCTGTAGCGGTGCCTCGAACGGGACTGGCTGTCCCTTGCCGCGGGCATCCCGCGCCGCGGCCTCGCGTTCGGCCTTCTTGAGCGCTTCACTGACCAGACTCAAGAAGGCTTCCCCTCGAGCTCGCGGATCGCCCGGCCGATGAGCCGGCCGGTGAGGTGGTCGACTCCAGCGACATAACCGGCGAGGAGCGAGGTGTCGCACACGGCGTTGATCAGCCGCGGCACGCCTTTCGAGTAGCGGTGGACGCGCGCCATCGCCCAGCGGCTGAAGGTCGGCCGGCCGTTGCCGCCAGCCACCTGCAGGCGATAGTGGACGTAGAGCTCGGTCTCCTCGCGCGACAGCGGATCGAGGTGGTAGCGCACCGTGATCCGCTGCCGTAGCTGGCGCAGACGGTTGTCGTCGAGCATGCTCTTGAGCTCGGGCTGCCCGATGAGCACGATCTGCAACAGCTTCTGGCGGTCGGTTTCGAGATTCGACAGCAGCCGTACCTGCTCCAGCAGTTCGGGCGAGAGATCCTGCGCTTCGTCGATGATCAGCACGACGTCTTCGCCGCGCGGCACCTGGGCGAGCAGGAACTCGTTCAGCATCTCGAGGTAGGCGACCCGGTCGGTCCGCCCCGGCACTTTGAGGCCGAGCTCGACCAGGATCGTCCGCAGGAGTTGGGTCGAAGACATCACCGGATTGAGGATCAACGCGGTGTGAAAAGTCGGGCCGAGCCGTTCCAGCGCGGCGCGACAGAGGGTGGTCTTGCCGGCGCCGACTTCGCCGGTGATCTGGACGAACCCCTTGCGCTCGCGGATGCCGTAAAGCAGGTGCTCGAGGGCCTCGCGATGCCGGGCGGAGAAAAAAAGAAAGCGCGGATCGGGCGTGATGTTGAAGGGAGCTTCGCGGAATCCGTAATGCTCCAGATACATGCCGGGAGCGAAGTTACCATGGACCTCGGGTACGATCTGGTCTGCCGATGATCTGCGGGTCGGCGGGAAGGAAGGGCCGAGATGGATCGTTCGACCGCCTGGGGGATCGTCACCGAACACGTCGCCGCGGCGGGATTGCGGCGGCACATGCTGGCCGTTGAAGCGGCGATGCGGCTCTACGCCGGCAAGCTCGGCGAGGATGCCGATCTCTGGGGGCTCGCCGGACTCCTCCACGACTACGACTGGGAGATCCATCCGACCCTCGAGTCTCATCCTCGGGAGGGCATCTCTCTCCTCGCGGCGGCAGGAGCGCCCGAGGTGGTGCTGCAGGCGATCCTGGCGCACAACGAAGAGGCGACCGGTGTGGCACGCCGGGCGGCGATCGACTTCGGCCTGCTGGCCTGCGACGAGGTTACCGGCTTGGTGATCGCCGCTGCGCTGGTGCGGCCCTCGAAGGATGTCCGCGAGGTCGAGCTCAAGTCGATCCAGAAGCGCTGGAAAGAGCGTTCGTTCGCGGCGGGGGTCGACCGGCCGCACGTCGAGAGCGCCACCGCCGACTTCAGCGCCGCCTGCTTCGCCGGCGGCCTCGACCTCTGGCAGCACGTCGGCAACGTCCTCGTCGCCATGCAGGAAGCGGCCGCCGAGCTCGAGCTCGATGGGCGGATGGCCAGGGTGGGTTGAAGACCCTGGCCAGCGAGCGGCCACCCGGTGGACCGTCGCGGCGGATGGCGAGCGGCCCGATCGTCGTCGCGGCCACGGCCGGCATCGCGCTCGGAATGGCGCTCGGCGTCGTCGTGGGCGACCGCATGGTCGCCGCGGCGAGTCGCAAGAGCGAGGTCGAGCGGCTTCCGATCCCGGTTCTGACGGTTCCGGGTACCGCCAGCGTCGCCGAGCCGCCGACGCTCGCCGAGCGCCCAGTGCGCAATATCGTGCTCCTGATCGGTGATGGCATGGGGCTGGCGCAGATCGCGGCTGGCCGCATCCTCGCCAAGGGTACCGAGGGTCGTCTTCACTTCGAGCGCTTTCCGACGGTCGGTCTGGTCACCACTCACCCAGCTGCAGCGGTGGTCACCATGTCCGATGCCGCGGCCTCGTCGCTGGCGACCGGAACCAAGGTCGAGATCGGAAGAATCAGTACGGATGAGGCAGGGCGACCTTTGCCGACGCTACTCGAGGTGCTCCGGGACTCGGGCTGGGCGACCGGCATGGCGACGACGACCCGGATTACCGACGCCACGCCGGCGGCGTTCGCGGCGCATGTCCCATCGCGCAGGGACGAGGCGAGAATCGCCGAGCAGCTGAGCGAAGCGCGAGTCGATCTCCTCATCGGCGGTGGGCGAAGCTACTTTCTCCCCCACAAATCGACGTTGGGTCGTCACCAAGCGGGCCGGGATCTGCTCGCTGAAATGCGCCAGCGAGGCGTCGAGGTCGTCGATGATGCTAGCGGGCTCGAAGGGGCGACACGCCTGCCCACCGCCGCACTGTTCGGCCGCGAGCCGCAACAGACGAATCCCCGCTCGCCGACGGTGGAAGCGATGGCCAGCAAGGCTCTGGAGCTCCTTTCTCAGAGCGGAAGGCCGTTCTTTCTGTTGCTGGAGGAGGAGGAGATCGACACCGCGGCGCATGCCAACGACGGTCGAAGAATGAGCGCTGCGCTGGTCCGCTTCGACGACGCGGCTGCGGCCGCCGCCGCCTTCGCGGCGCGGGATGGAGAGACTCTGGTCGTGGTCCTGGGCGACCATGCCACCGGTGGACTCACCATCGATTCGCGCTCGCGGGCGGGCGAGCTCGCGCTCTTGTGGGGCAGCCGCGAACACACCGGGGAGCCGGTTCCCGTGTTCGCCTACGGACCGCCCGCGGCGGCCGCGCGATTCAGTGGAATGCACGACAATACCGAGATCCCTCACCTCGTCGCCGCGGCGCTGGGCTTCGAGTTCCCGCGGCCGGTCGCGACGCAGTGAGCAACCTTTCGAAGAGCAGCTGGAGGGCCTTGCGATGACCCGATTCGGCCGCTCGATGCTTTCGCACTTCGCGCTCGATCCCGCGATCACGTATCTCAACCACGGCACGGTCGGGGCGCCGCCGCGGCGGGTACTGGAGGTGCAGCAGGCGATCCGCGACGAGATCGAGCTGCAGCCGTCGCGCTATCTCCTGCGCGAGCTCTCCGAGATCCGCGTCGGCGCGCCGCGCGGCGATGGCCTCGCCGCCCGGGTGGCAATCCAGATCTACAACGATTTCGCTGACGTCGACCGCCTCGGTGAGGCGATCGCCAAGCGCTAGAAAGGAAACGGCCGCGATGGCGAGACTCCTGCTGCTGTCCAATTCGACCAACCACGGCGAGCGCTACCTGGCGCACGCCGCGGACGAGATGCTGAGCCTCCTGGGCGACCGCCGGCGGGTCCTCTTCGTGCCGTTCGCCCTGCACGACCGCGCCGCCTACACGGCGAAATTCCGCGCCCGTCTGGAGGAGCTCGGCAAGGGCGTCGACGAGCTCGCCGCCGACGCCACCGGCCGACGCCAGATCGAGACCGCGGAGGCGGTCTTCGTCGGCGGTGGCAACACCTTTCGCCTGCTGAAGGCGCTGCAGGAGGCGGAGCTCCTCGCCCCTCTGCGCGAGCGCGCGCGTGCCGGAATGCCATACCTCGGCGCTTCGGCCGGCATCAACCTGGCGGGGCCGACGATCCGCACCACCAACGACATGCCGATCGTCGAGCCACACGGCTTCGACGCCCTCGGGTTGGTGCCCTTCCAGATCAACCCGCACTTTCTCGACGCCGACGCCGCCTCGACGCACATGGGGGAGACGCGCGCCGAGCGCATCGCCGAGTTCCACGAGGAGAACGTCGCCGCCGTCGTCGGGCTGCGCGAGCGCGCCTGGATCCGCGTCGAAGGAGGGCGTGGCTGGCTCGGCGGCGAGCGCGGCGCGCGTATCTTCCGTCGCGGCAGTCCGGCCGAAGAGCGCGCCACCGGCGCCTCGCTGGACGATCTCCTGGTCTGAGCCGGGCGTGCGTCTTCGCGCCGGTCTTCAATGACCTTGGGCGACCGCGCGCTCGGCGATGCGGTCGATGAGGCCCGGCGCGAGGACCTGCACGTAGCGTCCGAGTCGGCCGCGCAGGGAGAGGATCGCCATCCGGCGCCGTGACGCCCCCGCGCGGAGAATGAGCCCGGCGCAGGTCGTCGCCGACATGATCATCTCCTCGCGTAGCGGGCTCGTGCCGACCGCCTTGCCATCCGGACCGAGCGCCCGGCGGTGGATCTCCGATTTGACGAAGTCCGGGCAGGCGAGGGTGATCGAGACGCCGCTCCCGCGGAGCTCGATGCGCAGAGAGTCGAAGAATCCGTGCAGCGCATGCTTCGAGGCGGCATAGCCGGAGCGGGTCGGAACTCCCGTCAGTCCGGCAAGGCTCGAGACCACGACGATGCGCCCGCGCCCCGCCTTGAGATGGGGTAGGGCAAAGCGCGTCAGCCAGGCCGGGCCGAGATAGTTGATCCGCATGATGCGTTCGAGCACGCTCGAATCCTCGAGCTCGTCGAGCCGCACGCCCATGTCCTGGCCGGCGTTGAGCAGCAGTGTGTCGAGACCGCCGAAGGCCTCCACGGTGTGCTCGACCGCCCGCTGGCAATTGGTTTCGACGCCGACATCGGTCGGCAGGACGAGGGCTTCTGCACCGCGCTCGCGGCAGAAGTTCGCGACCTCTTCGAGCTTCGCGGCATCGCGCGCCGCGAGCGCCAGCCGGGCTCCCCCGGAGGCGAGCAGCAGGGCCATTTCTCGCCCGATGCCGACGGAAGCCCCGGTCAGCAGCACGACCCGGTTGTGGAATGAGCGCTCGATGGGCATGCTCAGAGCTTAGCTCCAGCGGGAGTTGAGTGGGGCGCGAGAGCGAATCGCCGTGGCGTCGCGGTCGGCGGACGCGCGGACTCCTGAGCTACACTGAAATGCCTGTGGCCCAAGTCCACCGGAAGTCTCTCGTCACCGTCGGCTTCGCCCTCGTCGGTCTGGGTGCTGCGCTCACTCTCTTTCTGGCACCGCCCGCGATCGTGCGCACCGGGGACGAGGTCGACTACCTGCGGGCGGCGAGCCACCTGGCCCGGCACGGCGTGTTCTCTTCGGCGCCGCTCTCGGCGGCTGCGCCCAGTCGCGATGCCTACCGCGAGCCCGGGTATCCCGCCGTGCTCGCCGTGGCCTGGCGCCTCGGCGGGGTCGCTCCTCCCCGTGCCGAGGCTGAGCTCCGCGACTACCGATTCGAGCCGCCGGCCCGGATCGCGCGGCTGCTGGGCGGACTCGTGCTGGCGCTGACCGCGGCCGCCGCAGCCGCGGCGGTCCACGCGGCGGGTGGCGGCCCCGCCGCCAGCGTGGCGACGGCGGCGCTCGTCCTGGCCAGCCCGGCGCTGCGGCAGGCGGCACTGTCTCCGGGCTCCGAGGGCCTGGCGGCGGCGCTCGTCGCGCTGTTTGCGTTTGCCTGGATCCGCGCCGTCACGCGAGCCTCCGCGGTCCTCGTCGTGATCGCCGCCGTGGTGGCCGGTCTCGCCCCGCTGGTGCGCGGCGCCACGCTCGTCCTGATCCCGATCGGCTTCGGCCTTCTGCTCCTGGCGCCGCGCGAGCTGCTGATCGGCCGGCGCCTCTGGCGCGCTGCCGGTTTCGCGCTGCTGGCGGCGGCGCCGAGCGTGGTCTGGATGACTCGCAATCTCGAGGCGACGGGAAGTTTCGTGCTCGCCGATCGCGGCGGAGTGGTGCTCGATGCGCGCGCCGAGCTCGACCGCCAGATCGCCCATGAGGGCCTGCTTCCTGCCGTGGCGGCCTGGACGCCGATCGAAGCCGTGCGCCGGGCAGGGGAACGTCGCTGGCCGGGGGCGACCTATTTGCGCTACGAATGGCAGGGCGGAGGCAACTTCTTCACCCGCGCGCTGCGCCGCTGGCAAGCCGAGCGCCGCCCGCCGGCGGACCCGATCGCGGCCGACCGCCGGCTCGGCCGGGAGGCGATGCGCGAATTCGTCTCGGCGCCGGGCCGACACCTGGTGGCGACGGTCGCGGTCGCCTGGCGCGGCCTTTTTGCCGAGCGCTCCCCGGAGGCACTCTTGCCGCTCGATCTGACTTTCGTGCTGGCGCTGCTGCTCGCCGGGGCGATCCTGCGCGTCGGCTGGCTCGCGCTGCGCGGGCGGGACTGGGCGCTCGCCGCTTTCTTCATCGGGCCGGCGGCGCTCTTTCTCTTTCATGCGCTCTTCACCGAGTTCCTGCCGCGCTTCCTCGTGCCGGCGTTACCGCTCGCCTGGGGCGCGGTCTGCATGGCGCTCTGCGGAGCTCACCTCGGCCCGCGCCGGCAGGTGCGGCAACCTGCCGACGCCTCCCTGGCCCGGAGCGGACGCTGGCCCGATGAGTGACCCGCTCGCCGCAGGATAGGAGGTATGCTAATATCCGGTTTAACGGATGAAGCACACTCTCGCCCCCCCAACTGTTGCCCCGTCAGCCGAGTCGTTGCTGGCCCGCCTCGACTCGCTCGCCGACCCGGCGCGCTTGCGCCTGCTCGCGCTACTCGATGGTGAGGAGCTCGGAGTCGGCGAACTGGCGGAGATCGTTCAGTTGCCGCAGTCGAGCGTCTCGCGCCACCTGAAAGTCCTCCTCGACCAGGGTTGGGTCGTGTCCCGCAGCGCGCGGACCGCCAACATTTACACCATGGCGAACGACGAGCTGCCCGCGCCGGCGCGTGCACTCTGGGCCCTGACCAGGGGCGAGATCGAGGGCTGGCCGGCGCTGACCCACGATCGCCTGCGTCTCGAGCGCCGCCTGGCCGAGCGCTCAGAAGGCGGGCAGGGCTTTTTCGCCGGCGTCGCGGAAGAGTGGCAGACGCTGCGCGCGGAGCTCTACGGCCGCGTCTTCGGCGAAGCAGCGATCGCGGCGCTCCTGCCGCGCGACTGGATCGTCGCCGATCTCGCCTGCGGCGCCGGCGACCTGACCGTGCTGCTCGCCCCGCGGGTCGCGCGCGTCGTCGCGGTCGACGCCTCGCCCGAGATGCTCGCCGCCGCGCAGCGGCGCACGCGGGCGCTCGCCAATGTCGAGCTTCATCGCGCCGATCTCGCTGAGCTGCCGATTCCCGACCGGAGCTGCGACGCCGCGCTCCTCCTCCTCGCCCTGACCCACGTCGCCCAGCCGGCGGCGGCGGTCGCCGAAATGGCGCGCATCCTGAAACCGGGTGGCCGCGCCGTGATCGTCGATCTCCTCCGCCACGACCGGGACGACTTCCGCCGCCGGATGGGCCAGCTGCGCAACGGTTTCGGCGCGGACGAGCTGCTGCAGCTTCTCGCGGCGGCGGGGTTCGCGTCGACCGGGTGCGCGCCGCTCGCTCCCGAGGCCGAAGCCAAGGGCCCGGCTCTGCTGCTTGCCGCCGGGACCCGATGACGCACCTCGTCGCCATGGACGTTCGTTCGACTTTCAACCGCAGAGAAAGGACTCAAAGATGACGACCGCCACCGCCTCCAGCTCCAAGCTGGACTTCTTCGTCAAGGACCTCGCGCTCGCCGACTGGGGTCGCAACGAGATCCGCCTCGCCGAACAGGAGATGCCGGGCCTGATGGCGGTGCGCAAGGAGTACGCCGCCAGCCGCCCGCTCGCCGGCCAGCGCATCATGGGCTCGCTGCACATGACGATCCAGACCGCCGTCCTCGCCGAGACGCTGCACGCGCTCGGCGCCGAGGTGCGCTGGGTGTCGTGCAACATTTTCTCGACCCAGGATCACGCCGCGGCGGCGCTCGCCGTCGGCCCGGACGGGACGCCGGAAAATCCGCGCGGCATCCCGGTCTTCGCCTACAAGGGTGAGTCGCTCGAAGAGTACTGGGACTTCACCTCCCGCGCGCTCGATTTCGGCAAGGGTCGCGGACCGACGCTGATCGTCGACGATGGCGGTGACGCGACGCTGCTGATTCACAAGGGGGTCGAGTTCGAGAAGGCCGGCGCGGTGCCGGCGCCGACCGCCGCTGACAGTGAGGAGTACGCCTTCGTCCTGCAACTCCTCGCGCGTGTCCAGAAGGAGGATTCGCAGCGCTGGAACCGCATCGCTCCGGCGATTCTCGGCGTCTCCGAGGAGACCACCACCGGAGTGCATCGCCTCTACGAGATGGAGAACGCCGGCACGCTGCTCTTCCCGGCGATCAACGTCAACGATTCGGTCACCAAGTCGAAGTTCGACAACCTCTACGGCTGCCGCCACTCGCTCACCGACGGCATCCTGCGCGCCTCGGACGTGATGCTCGCCGGCAAGGTCGCGGTCGTCTGCGGCTACGGCGAGGTCGGCAAGGGATGCGCCCAGGCGCTCAAGGGCCAGGGCGCGCGCGTCATCGTCACCGAGATCGACCCGATCTGCGCTCTCCAGGCGGCGATGGAGGGCTATGAAGTCACCACCCTCGAGGCGACGCTGGCGACGGCGGACATCTTCATCACCGCCACCGGCAACTTCGACATCATCACCATCGAGCACATGGCGAAGATGAAGGACAAGGCGATCGTCGGCAACATCGGCCACTTCGACAACGAGATCGACATGGCGGGCCTGAAGAATTTCCCCGGCATCGAACGCGAAAACATCAAGCCGCAGTACGATGAGTGGCGCTTTCCCGACGGCCACGCGGTGATGATCCTCGCCGAGGGCCGGCTGTTGAACCTGGGCTGCGCGACCGGTCACCCGTCGTTCGTGATGTCCTGCAGCTTCGCCAACCAGGTTCTGGCGCAGATCGACCTGGCGAAGAACGCCGGGAAGTACGAGAACAAGGTTTTCCTGCTGCCCAAGAAGCTCGACGAGAAGGTGGCGCGCCTTCATCTCGAGAAGCTGGGCGTGAAGCTGACCGAGCTGACGGCGAAGCAGGCGGCCTACATCGGTGTCGACGTCGACGGCCCGTTCAAGCCGGAACGCTACCGCTACTGAGCAGGGTGGCCGGACAGTCGAGACGGGAAGGGCCCGGCGAGGTGCTGCCGGGCCCTTTCTTCGTCTCGAGGTGCTGACGGACGGCGGCTGGCCGACCGTCCCGTTCAGTTCGGCTTGGGCGTGGGCGCGGGTGTGGGCGTGCCGGGGGTGAAGATCTTCGCCTCGTCGGCGAGGTTCAGCAGCTCGAGCTCGAAAATCAGCGCACCTTTCGGGGCGCCGGGGAAGCCCTCGTTGGCCGCTGCCGAGACCCAGCAGTGGCGCACCTCGCCGACCGTCATCCCCTCGACGCAGTCGGCGAACGAG
>JBDTQT010000114.1:0-12329 GCA_039932055.1 Thermoanaerobaculia bacterium
CCTCGATGTCTCCCGAGCTCGCGAAGCGCGTCGCCGGATTGAAATAGCGCTTCGCGGCGCCGGTCTCCGAGTCGGTGACGGTGAAGGTGTACTCGACGTTGCTGAGAGCGCCGTAGTAGACCCAGTGGTGGCCATTGAAGCCGCCGCCGTCGATGAGCTTCAGGATCAGCTCGACGTTGTCTTCGTCGAAGAACCAGAAGTAGCCAGTGTCGGAGGTGATCGCCACGGCCGTCGCGTCGCCGGAGCGGCCGGAGAAGTCGCGCCAGCTGGACGCCACCTGGAAGCGACCCGACTCGAGGCAGAGCGTCTGGTCGGTCGCCCGACAGGGCGGTCCGCCGTCGAGGGGCATCGTCCAGAGCTCCACCCCGTGCAAGCCGTCGTCGGCGTCGAAGTAGAGCGTCGAACCGACGCGGAGAAACGCATGCGGATCGGACGAAGTCAGGCCCGGTGCGATGTCCTGCACGAGCCGTGTTCCCACGACGCTTCCGTCGCTCTTCCACAGCTCGCAGCCATGACCGCCGTCGCAAGCGGAGAACAAGACGCCGTCCGAAGCCTGGACGAGTACAGAGCTCTCGAGTCCGGATTCGGCGACGGACGCTGAATGAAGTCGAAGCGGCTCCGAGCTACCGTCGTCGAGGACCCAGAGCTCATACTCGCCGGAATACGGGTCCGGCCCAGGGAGAATGAAGAAGATCCTTCCGCCATCGCGAGCGAGCGGAAAACTGGAGCCAGAGAAGGTCGCCGGGAGGCTGGCCCGCACACTGGTGCCCGGAGCAGTGCCGCTGGTCGTCCAGATCTCGTAGGCGAACGTGTCGACCTGCAGGAGCAGATCGTATCCGGCCGGCGACCGCACGGCGTTGTGCAGCAGGAGTTGGGCGTGGGTCGTACCGAGTGGATCGGTGCCGCCCGGAGTTCCGTCCGTACGCCAGAGCCGCTCCGCGTGAGTGAAGAACGCCAGGTCTTCGCCTTCGGGGAGCACCGGTTTCTCGGGCACGACGCCGGGAGAGGTCAGGGGTGTGAGCCCCGACAGGGCGGCGTCGAGGGCATAGAGGCGCTCGGCGGAGGTTCCGCCTTCCATCACCAGGTGACTTCCTACCCTGCGGAAGGCGTTGCGGACATTGAAGTCCAAGGGTAGGTCGAACCTGCGCGATGTCCCTGCGGCGGTACCGTCCGTGCTCCAGAACTGGATGGATTCGTTGCAAGCCATGACCATGACGGCGACGCGGTCGACCGCGCCGGAGCCGAGCGGGCTGAAGCAGTAAGGAGCCTGAGTCGTCTCCGTCGCGCTAGCCGCCGGATCGATCGCGTAGATCTCGCCATTCGATCCGAGGGCGACGAAGCGGTCGTTGAGCGCTTCGATTCTCGTGGGCCAGACGAGGCTCGTGGGCTCGGCGGTGGGCGCCGGGCGCGTGGAGGCGTGGGAGCCTTCTGTCAGCCAGAACCAGTGGCGGTAGTCATCCGCTTCGGCGACGAATGCCAGCGTGTCGCCAGAGACCGCGAAGCCGTGAGGTGCAGAGCTGGCGTCGTAAGGGCCGGCGATGTCGGCGAGAAGGAACGAGCTTGAGGGTGTGCCTCCGCTCACCCAAGGCTCGATCCCGCGGCCCGTGTCGTAGGCGCCGAAGTAGTGGATCGGCCCGTTCGCGATGCCGGAGGTCAGATGGTTTGGATCGAGCGCCGGAGCGTCACGCACGGGATCGAAGAGCGCGCGCGCGGTGGTCCAGGGTGCGGTCGCCACGAACGGGACCGGACGGTAGTAATCGAGGTCATTCGCTCCGTAGGTGAGGCGCCCGTCTCCGACGGCGATCACCTGGCCGAAACCGGGGCAGGGTCCCGGGCAAGCGTCGAGCAGAATGTGAGTCCCGCCGGCGGTGCCGTCGGTTGTCCAGACCTCGATTCCGGTGGCGGGGCTTTCGCGCAGAAAAAAGACCTGCGCGCCGACGGAGTCGATCCAGGAGTCCTCGAAGCAGGTGGTGTCGTCGCAGATGTCGGTCAACGCCCGGGTCGTCCCGGGGGAACCGGCGCTGACCCAGAGACGCACCGGTCCGGCACCGTCGGTAGCGAAAAAGTAGGCGCGGTCGCCGGTGGTGTGCAGAGTGATGCTGAGGTCGCTGTCGCCGAACGGCTGCGGGAAGCCGAAGCTCGTCACCACGCGCGTGCCCGAGGGTGTTCCGTCGGTCGCCCAGAGCTCCTGACCGAAGGTGCCATCCTCGACCATGACGAAGGCGTGAGAGGCTCCGGCCTCCATGCGCAGAATTCTCGCATCGACCCCGGGGAATGCGGCGAGTCTGCGGGCGAGGTGCGTCGCAGGTTCGAAGCCCCAGAGCTCCGGGTGGTCGCCGTTCCGGCCGGTGAAGACCAGAAGGTCGTTGCCGACGGCGACGGCGGGTTCACCGACGTGGTCGTCGAAAGACGTCTCGAGGTGCGTCGCTTCCGGCGTCCCGTCGGTGCTCCAGAGCTCGGTTCGCGCGGCGACACCATAGACCCAGAAATAGGCTCTGGATCCGACGCGGTGCAGGCCGGACTTCGAGGCGCCGGCCGGCAGCGTGAGAGCGACCGTCGGGGTATCCGAGGTACCGTCCGTCGCCATGAGGGGCCAGGGACCCGAATTGGCGCTCACCCAGGAGACGAAGTGATCTGGAAGAGCGGTGGACCAACCTGGCAGTGCCAAATGCTGGAGGTAGTACTCGTTCGACGATTGCAGAACGGTGAGGGCGACGGGGGGATTTCCGCTGACGGCGCGCAGTTCTGTGATGTTGCCCGTGATGTAGTCCGTCCGGCGGGCGAGAAAGAGACGATCGTTCGCTAATCCGAGCGCGATGTAGACGCTGCCGCACGATCCGGGGCAGCGATCATCGAAGAGATGCGTTCCCTCAGGTGTTCCATCGGTCGTCCAGAGCTCGCGGCCGATGTCGGCCGCCGTGGCAGAAAAGTAGGTGATTCCATCGACCGAGCCGAGGAAGACCGGATCCGAAGCCTCGGACCATTGCGTGAGACGAATGTCCTTGAGCAACGTGGCGAGCTGGGCGTGAGCGACGGCATGCGTGCCGAAGAAGGTCAGAAGCGTAAAGAGGCCGGCTTTGCGAGCACGCATGGGTGAGGAATCCTTCCAGGCCCAGTCTAGCCGAGTCGGTGAAGGGTCCATGTGCACGGCTTGACGGGAGGGCTTTGCGTCGAGCGCGATCCTCGACGGGCGAACGCTCCAGTCGCGCGGATCGCTCGCGCCAGGGCGGTTTGGACGTGTACCCTTGGCCTGACCGAGCAAAGGGGGCAGTTTTGAGATCAGTGCATCGGAGTCAATCGGAACGCATCGTCGTCTTCACCGGTGCCGGGGTTTCGGCCGAGTCGGGGTTGGCGACGTTTCGCGGGGTGGGCGGGTTGTGGGCCGATTTCGATCCGGCGACGTTGGCGACGCCGGAGGCGTTTGCGCGCGATCCCAAGCGGGTCTGGGATTGGTACGCGTCGCGCTATGTCGGGGTGCGGGACTCGGAGCCGAATGCGGCGCACCGGGCGATCGCCAGATTGGGCGAGCTCTTTCCGTCTTTACTCGTCGTGACACAGAACATCGACCGGATGCACCAGCGCGCTGGAAACCGCAAGGTCCTCGAGCTCCACGGCAACATCTGGAATGCGCGCTGCAACGCCTGCGGGCGCGAAGCGGACATGGCGACTCTCGTCGACATTGCCGGTCCCGGCGGGGACGCGCCGCGCTGCGGCTGCGGTGGGCGCATGCGTCCGTCCGTCGTCTGGTTCGGCGAGCGTCTGCCGCTGGGGGTCTTCGAGGAGGCCGCCCAGTCATCGGCCGATTGCGACCTGTTCCTCGTCGTCGGCACCTCGGCGACCGTCTACCCGGCGGCCGGCCTCATCGAGCTCGCGGCCGGGAACGGCGCCTGCGTCGTCGAGGTCAACCGCGAGGTGACGCCGCTCTCGCATCTCGCCGATCGCTCCTACCGCGAGCCGGCAGGGGAAGTGCTGCCGCGCCTCGTCACGCGCATCGAACGGCACTTCGATCGCGATCGAGAGGCGCAGCTGCGCGACCTGTTCGGAGAGGAGCCCTGACCGCGCCGCTCGCGCCTGCCTCTGCCGGCGGCACGCTCCTCATTCGCGAGCTGCCGGCCGACGAGCGGCCGCGCGAGCGTTTGCTGGCGCAGGGGGCGCGGGCGCTGGGCGACGCCGAGCTGCTGGCGATTCTGCTGCGCACGGGAAGGCCCGGAGCCTCTGCCCTCGACGTGGCGCGCGAGATCCTGACGGCGATCGGCGGGCTGCCGGGTCTCGCCGGGACCGGCGCGCAAGGCCTGCTGCGGAAGGGGCTCGGCGAGGCCAAGGCTGCGGCCCTTCTCGCGGCAGCGGAGATCGGGCGCCGGCTGGCGAGGAACGACGCCGTCGAGCGCGCCGTCCTCGGGGCCCCCGCCGCCGTCGCGAGCTACCTCGCGCTGCGCTACGGCGAGCGCGACCAGGAGGTGATGGGAGCGCTCTATCTCGATACTAGGAATCGCCTGCTCGCCGAGCGCGAGCTGTATCGCGGCACCGTCAACCGGGCCGCGGTCGAGCCGCGGGCCATCCTCAAGGAGGGGCTGCTGCACGGCGCCTGCGGCATGGTCGTCTTCCACACCCATCCGTCCGGCGACCCGAGCCCCTCCCCCGAGGATCTCGCCTTCACCCGCCGGCTCGCCGAAGGCGGTGAGCTCGTCGGCGTGCGCCTCGTCGATCACCTGATCCTCGGCGGCGTCGGGCGCTGGGTTTCGCTGCGCGAGCGCGGCGCATGGTAATTTCCGCACTGTGCGCGGTAAGGATCTGCATCTCGACTGTTTCAGCGGCCTGGCGGGGGACATGTTCCTCGGCGCCTGTCTCGACCTGGGGATGCCGGCAGCCGTCGTCGCCGAAGCCGTTGCCAGCCTGAAGCTCCATGGCATCTCCATCGAAGCGCGGAAGACCACCCGTGCCGGCTTCGCCGGCACCCGGTTTCGCGTCCTCGACCACGGCGAGCCGATCGAAGGGCCGGATCCGGAGGAACGGGTCCCTGAATCGTCCACGGACGCGCAGGCAGAAAAGCTTTCGGTAAATGAGGATGGTGGACGCAGCGTCGGTGGGGCGGTCGGGCCCGCGCATCCGCACACGCAGCCGCGAACCGAGCATGATCCGTACGCTCAATCGAACGCTCGCTCGCCAGCAGCCGATGCGGGCGGCGCGGATGCTGGGTCTCGCCACCAGCGCGACGCCGAGCAACCCCTTTACCAGCAAGCTTTTTCAGTAGCCGCGCCGCTCCATTCGCACGGGCCGGGGAACGACCACGGGCATGACCAGGAACATGGCCATGGGCGGAACCTGCCGCAGATCCTGGCGCTCCTGGACGCCAGCGGACTCGCTTCGCCGGTAAAGTCGCGCGCTCGCGCGCTCTTTCACCGACTGGGGGAAGCGGAGGCCAAGGCGCACGGCATGGCGGTGGAGCGCGTGCACTTCCACGAGGTCGGGGCGGTCGATTCGATCGTCGACCTTGTGGGCGCGGCCGCCGCGATCGAGTGGCTGGCGCCGCGACGCATCACCTGCGGCGCAGTCAACCTCGGTGGCGGCACGGCGCGCGGCGCGCACGGCGTCATGCCCGTCCCGCCGCCGGCGGTCGCCGAGCTGATGAAGGGGCTACCGGTCTACGGCTCCGACCGTTCGGCCGGCGAGCTGCTGACGCCGACGGGAGCTGTTCTGCTAGCGGAGCTGGTCGACGAGTTCACCGATCTCCCGGCGATGGTCGTCGAAGCAGTCGGATACGGCCTCGGCAGGAAGGAGATCGCCGGCCGACCGAACGCCGTGCGGCTCGTCTCCGGGACCTCCTGGCCGGCAAGCAAGGAAGGCGTTGCGAACCGGGAGGTCCTGGTCGTCGAGTGCGAGGTCGACGATCTCTCCGGCGAAGGGCTAGGACACGCCGTGGCCCGTCTGCTGGCCGAGGGCGCGCTCGATGTCTATCTCACGCCGGTGCAGATGAAGAAGGGCCGTCCGGGGAGCCTGGTGACGATGCTCTGCCGGCGGCCCGATCTCGAGCGCCTGTCGGGTACGCTGCTCGTCGAGACCGGCTCCATCGGCTGCCGCTTCCAGACCACCGGACGCTTCGAGGCCGAGCGCGAGATCGTCACGGTCCAGACCCGGTTCGGCGAGGTGAGAGTGAAACGGGCGAAGTTCCTCGGTCGCACAGTCGCGAATGCTCCCGAGTTCGAAGACTGCAAGCGCCTCGCGGTCGCCGCGGGCACGAGCTGGCGAGCCGTTCATGAAGCGGCTACGGTCGCCGCAGCTGCTGGTTCTTTTTCCTTGTGAGGTCCTTTTCTTGAAGCAGCTCCTTCAATCCGGCACTCTCGAGTACGGCGTTGCTGGCGAAGTCAGCCTGCGCTGGGCGGCGGTAGACCTGACGAACGTGGTCGAGGAGGCGCGGGTGCGCCACGACCTGTCGCCGATCGCTGCCGTGGCTCTTGGCCGCGCGATGGCCGGCGCCACCCTCCTGCTGCGCCTCTCGGCGCGCGCCTCCCGGCGCCTGACCCTGACGGTCAGCGGCGACGGGCCGATCGGCAAGATCGTCGCCGAGGTCGACAGCGAAGGGAATCTTCGCGGCCTGGTGGGGGAGCCGCGGGTCGCGCCACCGACCGAGCTGCCGACCGATGAGCAGATCGGTCTGCGCATCGCCGGCGCGGTCGGGCGGGGGATGCTGCGCGTGCGGCGCGAGCTCGTCGACGGCAGCTCCTACGAGAGCCAGGTGGCGCTCGAGTCGGGGGAGATCGGGCTCGACCTGGCGCACTTTCTCGAGCAGAGCGAACAGACGCAGTCGGTGGTGATGGTCGGTGTCCTCGAGGGGCCCGAGGGCGTGCGCGCCGCCGGCGGGATGATCGTCGAGGTCATGCCCGGCGCGCGCGAAGACGCGGTCGAAAAGCTCGAGGAGAATCTGGCTCGCGTCGGCGGCATCAGTCGGACGATCGGCCGCGGCGGCCTGGCCGAGCTTCGCGACAGCGTTCTCGCCGGCCTCGAGCCCGAGCTCATCGACCGCCGCGACGTGCGCTTCGGCTGCAGCTGCAGCCGCGAAGGGCTGCTGGGCAGCCTCGTCGGCCTGCCGCCGGAGGACCTCGACGAGATCCGCGACGACGAGGGCCGCGTCGAAGCGCAGTGCTCCTACTGCGGCGCGCGGTATCTGTACCAGAAGGGCGAGCTCGCGCCCAGTTGAGCGGGCGCCCGACGCCTCTCGTCGCTTCATGGGCGAGAGGGACGGGGCGCGAATTCGAAATCATCTCGACGGGTATCGCTGGGGGACCCACTCCTCCAGAATCCGATCAGATGGGTGGGGGCCGGCGAACCCGGCGAGATGATTTTGAAGCCGTGCCCCGGCCCGGCGAACTCGCATTCGACCGCAAACCGGCCCGGCGACCTGGCCTACCGCTGATAGACTCAGAAGCCAGCGAGAGGCAGGAAAAACCGGATGCCGCCCTACTACCTCACCACCCCGATCTACTACGTCAACGACCTACCGCACATCGGCCATATCTTCACGACGATCGTCGCCGACACCCTGGCGCGTTACCGCCGCATGGCCGGAGACGACGTCCGCTTCCTGACCGGCACCGACGAGCACGGCCAGAACATCGAGCGCGCCGCGGCCCGCGAAGGGGTGACCGAGCAGCAACTCGCCGACCGCGTCGTGGCGCGCTACCACGAGCTCTGGAAGACCTTCGGCATCTCGCACGACGACTTCATCCGCACCACCGAGCCGCGCCACGAGCAGGGCGTCCTCGAGCTCATCCGCCGGATCGCAGCGGCCGACGACCTGTATCTCGCCAAACACGAGGGCTGGTACTGCTCGCCGTGCGAGCTCTTCTACACCGAGAAGGAGCTCGCCGCGGGGCAGAAGTGCCCGGTACACGGCGCCGCCGTCGAGTGGCATTCGGAGGAGAACGTGTTCTTCCGGCTGGCGAAGTACCAGCAGCCGCTGCTCGACTGGATCGATAGCCATCCCGAGTCGATCCGCCCCGAGACGCGCAAGAACGAGGTCCGGTCCTTCGTCGAATCTGGCCTGCGCGACCTTTCGGTCAGCCGCACGGGACTGAAATGGGGGATCCCGTTCCCGGGCTACCCCGGGCACACTGTCTACGTCTGGCTGGACGCTCTCGCCAACTACATCACGGCGTTGGGTTTCGGAGCAGAAAGCTCGAACAAGGGGCAGGAGCCGTCAGGCGCCGTCGCGAGCTCCGGCGCCAGACAGCACCGAGCGACCGCGGGCGGCGCCGACGCAGGAGCCAACGACGGTGAGCCGCCCTCCCTTTACCGAGCCTTTTGGAACGATTCGCCCGCCAGCGAGGGAGCAGCGACCCGCATCCACCTGATGGGCAAGGACATCGTCCGCTTCCACGCGGTCTACTGGCCGGCGTTCCTGATGTCGGCCGGGCTGCCGCTGCCAACGACGGTCTGGGCGCACGGCTGGTGGCTGCGGGATTCGAAGAAGATGTCGAAGTCGGTGGGCAACGTCGTAAGGCCCGACGATCTCGTCGCGCGCTTCGGCCCCGACGCGCTGCGCTATTACCTGCTGCGCGAGATGGTCTTTGGCCAGGACGCGAGCTTCTCGGACGAGGCGTTCGTCGACCGCTTCAACAGCGATCTGGCGAACGACCTCGGCAACACCGCGAGTCGTTTGGTCACGGTGACACGCGGCGCCTTCGGCGGTCGCACACCGCCGCTGTCGTGCGACGACAATCCGCTGATCCCGGTCGCTCGACAGGTCGTGGCGGACTATCGCGAGGCGATGGACGCGCTGGCCTTTCAGGACGCCCTGCGGGCGCTCTGGCGGCTGCTCGCCGAGACCAACCAGTATCTCGTCGTCCGCGAGCCGTGGAAGATGGTCAAGGCCGACGGCGCGACCGACGCGCTCTCCCGCATCCTCTGGAACGGCCTCGAGGCGGTGCGCATCGTCGCCACCGGTCTCTTGCCGTTCATGCCCACGGTGGCACGCCAGGTCCTCGCTGCCGTGGGCTCGAACGCCGTTCCCGAGAACCTCGAAGCCATGACCTGGGGGGGGACGCCAACCGCGGCGCCGCTGCCGGAGCTGGCGCCGCTCTTCCCGAGAATCGACAAGGAGAAGTTCATGTCCGAATTGAAACCGTCCGCGCCTGAGGCGATGCCTCCTGCCGCGCCTGCAGCACCTGCAGCACCTGCCGCGCCGGCAGCGTCAGCGATGCCGGGAGCCGTCGCCGGCCCGGTGGTGGCTGTGCCCGCGGTGACAGTCGCGCCGCTGTCCGCCGAGGTCTCGATCGATCAGTTCTTCGCCACGGAGCTCAAGGTCGGGACGGTGAAGTTCGCCGAGCGCGTGCCGAAGTCCGACAAGCTGATCCGGCTGCTGGTCGATCTCGGTGAGGAGACGGCGCGCCAGCTCGTCGCTGGCATCGGCAAGGCCTACACGCCCGAAGAGCTGGTCGGCCATCAGGTCGTCGTCGTGGCGAACCTCAAACCGGCGAAGCTCATGGGCGTCGAGTCGCGCGGCATGATCCTGGCGGCGACGGACGTCGACGGCAGGCCGATCCTGGTCCGTCCGCACGCCCTCGGGGCGGCGAACGGAACGCGCGTGAAGTGAGCCCACGCCCTTTCCTCGTCGACTCGCACTGTCATCTGCAGTACCTGGAGCCGGATGCCCGGGCGGGTGCGCTCACACGGGCGCGCGCGCGTGGCGTCGAGGGCTTCCTGGTGCCAGCGACACAGCTCGACCAGGCGGAAGATCTCCTCGCGCTCTGCCACTCCGAGGAGAACGTCTGGTGCGCCCTCGGCGTGCATCCGCACGAGGCCGCGACCTGGAAAGCCGGCGATGATGAGCGACTGCGCGCTCTGCTCGCCGATCCCAAGGTGGTCGCGGTGGGGGAGTGCGGGCTCGACTTCTTCTACGACCACGCTCCGCGCGAGGTGCAGGAGGAGGTTCTGCGCGCGCAGTGGCGGCTGGCGATCGAGCTCGACCTGCCGGCGATCGTCCACAACCGCGACTCGAACGACCGCATGCTGGCGATCCTCGGAGAGCCCGAGTTCGTGAACCTGAAGGCCGACTTCCACTCTTTCGCCGGCGGCCGCGGGATGGCGGAGATCGTCGTCGCCCACGGCTGCATGCTCGGCATGTCGGGGATGGTCACCTTTCCCAAGGCGGACAACGTGAGGGAGGTCATTGCAGGAACGCCGCGCGACCGCTTCCTGGTCGAGACCGACACGCCGTACCTGGCGCCGGTGCCCTACCGCGGCAAACCGAATGAACCCGCCTTCACGGTGGAGATAGCCACCCGCCTGGGCCTCGAGCTCGGCCTCGACCTCGCCGCCACCGCGGCGCTGACCACAGACAACTTCTTCCGCTTCTTCGCGAAGGCCGAAGCTAGCTCGTAAGCGAGGCCTTGTGCTCGGGGTCCTGTCTGGCCCGATTCCCATGGGTGCTCGCTGAAGAAACGCTCCGCGCCCATGGGAGCCCTCGGTCCAGCCACCCCTCGTCGGTACAGCCGTGAGCAAAGAGAGCCAACAGTGTTACGAGGCGGGCTCTGGCGCTCGAGATCTTGGGGTTGGCGACCACGCTTCAAATAGGAGCCAGCCCCAAGATCTCGAGTGCCGGAGACCGCCCGCACAGAGTCAAGGAACGGATCGCGACGCTCGTTTGTCCGCCTCGGGTCAGACCGGATTGGGGACGTCGATGAATTCGTGAGCGAGGCCGAAGCGGGCGGCGAGGTGCGCGCCCAGGGCCTGGATCCCGAGTCGCTCGCTGGCGTAATGGCCGACGGCGAGGAAGTGGATGCGATTTTCGCGCGCCACATTCATCACCCACTCGGTCGGCTCCCCGGTGATATAGGCGTCGAGCCGGGCGGCGATGGCCTGATGAACCTCGCTGGCGGCGCCGCCGCTGACCATGCCGACGGTGGAGATCTCCGCCGGGCCGGAGAGAAAGGCGAGCGGCTCCTGACCGAAGACCTTGCGACAGCGCTCGACCAACTCCTCGCGCGACACCGGTTCGGGATAGCGGCCGCGAAAGCCGATCGGCAGGCCGTGGTAGTCGGCGAACGGCTCGACCGAATAGAGGCCGAGACGCTTCACGGCCAGGATGTTGTTGCCGAGCTCCGGATGGCGATCCAGCGGCAGATGGTAGGCAAGGAGGTGGATGCCGGCCTCGAGCAGGGTCGCGACCCGGGCGTAGGTGTGGCCGGTAAGCTGCCGCGGCATGCCGTCCCAGAACAGACCGTGGTGCACCAGCACGGCGTCGGCGCCGGCATCGCGGGCGCGTTCGAAGAGCTCGACGCAGGACGAGACTCCGGTAGCGATCCGGCGGATCGGGCGTCGCCCCTGGACCTGCAAGCCGTTCGGCCCGAAGTCCTTGCCGGAGCCCGCCTCGAGCAGCCGGTCGAGGTGGTCGGCCAGTTCGTCGATCGAAAGTTCTCCGTGCGGCATCAGAACCTCGGTTCCTGCGAAAAGAAAACGGGCCGGATCGTCTTCGACCCGGCCCGATTCTAGAACTACTGCAAGCGGTGCGTCAGCGGCGCGGACCGCGCGAATCCCGGCCGCCGCCACTGCGGCCGCCACGCTCCGGCCGACCGCCACGGCCGCCGCGATCTCCGCCACGGCCGCCGGAGGGCGGACCCTCGGCGCGCGGCGGACGCTCGTCTTCGCTCATGCCCATGCCGGCGTAGGCCGCCGGGTCATAGTCCGGAGCCTCGACGATGACCGCCTTGCGGGAGAGACGGACGCGGCCCGTGTCGTCGATGTCGATGACCTTGACGGTGAGCTCGTCGCCCTCCTTGACCACATCGGAGGTCTCGCGCACCCGGTAGGGGGCGAGCTCGCTGATGTGCACCAGGCCGTCGGTGCCGGGCATGATCTCGACGAAGCAGCCGTAGGCCTCGACGCGGCGCACGGTGCCGGTGTAGAGCTTGCCGATCTCGGGGACCTGCGTCAGGCGCTCGACCATCTGGATCGCGCGCTTGGCCGCCTCGGCGTTGGGCGAAGCGATGATCACGCGGCCGTCGTTCTCGACTTCGACCTGACAACCGGTCTCTTCGACGATCGAGCGGATCGTCTTGCCACCGGGTCCGATGATGTCGCGAATCTTTTCCTTGTTGATCTGGATGGTGTAAAGGCGGGGCGCGAAGTCGGAGAGATCCTGACGCGGCATGCCGATGATCGCTTCCATCTTGCCGAGAATGTGCAGCCGTCCGAGGCGAGCCTGCTCGAGGGCGGTCTCCATCACCGACTTCGAGACGCCGCCGACCTTGATGTCCATCTGCAGGGCGGTGATGCCCTTGCGCGTGCCGGCGACCTTGAAGTCCATGTCGCCGTAGTGGTCCTCCTGGCCGGCG
>JBDTQT010000115.1:0-12303 GCA_039932055.1 Thermoanaerobaculia bacterium
TCGGCGACGCCGACCGCGGCCTCTCGATCCTCCCCGGCGGCCAGGCGGGCCACCCCTGGGATCCGCACTACGCCGACCAGTTGCCGCTCTATCTCAAGAGTGAGACCCGGCCGGTGCCGTGGAGCGACGGCGCGATCGACAAGGCAACCGTTTCGAAACTGCAGCTTGTACCGGGGGTCGAATGAGAGAGAGGACGACTATGCGAACCGAGCGGCCTGCCTGGGTCAGGAAGTGCTTCGCCTGGGCCGCCGCTCTGTTGGTCTGGGGGGCGTTCGTTGCGCCTTCGACCGGCTGCGCAGCGGAAAGCGCGGGCGCGCCGCCGGCGGCGAAAGGGCACCTCGTGCTCAACGGCGGCGGGGGGGAGTCGGATCCGTTCTGGCCGACGATCTTCCGGCTCGCGGGGGGGAAGGACGCGGTGATCCTCATCCTGCCGACCGCTTCGGAGAGGGCCGAGACCGGGCAGGAGTATGTGGACGAGCTCCAGGCGATGGGGGCCACCGGCATGCGGTGGATCGATCTGCGCACGCGTGAGGACGCTTCGAAGCCGGATTTCCTCGCCGCCATCGCGGCGGCGAAGGTGATCTTCTTCACCGGCGGCGACCAGGCGAAGATCACCGCGGCGATCCTCGGTACGCCGGCCGAAGCGGCGATCCGCAAGGTCTACGACGACGGCGGCGTGCTCTCCGGGAGCTCCGCCGGTCTCGCCTGCATGAGCCGGGTGATGCTCACCGGCGAGGGCGACTTCACGGTGGTGCGCGGCGGCAACGTCGAGGTCAAGGAGGGGCTGGGTTACGTCACCGAGGCGATCCTCGACCAGCACTTCGTCGCCCGCCAGCGCCAGAACCGGCTCATCTCGGTGGTGCTCGAACATCCGGAGCTCCCCGGTATCGGCGTCGACGAGCGCACCTCGATCTGGATCCGCCCCGACCGCACCTTCGATGTCATGGGTGAGGGTTGGGTGATGATCTTCGACGCGCGGCGGTCGGTCGTGCGGACGGACGGTGGGGCGGTCAAGCCGAAGCTCGCGACCGACGAGCTGACGACCCGGATTCTGGTTGCGGGCGATCGTTTCGACCTCAAATCGGGGAGCCTCCTGCCGCGGTACTGACCGCTGGCGGGAGTTCGACTGGGCGCCGGTCGGATCTGCTTGGGCTAGACTCGCCGGAACCAAAAGAGGGGGACCCGCTCCATGAAGTTTGTTCTCAAGCTCGCAGTCGTGCTGGCTATCCTGACGGCAGTGGCAGGGGCACCGGCGGCGCAAGCCGGCGGCCCGCCGTTCGCTGCGTCGCTCGCCGAAGGCAAGAAGCTGCCGCTGCCTTATGGCATCGGCATCACGCTCTACGACCAGGTCCAGGACTACCGGCTCGACAGCCTGAGTCTGGGTATTCCGGGCTTCGCCAACCTGCCGCTCGACCGCTTCGAAATCAGCAACCGGATCACCGACTACAACGTTCAGATGGACGTGTGGCTCTTCCCTTTCCTCAATGTCTTCGGCCTCGTCGGCTCGATCGACGGCAGCACCGAGGTGGACTTCAGCAACGTCCCATTGCCCTTTCCGCTGGGCAGGCTCGCCATCACCTATGACGGGACGGTTTACGGCGGCGGGATGACGCTCGCGGCGGGCGGCGACGTCTGGTTCACCTCGCTCACCGGAGTGGTGACGAAGAGCGACCTTTCGGGCGACTTCGACTCGAGCGCCAAGTCGCTGGTGGTGATGCCGCGGCTGGGGCTCCACAACCAGTACGGCGCACTCTGGGTCGGCGCGATGTACCTCGATTCCGAGGAGAAGCACAGCGGAACGATCGTGCTGCCGTACGTCGGTCCGGTGCCGTTCGCCGTCGACCTCAAGCAGAAGGACCGCTGGAACGGGCTCGTCGGCCTGCGCACCGACCTGGCCGAGCACTGGACACTCGACGTCGAGGGCGGATTCGGCAATCGCAGCAGCGCCTCGGCGACGGTGGGCTGGAGGTTCTGATCGCACAGCCGTATCGGACAACGCGGGTTGCTCTGGCGGTGCTGGCCACCTTGGGCCTCGCGGCCGTCGCGGCGGGCTACGAAACGGACCAGTACACCCATCGCCTGCAGCCGATCGCCGACGCGCAGCCGACGCTCGATCGCATCGTCAACCAGGCGCTCGTCCATGCGGCCGCCGGGTGGCGCGGCGGAGCCGACCGCTACGCCTTCACGCTGGCGATTTTCAACGAGCTCGGCGGGCTCTACTGGGTCGACCGGATCGAGCGCCTGGCGATCCGGTCGCCGGAGATCGAACGCCTGCCGCAGTTCCGTCATGACAGCATCTACAACGGCCTGCCGTTCACCGCTCGCCGGGTCAACTGGATCTTCGGCGTCGGCCGCACGATCAAACTGTCGGGGGTACTCACCGGCAGCGACAAACTCGGCCATTTCTTCTCGCAGGGCAAGAAGTACTACTTCTCGCGCCTCGCCGGCTGGCGGGAGGACCACATCCTCGGCCGCGGCACCTTCAACGAGCGCTGGCTCTTCGGTCAGCTGACCACGAGCATCTACTCGAACGCCGATCTGGTGGCCAACTACGAGGGCTACCTCTTCTACCGCAGCCTCTTCGAGGACGGCATTGTGCCCGGGAAGTCCGCCATCGTTCGCTTCTCTGGGGACCGTGCGGAGATCCAGCGCGCCTTCTCGTGGAGCGACTACGTCAACGACTACTGGGACGAGGCGCTCAATCCCTCGCATATGAGCCCGGCGATGGCGAAGTCGATCCAGAAGGCCATCCTCCAGATCTGTCCCGACTACGAGCGTGCACCGGAGGCGTTCCGCGTCCGGAACGCAGCGGCGCTCGCGGGGCGCTATGCCGGCATCGGACTCAAGCCGGCGCCGGAGAACAGCGTACCCGTGGTCTGCAGTCTGGTCAACGCGGCGAACGCCGGCAGATAGGAACGGCGACTCCGGTCGACTCGCCGCTCGGTCGACCTACCAGCGGGCCTTGCGCGTGCGCTTGAAAGAAGGGGCGGCGCCGGTGCGCTCGGTGAAGGGCTCGACGCCGGGGGTGGTGCAGCGCGGGAGCGGCTGGGAGATCGCCGCCTCGATGTCACGGACCTTCTCCTTGTCGATCCAGCTGGCGATCGACGACACCAGCCCGGTGGCGTTGCCGCGTGCCGTGCGGCCGGCGCGGTGAACGTAGTCTTCGACCGTCTCGGGCAGGTCGTAGTTGATGATGTGCTGGATCCCCGGCACATCCAGGCCGCGCGAAGCGATGTCGGTAGCGATCATGATCCGATGCTGACCCTCGCGGAAGCCGTCGAGGGAGGCGATGCGCTCCTTCTGCGACAGGTCGGAGTGGATTCGGTCGACCGGGTGACCTTCACGCAGGAGAGCCCGGTAGAGCCACTCGGCGTCGCTCCGGCGGCGCACGAAGACCAGGGTCGAGCCGAGCTCCTGGTTGAGCAGCGACAGGATGCACGGCTTCTTGTTGTCCGGATCCACCAGGTAGAGGCGATGCGAGATGCCCGCCGCGGCGCGTCCCGGGGGGATGATGTCCACCCGCAGCGGATCCCGCAGGAAGCGCTGCGCCAGGCGCTCGATCGGCGGCGGCATGGTGGCCGAGAACATCAGCGTATGGCGGACCTTCGGCAGGTAGGCCAGGATGGCGTTGATCTGCGGCATGAAGCCCATGTCGAACATGTGGTCGGCTTCGTCGAGAACCAACTCTTCGACCTTGTCGAGCCTCACCGTGCGGCGCTCGAGATGGTCGAGGAGCCGCCCGGGGGTGGCCACGACGATGCAGGGCTTCTTGGCCAGCTCGTCCATCTGGTGCTTGATATTGAGACCGCCGATGAGCGACACGCTGCGCAGCCGATGGCTGGCGCCGAAGTAGTCGAGAAATGCCTTCGTCTGCAGCGTGATCTCGCGCGTCGGCGAGAGGATGAGTCCGCGGGTGCCGCTACCGGCCTGAATGCGCTGGGCGAGCGGAATCGCGAACGCGGCGGTCTTGCCGGAGCCAGTCTCGGCAAGACCGAGAATGTCACGGCCGGCGATCGCTTCGGCGATCACAGCGGCCTGGATCGGCGTCGGATGCACCCAGCCGAGCTCGGCGACGGCGAGCCGGAGCTCGGGCGTCATACCCAGATCGTCGAAGGAGCGGGAGGTCTCTGGAACCGGATGTTGCGGAAGGAGGGCTTCTTGCATTCCTGCCCATTCTATTCTGCTTCGGGAAAGAGCTCCGCCTGGGGGGTCTCGGTGGCCTCGTCGAGAAAGTTCGAGACGCCGACCCCGGCGAGGCGGAAGCGGGTCGACGTGCTCTCGCCGAACAGGTCGAGCAGCGCGGTAGCGATCCCTGCGAGCTCGCGTGGATCGGCCGGCGGGACCTCCGGCGTGCGGCGGCGGGAGAGTGAGCGGAAGTCGCCGGTCTTGAGCTTCACCGTCACCGTCCGCCCGACGCGCTCGCGCCGGCGCGCGGCCTCCCAGACCTTGAGCGCCAGGCGCTCGATCGAGGACGGCAGCGCCTCGAGCGGCAGGTCTTGTTCGAAGGTGGTCTCCGAGGAGATCGACTTGACCGGTCGTTCGCTGACGACGGGATGGTCGTCGATTCCCAGGCTGAGCTCGTGCAGGCGGCGGCCGAACTTGCCGAAAGCGAGCTCGAGCTCGATCAGGGGCCGTGCCCGCAGGTCGTTCACCGTCGCGATGCCCATCGCGCCGAGCGCCCCGCCGGTGGTCTCGCCGACGCCGGGGAGCTTGCCCACCGGCAGCGGCGCGAGAAAGGCCTCGACCTCATGCGGCCGGATGACGAAGAGGCCGTCGGGCTTTCTCCAGTCGGAGGCGATCTTGGCGAGGAACTTGTTGGGCGCGACACCGGCTGAGGCGGTGAGCGCGGTCTCTTCGCGGATCTCGCGCCGGATGACGCGGGCCGTCTCCGTCGCCGTGGCAAGTCCGGTCAGCTCCTCGGTGACGTCGAGGTAGGCCTCGTCGAGCGACAGCGGCTCGACGAACGCGGTATGGCGCAGGAAGATCGCCCGCACCTGTCGCGAGACTTCGCGGTAGCGGGTGAAATCGGGTGGCACGAAGATCGCCTGCGGACACTGCCGTTGGGCGGTGACCGCCGGCATCGCCGAGCGGATGCCGAAGCGCCGCGCCTCATACGACGCCGCGCAGACCACCGACCGCGGCCCGGTCCAAGCAACCACAACCGGCCTCCCGCGCAGCTCCGGCCGGTCGCGCTGCTCGACCGAAGCGTAGAAGGCGTCCATGTCGACGTGGACGATCTTCCTCATGAAGCGCAAATCTAGCGTAAAACATGATCGTTTCGCCAAGCCGCTCCGGCGCTCGGGAATCCAGGGTGGGTGCCAGCTTCAATAAGCGCCCGCCCTGGATTCCCGAGTGCCGGAGTGGCGCACACTGCCGCTATTGCACCGGGAAACTCCGGCACTCGCCTATTCGGGGCCGGCGTCTAGTGAGGCTGGCCACCGACCCCGAATAGGCTAGCGCCGGAGCCTCCCTCCCGTTGTTGAGGTCAGCGAATGCAGTCACTCTCGCTGCGGCTTGACCATCACGGTGGTGTAGCGCTCGAGGGTGACTTCGCCGGGGAGCTGGCCGCGGCGCTTGCCGACATCGGCGCCGCGGGCCATGTGGACGGCGACACGGCCGGCGTTCCTGGCTTTCGAGTAGCCGGCGGCGAGGGCGGCGGCAAACTGCTCGGCCGGCTTCGGCAGGCGCTCGAGGTGGCCGGGGTTGCGCACCAGGACGTGCGAGCCCGAATCGCCTGCTAGGTGGAACCAGAAGTCGAGCGGCTGAGTGAGCTTGGTCGACAGCAGGTCGTTCTCCTCGGCGGTCTTGCCGACCAGCACCGTGAAGCCGTCCGGCGAGACGAATCGGCGAGCGATCCGGCGGCCGCGGTAGATCCCCTGTTCAGGGTCGGAAGGGGGCGGCGGACCGGCGTCGGCGGAGGCCATCGTCGGGCAATCGTACCGGTCCAGGGGGCGAAACGGCCCACCGGGCCCGGACCGTAGTAGACTGTCGCCACTTCCGCGGGCGCTTTTGCCGCCGCCTTTGCGCCCGCCCCAAACGCTCGCAACGCTTTTTCACGGAGTCAGCTTGTCTCGAAAAATGCTCATCAACGCCCGCAGCGCGGAGGAACTACGCATTGCCGTGGTCTCCGATGCCGGGCTCGAGAACTACCAGGTCGAAGTCGGAGAGGGGGGTCTGACGCGCGGCAACATCTATCGCGGCGTGATCTCGAATCTCCAGCCGGCCCTGAACGCCGCCTTCGTCGACTACGGCACCGGCAAGAACGGTTTTCTCGCCATTCAGGACGTGGTCCCTGAGGCGCGCTACGCCGAACCGGCACACGGCGGCCGCCCGGAGATCCAGGAGATCCTGCAGCAGGGCAAGCCGATCGTCATTCAGGTCACCCGCGAACCCGAGAACGCCAAGGGTGCCGCGATCACCACCAACCTCTCGCTTGCCGGGCGCTATCTGGTCTTCACCCCGTTCGACGACACGCGCGGCGTGTCGCGCAAGGTGGAGGACGAAGAGACCCGCGCCGAGCTTCGCGGCATCGCCGGCAAGCTCGAGCTCCCCGACGGCGGCGGCGTCATCGTGCGTACCAACGCCCTCGGCGAAACCCGGACCGAGCTGCAGAAGGACCTTGCGGCCCTTCTCCGGGTCTGGAAGCGCATTCAGACCGAGGCACGGCGCGGTACCGGCCCGCGCCTCCTCTACAGCGACCAGGACCTGATCCTGCGCGCCCTGCGCGACCATCTGGACGTCGGCGTGGACGAGATCCTGGTCGACGACGAGACCGCCTTCCAGCAGGCCGCCGAGTACATGCAGGCGTTCATGCCGCGGACCCGGGTCGAGCTCACGCACTATGTCGAGCGCGTGCCGCTGTTTTCCAAGTACTCGCTCGAGAGCCAGATCGAGCAGATCTTCGCCCGCACCGTGCCGCTGCCGGGCGGCGGGTCGATCGTCGTCGATTCGACCGAGGCCTTGACCGCGATCGACGTCAACTCGGGGCGCGCCGGAAGCGGCGGCAACCACGAAGACATGGCGCTCGAGACCAACTTGCAGGCGGCGAGCGAGGTCGCGCGTCAGCTCCGCCTGCGCGACCTCGGCGGCCTGGTCGTCGTCGACTTCATCGACCTGCGCAGCATGAAGAACCGGCGCGCGGTCGAGAAGACGATGAAGGATTCGCTGAAGATCGACCGCGCGCGCTCGACGGTCGGGCGCCTGTCGCCCAACGGGCTGCTCGAGATCAACCGCCAGCGCATCCAGCAGTCGCTTCGGGCGCGGGCGCAGCGCGCCTGCCCGACCTGCCAGGGCACCGGCCGCGTGCCGTCGATCGAATCGGTGGGCCTGAACCTGATGCGCCGCATCGAAGGTCGGGCGGCTACCGGCCGCCTGCTCAAGGCGCGCGTCGAGATGCATCCCGAGCTCGCCGAGGCGATGCAGAACGGAAGGCGCAAGGATCTGGCGCGGCTCGAGGCGGAGTACGACATCGAGATCGAGATCGTCGCCTCCCATCGCCTGCACGGCCCCGAGGAGCAGATCGAGTGGCGCGACCGCCAGACGCCGATCACCATGGCGCCGCACAAGGCGGAAGCGAGCGTGCGCCGGGCCGCGAACCCGGCAGCGCTCGCGTCGGTGGTGTTCGAGGTCAATCCGTCGGCCGAGTCCGAGGCGGAGACCGAGGACGGCGCGGCGGCCGGCACCGGCGACGGCGCCGGCGAAGCGCGCCGCGGCGGCAAGAAGCGGCGACGCGGCGGCAAGCGACGCCGCGGCAAGCGCGGCGACCTGCCGGCCGCGCAGGCGACGGGTGAGCCTCTCGTACTTTTCAGCGGCGATGAGAATTTCGATGACAACGGCGAACCGGAGGACGGTCAACTGAAGGTGATCCGCCGTCTGCATGACATTCCCGTCGAGCTGCCGGAGGTCAACGGCAACGTGGAGCCGTCCGCCTACGTGCCCGTTTCGCACGCCGGCGGCGACCGGCATCTGCGCACCCGCCAGGTGCCTCGCGGAGTCCCGACGCACGCCGCTGCCGGCGCCGATAGGTCCGATCGACCCCGTCGTCGCGGCGGCAAGCGCCGGGGTGGTCGCGGCCGCCGGCCCGACGGTGCCCCCACGGCTCCCGGCAACGGCGCCCCTGGTCCGTCCTCGAGCCCCGTCGACTCGGAAGGCTGACTTCGACAGACGGCTGCGTAACGACCCGGCTCCCCGGGTCGTCGCCGCCTTCCCGTAACCTCTTACTTGCGGTCTGGCCCGGCGGCCGGTCGAGCCGGTATTCTTCGTTCGAGCGAGGAGGCTCCATGGACGGCAGAGGCGACATCGACGGGTCGGAAACCCACGAATGGCTCGAGGCGCTGGACGACGTCATCGCCGCTCGCGGCGAGGAGCGCGCCCGCTTCCTTCTCGGTGAGCTGGCCGACCGCGCCTACCGGCGGGGCGTGCCACTCCCGGCGCCGGTGAGTCCGTACGTCAACACGATCCCCTGGTTCGAACAGCCGGCCTATCCCGGCGACCGTGAACTCGAGCGCCGCATCAAGTCGATCATCCGCTGGAACGCCATGGCGATGGTGGTGCGCGCCAACAAACACGAGGACGGCATCGGCGGCCACATCTCGACTTACGCCTCGGCGGCGACGCTGCTCGAAGTCGGCTTCAACCATTTCTTCCGCGGCCGCGGGGAGAGCGGCTTCGACGGTGACCTGATCTATTTCCAGGGGCACGCCTCGCCAGGTATCTATGCCCGCGCCTATCTCGAGGGGCGGTTGCCGGAGTCGCGGCTCGAGAACTTCCGCCGCGACCTCGCGCCGGGCGGCGGGCTCTCGTCCTATCCGCATCCCTGGTTGATGCCCGACTTCTGGGAGTTTCCGACAGTTTCGATGGGCCTGGGTCCGATCTCGGCGATCTACCAGGCGCGTTTCAACCGCTATCTCGAGAATCGCGGCCTCGCCGCTACCGGCCATCGGCGAGTCTGGGCGTTTCTCGGCGACGGCGAGACCGACGAACCCGAGTCGCTCGGAGCGCTGACGCTCGCCTCCCGCGAAGGCCTCGACAACCTCACCTTCGTCGTCAACTGCAACCTGCAGCGTCTCGACGGACCGGTGCGCGGCAACGGCAAGATCATCCAGGAGCTCGAGGCGGCGTTCCGCGGCGCCGGCTGGAACGTGCTCAAGGTGATCTGGGGCTCCTCCTGGGATCCGCTCCTCGACCGCGACAAGGACGGCTGGCTCGTCCGGGTGATGAACGAGACGCTGGACGGCGAGTACCAGAAGTATTCGGTCGAGGGCGGCGCCTACATCCGCGAGCACTTCTTCGGGCGCTACCCCGAGCTGGCGGCGATGGTGGTGGACATTCCCAACGACCAGATGCCCTACCTGCGACGCGGCGGACTCGATCCGGAGAAGGTCTACGCCGCCTACAAGGCCGCCACCGAGACCAAGGGGGCGCCGACGGTCATCCTCGCCAAGACCATCAAGGGTTACGGCATGGGTAGTTCCGGTGAGGGCAAGAACGTCGCCCATCAGCAGAAGAAACTGAATGAGGAAGAGCTGCGCGCCTTCCGCGACCGTTTCGAGATTCCGGTGTCGGACGAGCACTTGGCGGCGGCGCCGTTCTATCGCCCGGCCGAGGGCAGCCCGGAGATCGAGTATCTGCGCGCCCGGCGCGCCGCGCTCGGCGGCAGCGTCCCGTCGCGCAAGGTCTGGACGGTGCCGATGGCTCAACCGCCGAAGGCGACCTTCGCCGAGTTCCTCGCCGGCGGCAACCGTGAAGTCTCGACGACGATGGGCTTCGTGCAGATTCTGCGGCAGCTGCTGAAGGACCCGGAGATCGGCAGGCGCATCGTGCCGATCGTCCCCGACGAAGCGCGCACCTTCGGCATGGAGTCGCTCTTCCGCCAACACGGGATTTACGCCAGCAAGGGCCAGCTCTATGAGCCGGTGGACTCGAAGACGCTGCTGTTCTACAAGGAGGTCAAGGACGGGCAGATCCTCGAGGAGGGGATCACCGAGGCCGGTTCGATGGCCTCCTTCACCGCCGCCGGCACGGCGTACGCGACCCACGGCCTCGACATGATCCCGTTCTTCATCTTCTACTCGATGTTCGGCTTCCAGAGGATCGGCGACCAGATCTGGGCGTTCGGCGACCAGCGCGGGCGTGGCTTCCTGCTCGGCGCGACCGCCGGCCGCACGACCCTGAACGGCGAGGGGCTGCAGCACGAGGACGGCCACAGCCACGTCCTCGCCACCACGGTTCCGAACCTCGTGGCCTACGATCCCGCCTACGCCTTCGAGCTCGCGGTGATCATCGAAGAGGGCCTGCGCCGCATGTACGAGCAGCGCGAGGACATCTTCTACTACCTCACCCTCTACAACGAGAATTATGTGATGCCGCCGATGCCCGAGGGTGCGGCCGCGGGGATCCTCAAGGGGCTCTACCTCTTCGCGCCCTCGCATCTTCCGGCCGAGCGCCCGCGGGTGCAGCTTCTCGGTTCCGGTTCGATCCTCGGCGAGGCGCTGCGCGCAAAGCGGATCCTCGAGGAGCGCTACGGCGTCGCGGCCGACGTCTGGAGCGCCACCTCCTACAAGGAACTGCGCCGCGAGGCGCTCGAGTGCGAGCGCTGGAACATGCTTCATCCCGGTGAAGAGGCGCGCGTACCTTACGTGACGAACCTGCTCGGCGCGGCGCGCGGGCCGGTGGTCGCGGTCTCCGACTTCATGAAGCTCGTGCCCGACCAGATCGCCAGATGGGTGCCGCAGGGCTTGCTGCCGCTCGGCACGGACGGCTTCGGTCGCAGCGAGACGCGCGCGGAGCTGCGGCGGTTCTTCGGCATCGACGCCGAGCACGTCGCCCTCGCCGCGCTCGGCGAGCTCGCGCGTCGCGGCGAGATCTCACGCCACGTCGCGGCACTCGCCGTGCGCGAGCTCGGCATCGACGCCGAAAGCGCGAACCCCCTCACCCGCTGACCGGAAGCTGCCCGGAGATCATTCATGCGCCGTCCGATCGCCGCTTCCGCACTGCTCGCGATGCTCGTCTCGCTCTCTCCCGCCGCGGCGACCTGCGGCGGCGGCGGCGGCGGTGGCATGGGGGGAGTCTCCTCCGGCGGAATCGGCGAGGCCGAGGTTTACCGCGTGCCGTGGAAGGTGCTCGACCCCCAGGCGGCGCCCGTCCCCGAACCTTCGGGGCTTTCGGTGCTCTGGTTCCCGGTGTCGCGCGACGAGGCCCGCGGCTCGCAACTCCTCGAGTCGCGCTATCTCACCGTCACGATCGCCCCTTGCACCGGCTTCTGGATCGTCCCCTCCGACGCCGCCGCGCTGCGTCTCAAGTTCGGCGCGCTGGACGGCACCGCGGCGGCGCTGCTCGTCGGCGCCGATGGCGTCGAGCTGGCCCGTCTCGCGCCGGAGAAGGGGCAGCTGCGGGTCGGCTCCCTCGAACGGCTGTTGCGCGCCGAGCTCGACCGCCGGCGCGCCGTGGCCGAGGCGCGCCTCGACGAGGCGGTGGCGAAGGAAAAGGCCGGCGAGAGCGATGCCGCGGTGGGCCTCTACCAGGAGATCTTCGCCCACCGCTGCCTCCTCCCGGCGGCGGCGCGCAAGGCCCAGAAGGCGCTCAAGCGGCTCGGCCGGCCGGTGGAGGAGGAGGACGCCGCGCTGGAACTGCCGCAGCCCGACCTCTCGGAGGCCAGGACAGCGGAGATGGACTCGCTGCTGCGTTCCGGCCTGCGAGCCGAGTTCGAGCTGCGAATCGACGACGCGCGGCGCGCCTATGAGCAGGCCCACGCCGCCGATCCCGCCGACGCGGTGGCGACGCGCTTCCTCGCCGAGTTCCACCGCCATCACAGCGGCGACTGGCAACTGGCGCGCGCGCTCTTCGACGAGATTCTGGCACGCCCCGCCGACGCGATCTCGCGCGCGGTCGCCCTCCACGGCCTGGGCAAGATGACGATCCACCAGGGCGATTTCGCGCGCGGTGTCGCGATGTTCGAAGCTTCGATCGCCGAATACCCGCTGCCGCTCACCTATCGCAACCTGGCGGTCTACTGGAACTCCGAGGGCAAGTTCGCCAAGGCCTGGGGCTATGTCGAGCAGGCGCTGGCACTGGCGCCCGACGATCTCTACAACAAGATCTTCGCCGCGACCTACTTCGTCGGCCAGGGTAAGTCCGACGAGGCGCTGCGGATCGCGCAGGCGAACGAGCCGGTGCTCGAGGCGTCGTACAACCTGGCGGCGATCTGGGCGCAGCTGGGGAAGAAAGAGAAGGCGCTCGAGCTGCTGGCACGCCACTTCTACCAGTACGAGCGCTTCGATCCGGTGCGCACCCGCGAGATGCAGG